>NZ_CP118605.1:3477500-3780000 GCF_029869925.1 Microbulbifer bruguierae | reverse complement strand
CCGCGACAGATACAGCCACCACTGACGAGCCGGTCGCAGGCTGAAGCGTGACCGGCAAGACTTGACTCCTTTCGCCACTGCGCGCATTTTGCTCCGACGCAGAAGAGAAGATGCAGGTACAGGTTTTGCCGCGTATGACCACCCATTCCGTTCGACTCGCCTCCTTCGATGGTATCCGTGAAAGCGCGCTTGAACTCGGTGTCGACCCGGAACCGATTTTTCGTAGCAATGGCTTGCCACCGGCAGGCGAGTACAACCCCGACGCCCGCATTCCCTATATCGCACTGATCAATACCCTGAACAGGTTGGCGGAGGCTACCCGCACGCCGCACTTTGGTCTGCTGGTAGCGCGCAGGCAGCCGCTGACCACCATGGGGCTACTTGGCGCCGTCGCTGCCGAGGCCCCCACGGTTGGCCAGGCTATTGCCGATATCGGCGACCATCTCAAGGTGCATATCAACGGCGCGCGGGCGATCTGCGAGGTTGAGAAAGAGATTGCCACCTGGCGGGTCGCGGTGGATCTCGAAGGCGCACCGGACCTTAAACAGAAACATCTGCTGTCCGTCGGGCTGGGCTTTAATATTCTCCGGCAATTGCTGGGACCAGGCTGGCTGCCCAGCCGCGTCCAGTTCGACCATGCACAGCCGGAAGATGTGCGGCCGTACAAGCAGTTCTTCCGCTGCCCGGTCCTGTTCGGCCAGGAGTTTTCCTGCCTGTGTTTTCCCAGTGAACTTTTGCAAAGAACCAACGGCGACAAAGGTGTGTCCGGCTGCTCCGACTACGGACAGCTCAAGTCGGCACTTGAAATCAGCGAACAGTCACTGGCGGGCGGCTTTGCAGCTACCTTCCAGAACACCACCCGGGAAGCCATCGAACAGGGAACCCTTTCGCTGGACCATGTGGCCGCGGCACTGGATATGTCACGGCGTACCCTGCATCGCCGATTGCACGAGGAACTCGGTACCAATTTCCGCGAGGCCTCAGACAAAATCCGGATTCAGCTGGGGATGAAATACATCCGCAATACCACCCTGCCCCTGAGCGACATCGCAGATATACTCGGCTACTCGGAACTGGCGGCCTTTTCCCGTGCGTTCAAACGCAAAGTGGGCTGTTCGCCGAAACAGTGGCGCGCTGTGGCCTGATACAGACACGGTGCCCTACGTATAACCGGTAGCCAGTAAACCCCTCGATAAAAAATCCGCAAAAGAAAAACCGCAAAAGCCACCAAAAGGACACACCGTGGAATTACCAGCATTGGCCGCCCGCGCGGCATCCGCGATTCGCGAGGCCGACGGCCTCCTGATTAGCGGTGGCGCCGGTATGGGTGTGGACTCCGGGCTGCCGGATTTTCGCGGTAATGAAGGCTTCTGGCGCGCTTATCCGGCATTGGCGGATGCCGGTCTGTCGTTTGTCGAGATTGCCGACCCCCAGCACTTCCACAACCACCCCGAGCGCGCCTGGGGCTTTTACGGCCATCGTCTGAACCTCTATCGCCAGGTACAGCCGCACACCGGGTTTAATTTATTGCTGGCGATCGCCGAACAACTGCAGAAGGACTATTTCGTCTTCACCAGCAATGTGGATGGTCATTATCAAAAGGCGGGATTTGATCCGGAAAAAATCTTCGAGTGCCACGGCTCGATCCACCACCTGCAGTGCGCACAGGACTGCAGCAGCAGTATCTGGCAGGCAGAGCAGGAGAGCATTCACATCGATGAGCAACGCTGCCTCGCTGTCGGTGCAATGCCACAGTGCCCAGACTGCGGCGGCGTAGCCCGCCCGAATATCCTGATGTTCGGAGACTGGCACTGGAATTCCCGACGCGCGGAATTGCAGCAGGCCAGGTACGAAAAATGGCTGCAACGCGCCGGCAACCTGGTCACCATCGAATGCGGTGCCGGCACCGCCATACCCACGGTGCGCAATCAGGGAGATTATCTCGACGGCACCCTGATCCGGATAAATCCCCGAGAATCACAATCCGCCCACCCCAATGCCATCAGCATGGCAACAGGCGCCAGGGAGGCGATCACCCTGATCGCAAGCGAGCTGGGCATTTCTTAATGCCGGTGAAATATACAGCCGTTTTTACTCCTGACACGTGATTTACCATAGCCAGTTTCTCCCCCTATGCCGGATTTCACGAGCTGTTACATAAAAGCTTCCGCTACTTGCCTCCGAGTTACTTTCGCGAACTGCTAAAGTTTTTTCATAATCCTTTCAGCAAAAGTGGCGCCTTATGCACCCCCTAAAAAAGCTACCCGTTTTCCTTGCCGTTGGCATTTTATTGAGCACTGCGCTTCCCGCTAACGCCCAATCAAGCGCCGCGATTCCGCCGTCCATTACAACGCCGGACAAAGTGGAGACACGTATCGGCACGCTGGAATTTGAGGATGGCATGCCCAGCGACGAAACTCTCACCAAGGTATATGACAATCTCGACCTGACCCATGCAGTTCGTGCCTTTGCCGACAACCTGCGCGGGGTAAGTATTTACATGCTGCGCAAAGGCATGCGCGATGTCGGCGTAAAGGAAAACGAGGTCATTGTGTTTTCCGAATTGATGGATGCCAAGTCGCTGTTCCTGACCGCCAATGCCGATACCGTTTATGTGATGGGCAGCCTGGATCTCAGCAAGGGCCCAATGGTACTCGAGGTACCACCGCAGGTGCTCGGCACGGTCCAGGATGCCTGGTTCCGCTGGGTAATCGATGTCGGCATGCCGGGGCCGGATCGTGGCGCGGGCGGCAAATATCTGATCGTGCCGCCGGATTATGACGGCCCGCTGCCCGAGGGTGGATTCAATATCGCACATTCGCGCACCCTTCACAGTGTCTGGTTTGCTCGCGCCTTTCTGGAAAATAACAACGACCCGAAACCGGTGGCCGAGCGCATCCGCAAGTTCACCAAAGTCTACCCCTACAATTCCGGTGGCGTCGGCACATCCGTTGCTGAATTTCTTGCCGGCAAGGCCAGACTCGGAAAAATTACCGAACCCGCGCCAACCGTTTTTCACGAAGGCAGCGGCAAGGTGATGAATACCATTCCACCAAATGATATGTCGTATTTCGAAATGCTGAATGAAGTGGTGCAGGAGGAACCGGCGACCGCGCTGGACCCGGAACTGATGGGGCCAGTCGCCGCCATCGGTATTATTAAAGGCAAACCCTTTGCGCCGGATGCGCGCATGCAGAAGATTCTCAATGAAGCGCTAAAAGTGGCTAACGCCACCTCTCGCTCACTCATCATGAATCCACGAGACCGCTCCTGGTTTTACTACGACGACGCCAACTGGCAGAACATGCTGTTTGTGACCGGCTACGAGTTCGAAACCCCGATTCCGATGATTACCAGGGAGGGAGTGAAGCCTTTCCCGGCAACGGGTTACCGGAAACTGGATGCCCGCCAGGCGTTTTTTTACGGCGTTACCGGAATCACACCGGCAATGGCCATGCGGCTGACCGGTATCGGCTCCACCTATTTGTGGACCATGGCGGATTCCGACAATAACTACTTTGATGGAGCGAAAACCTACAAGGTTACGCTGCCAAAAAATATCCCTGCGGAGAAATTCTGGTCCTGGACACTGTATGACACCATGACCCGCTCCATGCTCGATACACCACAGCGTTATCCCCGTGCGGGCAGCCAGAGCTATCCATCACCAGCCGCCGAGGCAGCCGCCGATGGATCGATAACGGTATATTTCGCACCGACACAACCGGATGGCGTAGCGCGTGGCAACTGGATCCAGACCATTCCGGGAAAAAGTTTTTTCCCGATTCTGCGCCTTTACAGCCCAATGGAATCCTTTTTCAACAAGCAGTGGCGACCGAGTGAGGTGGAGCTGGTTGAGTAAGGGCACTACCAACAGTAGTTATTGGTTCTAACTGTTATTGGTTTCAACAGTTAGTGGTTCCGAGCAAATCGGATTTCCACGATATTTTGAACATCAGGCGGCGCTATGGGCATTGGAGTGTCGCGCTTCCAGCACACCCTGCAGAAAATCATGGCTCTCACCCGGCTCCGGTGTACACACTCCGCGCGTCGCCAGATAGTGCTGATTAAATACCGAAAAATAATGCTGCAGGGTTTGTGCTGGCTCCGCCTCCCCCGCCAGTAACAGGCAACTGATCGCCGCTTCAATCGTCGAGAAGCGGTCACTCTTTCCCGAGTCTCTCACCGTATAGGAGCGCACCAGGGTTTCCGGCAGACTCAGGCAGGGAACACCGTCCAGCCAGCGGCTGAGTCCCACCATGCGGCTACATTGCTTCCAGGTGCCATCCAATAAAATCAATGTGATCTTTTTTGACGTGGCGGGAAGGCTCTGCACAACCCTTCTGGTCGTTGTACCGGAATCGTCCGCCGGAAATACCACATAGCATTGTCGCGCCGGGTCATTCAGCAGCGCTTTCAATTCTTCGGGGGCTTCGAGCCTGTTCCAGAGATATGCCCGGGTTCCGGGAAAGGTATCGATAATCAGGCGGCCGGTATTGGTGGGCTTGAACAGTTCCTTGCGGTGCATGAGCAGCACAAATTCCACCGCACTCTCGGCTGCAGGCCGCCATGCACACATGCAGGCGAACTCCCCCATCTGGCAATCGCCACAGCGCTTTACGCTTTTGCCCTTGGCGAGGAATGGCTTGGTGGATTTGGCGAGCTCCTGGGCTCGCAGGCGAGTGTAACTGGTGGAATACATGAACAACCTGTAGGAAACCCCAGGGACACGGCCCTGCAGAATGGAATGCTGTACACGCGGGATCATGGACGCGCCGGGTATCGTCGAATGCCCGTGAAAACTGGCTAAATTTTACACGGCTGTCGTGAATTTGTCCCTCCCGACATCGAGGCTTCACTGGGGTTTACGCTGTATGCAGGTAATACGGCCCTCGCTCGACGCCACCCCCATACCCCTGAAATATCGGGATCTTCCGGCGCAAAACTCCACAAAGATACAAAGTCGATAGTCAATATAGGCGGGAGCTTAAATACATGCTAGGAAATACTTTTAATCCATAAATGACACAATAGTCATCAAAAGAACAATAAGTCATATAGTTTTAATTTACCGCTTAAACCCTTTGTTTTCAGGCTTTAATGCTTCTTTTTGGTGCTCAGTGGCACATATCCGGCCCACCTTGGCGCAGATACAATCTGTTACAGGAAAGCCTTGGTCGTCGATTTGATTGTCATGTTTTTATCCATGGTTGGGATTCTCAAAAATTTTTTTTGGAAGAACAAAAAATAAACCAACCTCTTGGGGAGATAATTTCATGGCCGTATTAAAAGGCTTTCCCGGCACCCCGAGCGAGCTGACGTCAGCGGTTCGCAAGGCCCTCTTCACTACTGCTGCGGTGACTGCCATTGCAGTCGGCACGCCCGGCTATGCCGCTGCGGCGGAAATCGCCTGTGCCCCAGGCGAGCTCGGTGCACCAATGGCCGGCGACAGCGTTACCTGTACCGGTGCTTTTGACGAGACCATCAGCTACGACGTCGCCGACATGACCGTGGTGGATGAAACCACTGGCGAAGTAGTTCTCGATTCCGAAACCGGTGCCCCGATCATCGTTGCCGGTGATATCTCCGTAGTGGTTGCCGAAGGCAGCACCGCTACCGGCGTTGTCGTGACCTCCACCACCGCAGCCGTTGCCAACGTGGAAGCCGAAGGCTCCATCACCATCGAAAACAACGGCGATATCGCCAAAACCGGTGACGAGGGCATCGAACTGCCCGACGGTGTTGAGCGCACCTATTACGACATCGGTTTGAGAATCGGCTCCGGCGGCAACAGAAGCGGCCAGTTCTTCGATAGCTACGTCAAACTGGACGAAGAAGGCAACCCGATTGGTGAACGGGTTATGTTCGAACGCAAGGTCGGCTTCGACGAGATTGATGAGTATCTGGGCGTAAGCTCGGATAGCGCCGACTACAACAAGTGGGTCGGTACCGGCCCCCTGGATGAAGTAAACATCCTGGTTGCGGCTGAAGGCACCTTTGAAGGTGGCGTGATCGGCGTCCTGTCTGCGGAGACCGAAGCGGGCAGCATCCATATCGAGAATACCGGTGACATTACCGTCGGCAGCGGCCAGAGCATCACCTATTACTCCAAAGTCACAGAGAGGCACGTAGATGGTGACGACACCATTGCTGGCCTGGAAGCTCTGGGACGGGATCGCTATTCCGCACTGAACAATATCGACATCGACGGTGACGGTATCGCTGACATCGGCATGTTTACTGGCGAAGATGTCATTCTCGTCAGCGAAGCAGATGTCCACTCAGTTACCATCGCAACTGCCGGTATCAACGCCAGCAGCACCAGTGGTGACATTGTTGTCAACAACACCGGTGCGATCACCACCGGGAATATTTCCCACGCCATCAATATCGCAACCGGCGAAGGCGATATCGCCATCAGCAATAGCGGTGATATCAACACCGGCGATGCGGCTTACGGCATCAGCGCGTCCAGCGAAGTTCAGACCGAAGTTGCGCATACCTACAATTACACCGCCGCAAACGCTTACGCGGTCGAGTACAACTCCAGCCGTATTTTCTTCGGCAGATTTACCCCCCCCTCTTACAGTCACTTCTATAAGGACTACGAAGTAAACGCCCACGTCGTCGACACCAACGACAGCGTTATTGTCATTGAAAACACTGGCAGCATTTCCGTCGGCGAGGCCTCCGTAGCCATCAGTGCCAAAAACCCGTCCGGTGCTGGCGTTGCCATTACCAATACCGGTGACATCGATGTGGCCGACGGCATCGGAGGCGTTGGTATCTATGCGTCCACCAACGCCCAGCTGGCTACCAACCTGGAAAAAGCAACCGGTGGCGCTGCGTGTAACCCCTTCTTCGGCTGCCCGCCCAAGCCTTACTTCACCGTAGAAGAAGGCGAAGCAGACGCGAACCTGGTTGAAAACGGCCTTACCAGCCGCGATGGCGAAACTACCATCGACCACAACTCCACCACCCAGCGTCTGCCCACTGACCGAGTCGTTGCTACCGGGCAGGAAGGTATTTACTACACCTACGACAAGCCGATCCTGAACTTTATCGGTCGCCCCACTGGCTACTACGAATCCGGCACCACCAAGCACTACATCGAAACGGTGGACTGGGTCGCCAACGGCTACTTCGATGACCGCGGTGATATCGTGATCGGCAACGCCGGTGATATCGATATGTCCGGCACCTATTTCGGTGCGGCGATCCACGCCATCGGCAACGGTTCCACCACCATCCAGAACACCGGCGATATCGAAGTCGGCGCTCTCGGCAAGGGCATCCTGACCCAGGGCGTGGGTGAAACCGTGATCGACAACCAGGGCGATATGTACCTGCACGGTGCCGGCAGTACCGCGATCCAGGTACAGGCTAACCCCGGCAACCTGGACGCCGTGGAACTGTCTGGCGGCGCTATTGATGCGACCACTGCAGAAATGTTCGGTGGTTTCGAGAACGGTGATGTCACCATCGTCAACTCCGGCAACATTGATGCGGCCGACGTCAGCCACCTGACCGAGTACAACGAAAACGGCGCCATGACCACCCGTGCGCAATGGTCCCGCGGTATCGACGTGTCTGCCATCGGCTCCAACCTGCTTGGCAGCGCGGTCAAGTGGACCCAGTACGGCCAGGACGTGGTTGATGAAATCAACGCCAACAACCTTGCCCACCACGAAGCCGACATGGAGGCCTACGCGGCCGGTGAAATCGCGCTTGAAGATGTATGGGAATACAACAAGATTGAGATCACTGACGGCATCGAGCTGAGCACCATCAGTATTCTGAATACCGGTGATATCAGTCTGTCCGACTTCTCCCACGGCATCGACGCGACCGCCCGTTACGGCACCATTATCGTGGAAAACCAGGGCAGTATCTCTGTAGGCGATGGCCAGCACGCCATGACTCCGGGAACCTACTCTGCTTCCACCATCAGGACTTCCGGCATCCTGGTGAACAACCACAACATCGAAGGCCTTGCCGACCACTTCATCCTGAACTCCGGTGACGTCAATGCTGGCAACACCGCCAACGGTATCGCCTCCTACAGCTGGCACGGCTCCAGCTATGTCATCAACGAGGGTAATGTCACCGTCGGTAGCGGCCACCTGCTCGATGCCAACGAGATCGAGTTCCGCAATTACAGTCACAGCTCCAGCTCCGCAGGCGTCGTCTCTGTAACTGCCGGCGGCTGGGACGCCTATGCCCTGGCGCAGAACAGCGGCAATATCACCACCGGTGACCGCGCCTTCGGCATGGTGTCGTCCAACGTGTTCACCACCGGTGCACTGATGACCGACGACTTCAACCACCAGGCCACTGCAGTTGCGGTCAACACCGGCGTGATCACCACCGGCGATCACTCTTCCGGTATGGCGGTCAACGGCTACATCACCCTGGGCTACAACAGCGGCAGCATCAACATCGGCAGCGGCAGCATGCTCAGCAATTCCGAAGTCCAAATTGCAGCCGGCATGCGCACCCTGCTCAACGAAGGTCTGGCGGCCACCCTGTACAACAAGGGCAGCATCACCGGCGGCGACGAAGTGGCCGGCATGTTCTCCGGTGCCTTCTACGCCGCCAGTATCCAGGGCGCAGACGGCAGCATCTCTGTTGGCAATAACGCGGCGGGTATCGTTGCGCAAGGTCATATCCAGGCCACGGCGGTAAACCAGGGCATGGTGGAAACCGGCGACAACTCCACCGGTATGCAGGCGCTCAGCCGTTACTCATCAGCCCAGAACACCGGCACCATTGTGGTCGGCGATGAATCCATCGGCATGCAGGCCTACGGCACCCTGGCCCAGGCCGTCAACACCGGCACCATCGTCGGTGGCGAAGATTCCGTGGGTATCCAGCTGTCTTCCGCCGGTATCCGCCAGGTTGACGAGAACGGCAACGTTGTCGGCGAGCTGGTAGGCACCGTGATCAACTATGGCAACATCAGTGTCTCCGGTGACGAAGGCTACGCCATCAAGTCCACCGAAGACTTCAACACCCAGATCCTCAACCGCGGCAATATTGCGGGTTCCATCCGCAGCGGTGCGGGCGATGACATCCTGTACAACGGGGTTCAGGTGGATGAAAACGGCTACCTGGTTGGCGCCGGTACCATGATCCTGACCGATGACAAGATTGACCTGGGCGAAGGTGACAACCTCTTCCGCAACGTCTTCGGCGATATCCTGTTCAGTGGCGACAACGTCATCGAGCTGGGTTCTGGCCGCATGGACAACTATTCCAGCGGCGACAGCTACGTGACCATCTCCAGTGTCAACGGCGAAGCCGGCGATACCCTGACCATCAACGGCGATGTGAACTTCACCACCGTTCAGGGCAAAAATGGTCTGTTCCTGGTAGACGTCAGCAACACTGCTCACGACAAGATCGTGATCAACGGCGACCTGACGGCAGTCTCCAGCAACACCAGCGGCACTTCCCGCGCTCCGTCCAGCCTGGGCGTGGCCATGAATGTGCTGGAGCAGGGCAAAGGTGAAATCACCACCGGTGCCGTACTCGACATCAACGGCAACACCGACATGGGTGATCTGGTATTGACTGCCGTCGGTGGCGAATTCGCCGACACCATCTTGAATGCAGAAATGCAGCAGGATGGCAACGGTGACTGGGTCATCGCCTACACCGCGGGCCTGTCTCACCTGGGTGCTGCGGCAAGCTCCGTATCCCACTTGGCCGAGAGCTTCTGGCTGCGTTCCGCTTCTGCCATTTTCGCCGGTGAGCGATCCGCCAACGCCAGCGAATACGGCCGCAGCGAAGGCCTGAGCGCCTGGTCCACCGTGTTCCACACCGATAGCGACATCGACAGCAAGGGCGACGTTGCCGGTCAGTCTCTGGGCTTCACCCAGCTGATCAGCGGCCAGGTAGCCGGTGCCACTTACGCCACCAAGCTGGGCGACAGCTGGCTGTCCATCAGCCCGATGGTCGGTCTGGGTTCTGCCGATGGCAACCAGCTGCAGCAGCAGTCTTCCGCGGCGCTGGACACCGAGACCTTCGCCCTGAACGGCAGCTGGAGCATGAGTGACTTCTACGTGAACGCCATGGTTCAGAACGTGAAGTTTGATGCGAGCGTTCAGTCCTACGACTCCGGCGCAATGACTTCCGGTAAGGCGTTCGGTGCAAGCTTCGAAGGTGGCTGGACCTACCTGCTGGAATCCGGCATTGCCATGACTACCTTCGCGCAGTGGAGTGACGTCAAAGTTGAGATCGATGATTTCACCTCTTCCGACGGCAACTACGACTACGCCTACAACCTGGGCAGCACCAGCCGTGCCGCCGCTGGCCTGAACCTGAGCAAGTCTTTCTCGCTCAAGGATGGCTTCGCAGTGCCCTACGCGACCTTCAGCCTGGCGAACAGCAGCAACCATGACGTGCACGACCTGCA
This sequence comes from Microbulbifer bruguierae, assembly GCF_029869925.1. Classification (NCBI taxonomy): domain Bacteria; kingdom Pseudomonadati; phylum Pseudomonadota; class Gammaproteobacteria; order Cellvibrionales; family Microbulbiferaceae; genus Microbulbifer; species Microbulbifer bruguierae. The sequence goes on along the minus strand of NZ_CP118605.1, from coordinate 3,769,583 downwards.
CTCCAACGGTGTGTCGTTCAACAGCGAAGTGTCCGGCAGCGAGTTTGGTGTCGACCTGGGTGTCGACGGCAAATACAAGCAGTGGACCTTCAAAACCGGCGTTGGCATTTACGACGGCGAAGCGGACAAGAACGGCCTGAACGCCCACTTCTCCGTCTATCGCAGCCTGTAATTCGCACAACAGAGGGGGGCGCGACCCGCGCCCCCTGATTTTGGATCGCCCAGGAATTTCAGATGGGCATTTGCCCGCAGGAATTGAATATGTTTGAAAAAAATAAGCTCTCGCTTTGCGTTGCGCTTGTGCTCGGACTGTCTGCTTCCATGCCGCTGATTGCGCAGGAAGGCAGCGACGAGAACAAGAAAGAAAGCAGCGAACAGCAGCAGGACGCGAAGTCTGCTAAAGCAAAGAAAAAGTCCCGTACCGTGATCAGCGGCGACGACGATCTGGTCGTGCAGCCCGGTGCGGCCATCGAAACCATCCAGGTCACCGGGTCGCTGATTCCGCGCAACTCGTTCGACGGTCCCGATCCCATGACGGTGATCACCGACGAGGACATGAAAGCGCGCGGCCTTAACACCATTGCGGAAGTCATCGACTCCCTGTCGGAAAACACCGGCTACCGTGAAGGCAAGTCCGGCAACCTGCTGTCCGGCTATACCGTCGGCGCCAGCGAGGCCAACTTGCGCGGTCTGGGTACCGGGCGCACCCTGGTACTGGTCAACGGCCGTCGTATTGCCGACTACCCGCTGCCCTTCGGCGGCGAGCAGAACGGTACCGACATGGGTGTCATTCCCGGCTCCGCGGTTTCCCGTACGGAAGTACTGAGCGGCAGCGCCTCGGCCATTTACGGCTCCGATGCAGTTGGCGGCGTGATCAATATGATCACCAAGCGTGACATGGAGCAGACGGCAATCAGCCATGTCACCGGCGTCTACGAAGACGGCTACGGCATGGCCAACCTGACCTCTTTTATTACCGGTAAAGCCTTCGAGCGCGGCTCTGTAACTTTCAGTATGGAGCAGTTGACCACCGAGCCGGTGTACGGCGACGAAGTGAGCTACCTGGACAATCGCAAGTTCCTGGCCACCGGACTGTCGATCGCAGAAGTCGACCTCGCCAATGGCACCACCAACGCGCTGTCACCGTCGGGCTACGACTGTGCCGAAAATGGCATGTATGCCTCCGAGACGTACAGCGAAGACGGCCACACCGTGTGTAACTATGACGGCTCTCCCGGCGTTGCGATGCAGCAGGAGCATGACCGCACCTCGATGTTTGTGGATGGGCGCTACCAGTTCACCGACACCACGTCCGGTTTTGTCACCGTTCTGGCAACCAAGCAGGATGCGGCCAGCTCCATCCCCGCCAACAGCTGGCGCGGTGTGGTCTACAACGAAGACTTTTCCAAATATGCCGTGATCGGTCGCTCCTTTGCCCACGACCTGGGTTATACCGAGTCCAGTTACGACCAGGAAATGTGGACCGTGATGATGGGCGTAGAGGGCGAATTAGATCTGGGCGGCAATGTCTGGAACTGGGATGTAGGTTACTCCAAAGCCCGCTACAACGTGGTCCAGAAATACGGCGCATTGCGTGAAGACGTCCTGAATGACTGGCTGTTTGACGGCTCCGGTGGTTATGCGGAGCTGGCGAGCGGCGTCTATCAGGTCGACTCCGACTTCTTCGACAACGGACTGGTCAACAACATCTACCGCGATGCTTCCGTAGATGAAGAGTCACTGATGGGACAGGCCACCACCTTTGCCAGCTCAGCTTCAGAAAACGTCAGCTTCAAGGTCGTCGGCGAACTGAGCGATTTTGGTGTCCTGTACAACCCGGTCACCATGGCCGTCGTGGTCGACTGGGCCAGCCAGGAAACTAACATCGACCCGGATGAGCGTTCACGGGACCAGAGCGGCCACGGCTGGCTCAACATTGGTGCTACCAGCGCGCACGGTTCCCGCGATCGCAAGGCGTTCGGTGCCGAATTCCTGATACCGGTGTTCGAAGATCTGAACGTGACCTTGGCAACGCGCCTGGACCGCTACGACGACTCCAGTGCGATCGGCGGTCGCAATACTTCCAGCGTGAAGTTTGACTACCGGCTGTTTGATGAAATCAAGCTCCGTGGTCACTACGCGCAGACCTTCCGCGCACCGGATATGTTCAATATCTACGGTGAGTCCACTGGCTTTACCACGATCACGGATCTGAGCAATGGCAACTGCTACGACGGTGAAAACTTTACCGGCACCTGCTCGTCCTACACCGTGAACTACACCCGTCGCGGCATCGATGATCTGGAAGAGGAAAAAGGTAACGATGTCGGCTTCGGCATTGTGTTTACCCCGACCAACAACGTGAGCGTTTCCGCAGACTGGTACAAGGTTCGCCTGGAAGATCTGGTACTGACGGAAAGCGCCTACAGCGTAATGGACTACGAGTGGCAGTGTGCAAACGGCGCAATCCCGGGTGGCAGCCAGTTCTGTCAGAACATCCGCGACCGCGTGATCCGCGACGCTTCCGGTCGTGTGACCAGCATTATCGTCGAGCCGCAGAACCACGAGTATCGTGAAGTCGAAGGATTGGATATCCGTGCGTCCGCGCGCTTTGAGTCCAAGCAGTACGGCAACTTCGGCGTGGGCATGGTTTACGTCAACACCCTGTCCCACGAGTGGTTACAGTTTGCTGGCGACGAGCCAATCGATATGCGCACTGGCCTGCTCGGCCAGTCCGTACCGGCAACCCGCACGAACCTGAGCCTGAGCTGGAACAACCCGCTGAACGGCTTCCGTTCCGTGGGTGCAGGCCTGTTCATCCGGCGTCAGGGTCGTGTAGACAACTACGTGGGCACCAAGCAACTGGAGCCCTTCTACACCGCCAACCTGACGGCGCGCTACCAGCACACCGCTCGCCTCGGCGTCAGCCTGGGTATTCAGAACCTGACCAATGCGATGCCGATCTCCGACGAGACCAGCCCGCGCTGGCCTTACTACTGGAGCCATCTGCAAAGCCCCATGGGTCGCAGCTACAACCTCTCCTTCAGCTACTTCCTGAGTGACTGATTTATTTACTGATGTATCGACCGGCACCCGCAAGGGTGCCGGTCGCAGGAGTTAAGCGATGAAAATCCTAAAGATAAATGCGCTGGGTGCCGCCCTGATTACAGGTGCGGTCGCTTTTGCGGGCGCCGTTTCGGTGTCCGCAGCCGCCGAGGAAAAGTCGGCAGAAAAGGAAAACAAAGCAACGGCCAAATTTTCCAGCATGGGCGAGTTGCCGATTCCATTTGAGGATCTGTTCCGCCCCGCGGCCTACACCAATATCCGTATTTCACCGGACGGCAAATATTTTGCCGCCGGCAAGGTGCGTGAAGACGGACTGGTGGACGGTGTGATTATCGAGCGCCGCACCATGAGCGTGGTTTCCACCATGCAGATGGCCGGTGCTATGGGGGTTCAGGGAATCCGCTGGGCCAACAAAGAGCGCGTGCTGTTCCAGTTCAGCTTCAAGTCCGCGACTTCGGAAGGCATCGGCGGATCCGGTATTGCCGGGATGAATGTCGACGGTAGCCGCAAAGACATCGTCTGGCGCGGAACCAATGACTACGGCGGCTCTGAAGGTGGTTCCCTTTCGGGCAAAATCGACGATGAGCACTACCGGGTAACGGTGAGCCCATCCGGCAGTTCTACCAACTTCCCCTACCAGTATGTCTACAAACTGAATATCTATACCAGCAAAACCAGCCGTATCGCGCGTTCGCCGATTCGCGCCGGTAGCCCGATCTTCAACAAGGACAAGGAAATCACCCACTGGGTGGGACGCCTGCCAGACAGCTTCAAGCACGTTGTCGTCGCCACGGCTAACGACAATGGCGACTGGGACGAAACCGTTTACGACGAAAGCAAAGGTGTGTTCACGCCTGTCGGCTGGGTGCGTGGCAGCAAGGAGTGGATGTGGTACACAGACACCTTGGAGGCTCCCACCAAGGGACTTTACAAGGTCAATGTGGAAACCGGTGAGAAGAAGCTGGTTTATCGCCACCCGAACGTGGATTACGACACCGTTTTCTTTGACGACGACGGCAGCCCCTGGGGTGCGGTCATCAATTACGATTACCCGCAGGTAATCTATATCGACGAAGACAACCACTACGCCCAGACCCATAAACGTCTGCAGGGTACCTTCCCGAACCACTACATCCAGATCGTCAACCGCACCAGTGACGGTAACGAGTGGGTAGTACATGTACGGGATGACCGCAGCCAGGGCACCTACTACCTGTACAACCAGTTCGACGGCGCTCTGAAACACCTCGCCAACCAGGCGGAGTGGATCGACCCGACCAATGTACCCGCCACCCACCCCATCCGCTTCAGCGCGCGCGATGGATTGGAAATCAACGGTTACATCACCCTGCCGGTCAACAAACCGGCGAAGAAGTTACCGCTGATCGTTCTGCCCCACGGTGGTCCGCACGGTCCGCGTGATTTCTGGGGTTACAACCGCGAGCGCATCCTGCTGGCGAACGCTGGCTTCGCGGTGATGAACGTGAACTATCGCGGCTCCGGCGGCTACGGACGTGACTTCGAGTACGACTGGTACGGTCACTGGGGCACCGAGATGCAGGACGATCTCACCGATGCTACCTACTGGGCGATACAGTCCGGCATTGCTGACGAAGACCGCATCTGTATTTACGGCGCCTCCTACGGTGGTTATGCTGCGCTGCAAGGACTGGTCCGCGAACCGGATCTGTACCAGTGTGGTATCGGCTACGTAGGTGTTTACGACATGTCACTGTTCAAGACCCATGGGGATATCCCGATTCGCAAAGCGGGTCGCGATTACCTGGCTGCGGCCACCGGTACTGACCCGGAAGTCCACCGCCAGCGCTCCCCGGCCAAAAATGCCGAGCGTATCAAGGCACCGGTGTTCCTTATCCAGGGCGAGCGCGACACCCGTGTTCCCATCGAGCACTTCTGGGCCATGCGCGACGCACTGCTGGCGCAGGATCACGAACTGGAAACCCTCGTAGCCCCGCGTGCCGCACACGGTGCCCGCGAAGATGACAGCACCAAGGAAATCGCCTGTCGCATGATCGACTTCTTCAACCGCCATATCGGTGACGCGACCACCAGAAAGGCAGCGGCTGACGACTGTGTACCGGAAGGCGCTATTGGCCTTGATTACGTGGACTACCGGGAGGTACCCCGTGGTTAAGCCGGTCCTGTTCGTCGGTGCACTACTGGCTGCCAGTCAGGCCTTTGGCGAAGACTGGCAACGCCCGGACTGCTCTGCGTTCGAAAGCTTCAGCGAATGTCGCAACGCTCAGAACAACGATTACCGTCGACAGAAACAGAAGGAGTTCCGCGAGCTGGGACTCTCTTTCTGGTACTTCGAACGCCCGGACTTCTCCGATAACAAGGAGATCGAACAGGCACAGGAAGACAAGGTTGAAGGCGCGCTGTATTTTTCCTTCAGCGTCGGCATTGACGGCCGTGTTTCAGCGGTTTCCCTGCAGCACAAATCCAGCGATGCCGTAGAGGTCTATGCCGCGCCGATCCTGGCCGCGATACAGAACTGGCAGTTTGTGCCATCTGACAAATCCTGGCCGGACCTGAAGTGGAGCTATCAGTTCTTCTTCGATCCGGAAGCGTGTGATGAGGAAGACGGAGAATCCGAAGCCTGCAAGGCCGAGGACGAATCGGACAGCTGATTCCGAATGTTGTGACACAAAGCCCGGTAGAAATACCGGGCTTTTTTATTTCCGGAATAGTATTTATCACCCTGATTTAACCCTCCAGGAAAGCTGTCACAGCTGCCATTGCTGAGCATACAACCGCTTTATAGCCAGTTTGATGAAAACGCCTGCCTATCAATCCTTGACCCGGATACAAACTGTTACATAGACTTTGACGATCATCCAATTATTCATTTGCGCACGCTCTACAACCGTTCGCAAAACAAAAGCCAACAATAAATCACGGAGTTCAGCCCGCCCCTCTCCCACAGCGACAACCCGGGAGAAAACCTGCAACCAAACACATTTATTTCGCAGCAATAAAGTGAGCCAGGGAGTTAGGCCATGAAGTTTCTTAAAGATTACGCCGTTGTTGCCGTATTTACCTTCGCAACCCTTTCAATTTTCAATGTATCCGCCGCGCTGGCAGCCATAAGCAAGAACGACGAAACCATCCCGTTTCTCAGTCTGGGCAAATTGCCTATCCCCTTCGAAGATCTGTTCCGCCCCGCCGCCTATACCAATATTCGTATTTCCCCGGATGGCAAATACTTCGCTGCCGGCAAGGTACGTGACGATGGAATGATCGATGGCGTGATTATCGAACGCCGTACCATGAGTGTGGTTTCCACCATACAGATGAGCGGTTCCTACGGTATCACGGACATTCGCTGGGCCAACAAAGAGCGGGTACTTTTTCATTTCACCTCCAGTGGTGCCACCTACGAAGGTACCTATGCGTGGGGTCTCGCGGGTATGAACGTGGATGGTACCCGCAAGGATATTATCTGGCGCGGCACCAGCGACTACGGTGGCAATGAAGCCGCGATGCTGTCCGGCAGAATCGACGACAAGCACTATCGTGTTCTGGTTTACCCTTCCGGTGAAGGGCTTAAATTTCCCTACCTGTATGCCTACAAGTTAAATATTTATACCGGCAAAACCACCCGTATTGCCCGCTCGCCCATCCGTTCTGCAACACCTATCTTTGACAAAGACAAAAACATTACCCACTGGGTCGGGTACCAGCCGTCCAGCTTCAAGCATTTTGTCGTGGCGAGCCGCAACGCCAGTGGCGATTGGGATGAAACCGTTTATGACGAGAGCAAGGGGATATTCCTCCCGGTTGCCTGGGTCAAAGGCCGCAAAGACTGGATGTGGTACGTAGACACCATTGAGGCCCCCACGATGGGGCTGTATCAGGTGAATGAAAAAACCGGTGAGAAACGGCTGGTCTACCGCCACCCGAAAGTGGATTACGACGAGATTCTCAGTGACGACGACGGCAATCCCTGGGGGGCGGTGATCAATTACGATTACCCACAAGTCATCTACCTCGACGAAGAAAACCTCTACGCCCAGACCCACAAACGGCTACAGGGCACCTTCCCCAACCAATATATCGATGTCATCGACCGCACCCGCGACAACAACGAGTGGGTGGTGCACATTCGCGATGACCGCCGCATGGGCAGCTACTACCTGTACAACCAGTTTGACGGCGCGCTCAAGTTCCTCGCCAATCAGGCGGAGTGGATCGACCCGACCAATGTGCCCGCTACCCACCCGATACGCTTTACTGCCCGTGACGGTATGGAAATCAATGGCTATATCACTTTGCCGGTGAACAAAACCGCCAAAAAACTGCCGCTCATCATCCTCCCCCACGGCGGTCCCCACGGCCCCAGGGATTACTGGGGCTACAACAACGAGCGGATCATGTTCGCCAATGCGGGCTTTGCCGTAATGCACATCAACTACCGCGGCTCCGGCGGTTACGGCCGGAATTTCTTATTCGACTGGTACGGCCACTGGGGCCTGGAAATGCAGGACGACCTCACCGATGCCACCTACTGGGCGATACAATCCGGTATCGCCGATCAGGACCGCGTCTGTATCTACGGCGCCTCCTACGGGGGTTACGCGGCGTTGATGGGTGTAGTGAAGGAACCGGACCTGTATCAGTGCGCCATCGGTTATGTGGGGGTTTACGACCTGAATACCCTGTTGGAAACCGGCGATATTCCCCTGCGTAAAGCGGGCGCCGATTACGTAAAAGAGGCCGCGGGTGCAACGGAAGAAAAGCGCCGCGCACAATCCTCCACGCCCCATGTAGACCGCATTAAGGCCCCGGTATTCCTCGTGCACGGTAAGCGCGACGTACGTGCCCACTGGGACCACTACACCGGCATGCGCGAGGCGCTGCTGGCCCAGCAGCACCGCCTGGAAACCCTGGTCATTCCGCGCGCAGGACACGGTGCTCGGGAAGATCACAGTCGCAAAGAAATTGCCTGCCGCATGATCGATTTTTTCAATCGCCATATCGGCGACGGCAATCCCGAAGATGCGCCGGCGACCGATTGCGTGCCGGAAGGCGCGGACGGACTGGAGTATGAGTACTTCAGCGGGGTGCCGCGGGCCTGAGCCAGGGAAGTGATTCGATTGCGAAGCCCGGAGCGCCAACCGGGCTTTTTTGTCGGCAAAGCGTGTGTCAATACTGGAGTAAAGCCTCCCTAATCACTGTAACCTGTGTGGGTATTTTGCAGTGAATAAAACGTCGCTTCCACATAATCAGAGTCATCACCCGTGTTGTTCTGATTGTACACACCGGCCTTGAAGTACTGATACTGGTCGGCAACATCGTAACCGCTCTTGCTCATATCCACTTCCTCTACCACTTTCGCCTTGCCCTCGCGAGAGATGGTCACGCTCAGGGTATTCCCCACCACCTTGATTTCGTAACTGAATTTTTCGCCCAGGGCGATACCATCCATTGGGTCGGCAGCGCTATTGGAGCGACTGCCGATCATTTCATACCAGGTATCATCGCCACCTTCGATTTCGTGAGCGATGTAAACCGAACCTTTGCTGTTGCCCGGCAACTTGCGGTAGTAGAGCCGCACCGGCTCGTCATCATTGGCATGAATCTGCCCGATAATGACCCGACCTACCTGGCCGCTGTCGCCTGTGGTGGTGACATGGTTTACCGCCAGAGTCGCACGCAGAATACCGTCGACGCCACCGGCCGCGTGGCGAGCGGAAGCCGGGGCCGAACCGAATACCCAGTTGTTTTTATTGACCCCCTGAGTGCTGATGCTGGTATTCCCGCGGCGCAGCATCTCGCGCAACTCCGAGCGGGTATAGGAAGTGTTGGTCGACGTTTTGTAACCGGCGACCGGACAACGAAACACCATGCCGCCATCTGCGCCGGTGTAGAAGTAACTACTGTTTCCATAACCGCTGTTCAGCTCACCTTCGTAAATGGAGTCTGCTTTGCCGTTACCATCGTTATCGCTGGGTACGCTCAGGTACCAGTCAGCCAGATCGAAATTACTGGACGGCGGCAGATTGGGATTCAGGCCATTACTCGAGCCCGAGCTGCTACCCGAGCCACTGGAACTTGAACTGGAACTACCGCCAGAACTGCTGCTGGAGCTGGATGAACTGCCACCCGTAATGATTTCATTACTGCCATCGCCACCAGCACAGCCTGAGATAAACAAGCCAACAGTAACTACACACAGGAATCGCTTCGAAAGACCGCGAAGTTTTTCCAATACCATACTTGAATGACCTCGATAATTTTTTATAAACAAAAAACCCGGAGCGGCAAAAAATGGACCGACCCACTCCGGAAAGCTTTCACCAGGCGACCCCTTTAATACATCGTTCAACACTGGGGGTAAGGCCGCCTGTATCACGCGCTGGTCGGAAGGTGAATTGAACCTTAGTCGTGGGTCTGCTCCAGTGCATAGAAGGTCGCCTGTACATAGTCACTGCCATTGCCGGTATTGTTCTGGTTGTATACGCCGGCTTTGAAGTACTGGTACTGGTCTGCTTCGTCGTAACCGCTGTTGCTCATGTCCACAATCTGCACCACGTCGTCTTTGCCGTCTCGGAAGATGGTTACCGTGAGCGTGTTACCCACAACCTTGACTTCATAGCTCCAGATTTCATCCAGGGCGATTCCGTCCGATGGATTGGAAGCGCTGCTGGAGCGGCTGCCGATCATGTCGTACCAGTTGTCGCTGCCACCATTGGGCTCGTGCGCAAAGTACACAGAGCCTTTGCTGTTGCCCGGCAATTTGCGGTAGTACAGGCGCAACGGTTCGTCGTTGTTGGCATGGATCTGACCAACGATCACACGGCCGACCTGACTGCTGTCGCCGGTGGTAGTTACGTGGTTTACCGCAAGAGTTGCCCGCAGTACACCGTCAACACCGCCAGCGGCATTTCGTGCCGAAGAAGGCGCGGAACCGAATACCCAGTTATTTTTGTTCACGCCCTGGGTACTGATACTGGTATCGCCACGCCGCAGCATCTCGCGCAACTCGGTACGGGTATAGGAGGTACCGGAAGAGGTCTTGTATCCGTCGATAGGACAGCGGAACACCATGCCACCATCGGCAGCGGTATAGAAGTAACTGCTGTTCTGGTAGCCGCTGTTCAGCTCCGCTTCCTTGATGTCATCGGACTTGCCATTGCCATCGTTGTCGCTGGGTACGCTCAGGTACCACGCACTGAGGTCGAAATTGCTGGATGGGGGCAGATTCGGATCCAGGCTTCCCCCGGAACTGGTACCACTACCGGAGCCACCAGAGCTTGAACTGGAGCTCCCGGAGCCTGAACTGGAAGAACCTCCGCCGTCACCACAGCCAATCACATCCACCTCGAGAATGCTGTTCCAGTTATTGGCGGTATTGCCGCTACCGGTGATACGCACATAGCGGGCACTGGTATCTGTGACATCGTAGCTTTCCAGGTCGGCGTTGTTGCCGCTGGACTGCCCTGCGGACAAAACCACGGTCCAGTTACTGTTATCGGTAGAGGTTTCAACGGAGAAAAAGCTCACGCGTTGACCCCCCTTGTACCAGGCAATATCCACGCCTTCTACACGCTGCACACTGCCGAGATCGAGCGTGATCCACTGGATACCCTGGGAGGACCAGCGGGACTCCGTAGACAAGCTGCCGTCGATGGCGTTACCCGGGTCGTGGCCATCGTTGCCGCCGCCGTCCGACGCGGATGCAATGGCAAGATTGCTGCCGGGAGAGCAGACGCCACCGCCTGAGCCACTGCTGGAACCACCGGAACTGCCGGAGCCCGCGCCCAGGTCTTCGAGGGCAACGTATCAAGGCGCCCCTCGTCGCCGTTATAGGCACCGAATACGGTTACACTGATGGCACTGCCCGAATTGAATTCCACCGCCAATTTCTGCCAGTCGGAGCTGTCTGCACTGGTATCGATGGTACTGCTGCCAACTTCAACGCCGACGGTACCGGCACCGAGCACATAGGCGCTGAGCCGGTAGTTGGTATTGGCACTGACAGAAACCTGCTGCTCCACGCGGCCACCACTACCGGAGATTTTTGCCGACTTGCCGCCACTTTGAGCAACACTGGAAATCGCCGACGGGTCGGTATCTTCCCAGCTATCCCAGTCACTTTCGAAGCCAGGATTTTGAATGGATGCATTGGCACTTGCCATACAGACAGACAAGGCGGCAGCACAACCAAATTTCATCGCTATTTTATTTTTACAACGTTTCATTGGACCCTCTTTATTTTTATGTAGGGCATGGATGGGTACAGCGAATGCTGACTGCTGCGGGTTTGTGGGACCCGCAGGCACCGCAGAACTTCAAGCGAAACCTGAGGAGCCCGATACTGCAGAAAAAAAGGGACGCAATAGAAAACGGGTCAGCGACAATGAGCCGGCGACCCGTTTCTATAATCAGAACTTGGCGCGCACACCCAGTACAAAGCGACGGTCGTTCTCCATAATCTGGAAAGCGGTGCCGTTGGTACCGGTGTTGATGGTGGGTTCTGCGGTCAGGTTAGTGACGTTCGCGATAACCGTAATATCCTCAGTCACGTCGTAGCTTGCGGAGAGATCCAGTTGCACGAGATCTTCGCGGTAGTCGTTACCCAGTGTCGGGTCGTCGGAACCGGGACCTTGCACCAGCTCACCCAGCGGCAGTACGCGCTTGGTTTGTGTTTCGTCGAGGAAGCGATCGCGGAACGTGTAGGCCAGACGGATACCGAGACCGTCATACTCGTAATACAGCTGAGTGTTGAAGGTATTCTTGGAAATGTCCGGCAGAGGCACACCGTTCGGGTCTTCGCTGTCAGCGTAGGTGTAGTTGGCGCTGATACCGAGGCCGGACCAACGCCCCGGAAGGAAGTCAAATGCCTGCTGGTAACCCAGCTCAAATCCCTTGACCTTGCCGTCCTCACCGTTGGTAATAAAGTCGGTAAGAATCCCCATTTCTGAAATCGGCGTGTTGGCGTTCGCATACTGAATACCATCTGCCTGCCACAGACAGATTTTGTCGTAATCAGAGGTATTGGTCTGGGTGCTGACGACTTCCGGCTGGTTTTCACACGCGAAAGTAGGCTCGGTGAAAGAAGCAACGTCCTTGAAGAAGAGTGTGGCGGAAACCATGTTACTACCCCAGTAGTGCTCTGCAGCGATGTCGTACTGGGTTGCGCGATAGGGTTCCAACTCGGGGCTACCGCGGCTGGCGGCAATGTAGGCATCCCGATAAACGTAGGCAGGGCTTAGCTGATTGAAGTCCGCACGGCGCATCACCTTGGCGGCGGCAAAACGCATCAGCGTGTTTTCGGTTACATCCCAGGTTACGTTCAGACTGGGCAGGAAATCGTTATAGCTGGAACCACCTTTAGTGATATCCCCATCTTGATAGGCTCGCGAGGTGATATCAGTAGATACGTAACGACCGCCGACAATGGCACTTACATTCCCCAAGTCCAGTTCGGCCTGCACGTACATGGCAGAGGTCTCTTCGTTCACTTCAGAGTAGCCACTTTCCTGATACGCCAGGTTGTCGCTGAGGCTACCGGTAACTTCCATATTGGTTCCGGCCAGCAATTGCTTGACGATATCGAAGGAAGCCTGGTGGTTTTGCAGCAGGCCAACATCGTAAGCAGTGACTTTCGCCAGATCATATGCGCCACTCATACCGGAATGCTCGAACGCATCGCCAGAGAAGTCGTACTCGGTAATGGCATTTGGGAACTGCGCAGCAATATCTTCCATCCAGATGATGTCCGGATTACCGTCGGCATCCGTCAGGTTTTTGAAGATATTGGTAACACGAAACTGATAGATGTTCTGTTCATAGTCGCGGCTGGTGACACGAACACCGGTTTTGACGGCGGATACCCAATCCAGCCCAAAGGGCTCGGCGTATTCCAGGTCAAAGCGGAAGGCATTTTCATTGTTCACGACGTAAGTGCGGGTGTCTTCATAACGACGGAACGCCTGGTTCTGCTGGTCGGTAAATACGTAACCATCGGCAAAGTCGACGACCGGCGCGCCGTTGTTACTGTTCGTAAAGGTTACCGGTATATACCACTGGTTTTCATCCGGGTGCCCCTGCCCTTCGAGCGCGCGATCGGTACCACGGAAACGGAACTCGGAGAACGGGGTATAGCTGTCAGATTCTGCGATGGAGTATTCACCACTAACGGTCAACTTGTCAGTGAAGCTCCATTCGCCACCGAACGCATGGCTGAATGCATCGGTGCTGCGGAAGCTGGAACCGGCGGTTTGGATCGGTTGAACACCTTCCGTAGTGAAGTTCTGCAGCTGTCCATTTTCATCCTCGTAGGTTACACCGGGGATGACTACCGGATCGCCACTGATGTGCAGCAGAGAGAAGGTTTCCTGACTACCGCTACGCTCGGTAGTGTTCAGGTCCAGGTAGAACTGGCCTTTTTCAGAGGCCGGCGCCCACTGCAGGGAAACATTGAATGCAGTGCGTTCGCGCTCTTCGGTACGCGGGTTGTAAGTGTGCTCGCGCGCGTAAATATAGTTGCCACTGGGTGTGTTTTTCGCAGCATCCGCGGCATCAATTACACCGTCGTTATTGAAATCAACTTGCCCAACCGCCAACTGCACCAGTGATTCGTCGCGGCGCAGGGTGCGATCCTGGTAGGAGATTGATGCCATGGCACCGAAGGTACCGGCGTCTCCCAGATCCCAGCTGTCGCCAACCGCGGAGCTGAAAATGGGCGCCCAGTTGTCGGCCTTATCTGCATACTCACCCTGAACGGAGATGGAGGCCAGTGGCGCATTAAGGTCCAGAGGGCGGGCGGTGTGCAGGCTGATAGTACCGCCAAGGGCGCCTTCAATCATTTCCGGGGTTGGGGATTTAACAACTTCAACTTTTGACAGGAAGTCCGCGGGAAAATCCTGGAAATCAATACCGCTACGGGTATCGCCCAACAGCGAGCGCCCGTTTACCTCCACGCGGTTTTGCGGAAGACCGCGAATGGAAACTTCGGAACCCACACCAAAATCGCGATTGATGGAGACACCGGTAACACGCTGCAGGGCTTCGGCAATGTTGTTATCAGGCAACTTACCGATATCTTCCGCCACGACCGCGTCGACAACGCGGGCGTCATTGCGCTTGGCGTCGGCGGCGGCTTCGAGGCTGGCGCGGATACCGGTAACCTCGACTTCTTCCAGAGCAGAAGCACCGTCAGCCTGTGCGAACGTCATGGGGGCGAATGCCATAGCGGAAGTGGAGAGCATCAACACACTGAGGTCTCTCAGCGCGGCCTGCTTATCGAACGCCTTAAACTTCTTATTGTTATCCATTTAAAGGTTTCCTCTCATTATAAGAACAATTTTATTTTTATTAGCAGATAGCAGCGCGAGTTAAACCCTTACCGAAAAATCTGTCAACACTACTGGATAGCAACATTGGTAAGATAGATTTGAAAAAAAGGGTTAAATTATTGTTTTAAATACTATTTTTCATTAAAAATATCGAAAAATAAAAAGGCGCATATTTATATATTTATGATTTCAGCCTTAAGCCCACAAACAGGTCTAACCAATAGTTATGACAGATAGCAGTTAACAAGAATTTAACAAGATATCAAAGGCAATAAAAAAGCGGCCCGTGGCCGCTTACAAAATCACTCGCATCACTGTCACCATCAGGCAACTTCTGCATTTTCGGGCATAGCGCCCTGAGCAATAATGGCGCCGCGATATTGAATCACCGTCCCCGCCAGCCTGTGCCCAGTGCGCGCCGCTGCTTCAGCACCACTACCGGCAAGGCGGCTAGCCAGGTAACCCGCATTGAACGAATCCCCCGCCGCCGTGGTATCCAGCGGCACAACCTTGTTCGCCGCAACCCGTTGCGGATCGCGATTGCGCTCCACCACAAGGCAGCCGTCACCGCCCAGCTTCAAGACAATTTCCCCCACGCCCCACGCCTGCAACCGCGCAACGGTGGCCTCCGTATCCGCGTCACCAAACAACGCCTGTTCGTCTTCAAACGTGGGCAGCGCGATATCGGTAAGCCGCAATATCTGCTCGTACGCTTTGCGGGTCAGTGTTTCGCTTCCCCACAGTCGCGACCGGTAGTTACCATCGAAAATTACCCGCCCACCGCCATGGCGGAATTCCGCGAGAAAATCGAACAGGCATTCGCGCCCGTATGGAGACAGAATGGCAAGAGAAATACCGGAAAGATAAACCGCGTCAAACTGCTTAAGTTGATCAAACAGTTGTCGCGCTGCCTGAGGATTGTCCAGCAAGCGTTTCGCCGGCGCGCGGTCTCGCCAATAGTGGAACGTCCGTTCGCCGCTGCCATCGGTCTCGATCAGGTAAAGCCCGGGCGTTGCACCCACCTCACGCTTTACCAGATCGCAGCAGACTCCTTCAGCCTGCCACTGGCGGATCATCCAGTCACTCAGGTGGTCATCTCCCAGCGCAGTCACATAATCGACACTGGCGCCGAGCCTGGACATATACAACGCGGTATTCAAAGTATCGCCGCCAAACGAGAGCCCCGCGTTCAAGCGGCGCTCACTGTGATGGCTGCGACAATCGCTATCCAGGTTCATCTCCAGCATACATTCGCCGATGATTGCGATGCGCTTATCCATGGTGTTCCACCTGTGTACCTCGAAGTTCTTCCCCGGAATCAGGAGAAGAACAGACCGCCGTTGATGTCGATGTTGGTGCCGGTGATGAATGACGCTTCATCGGAGGCCAGGTAGGCAACCGCATCGGCTACTTCCGGCGCTTTACCTTCACGCTTCAGCGGGGTGGCATTGGCCACGTTTTCACGTACTGCGTCCTTGGTGAATGTGTCGTGGAAGGTGGTGCTGATCATGCCCGGGCACAGGGAATTAACACGGATGTTCTGCGGACCCAACTCTTTCGCCATGGCGCGAGTGAAGGTCATTACCGCTCCCTTGGAAGTGGCGTAAGCAGAAGCACCGGGGCCGCCGCCGTCGCGGCCAGCCTGGGAAGCCAGGTTTACGATGGCACCGCCATCCATGTGCGGTACAACCGCTTTGGTCAGCAGGAAGGTGCTGTTCAGATTCAGGCCGATCACCTTGTTGAAAAAATCTTCGTCCATTTCAGCCAGGGTTTTGCGCTCTACCATACCACCCGCCACATTCACCAGAATGTCGATGGTTTTGCCATAGGCTTCCTGTGCGGCAGCAACAACGCTATCCACATCAGCCTGCTTGGTCATGTCGCCCTGAGCGATGATGGCTTCACCACCGACTGCTTTGATTTCCGCCAGGGTTTCTTCCGCAGTCTGCGCATTGCTGAAGTAGTTGACTACTACCTTTGCACCTTCTGCCGCCAGCTTCAGGGAAACCGCTTTACCGATGTCCCGTGCCCCACCGCTGACGATGGCTACTTTACCTTGAAGTTTCATAGTTACTCCTAACTGTAATTTTGTGTTCCGATTCTTTATCGAAGAGCTTTTCAAGTTAGATTTAGTTCGCCGCTTCAGCGAACGTCTTTTTCTCGTGTTTGCTGCGCACAGGTGCGATGCGCCCCCCAACAAACAAGACTGAGATCAACATCAGCGGTACCAGAGAAGCACCGAGAATGAAGAATGGCGGATAGTAGGTACCATCGTTGGTAATGATCGGAACCAGCTGAATCGCGGTAATAACACTGATCACACCCACCGCGCCGCTGATACCGGCAAGGCTGGCCACGCTCTTGCCAGAAAAGTAATCACTGGGCAGTGTCTGGATATTGTTGATGGCTGCCTGGAAACCAAACAGGATCACGGTAATCAGCGCCAGCGCCGCCGCAGGCGTGGCCGCCACCGTGGTGGCGAGCAGGGCCGGCAGCATACAGCAACCGCCGAAAAGCACGGCAAATTTCCGCGATTTATTCACGCTCCAGCCGCTGCTGATCAGCTTGCCGGACAGCCAGCCACCGAACAGCGCACCCGCGGCCGCACCGCAGTAAGGAATCCATGCGGAGGCGCCGATCGCTTTGACGTCAAAACCGAACTTGTCATTCAAATAGAGCGGCAGCCAGGCCACAAACAACCACCAGATCGGCTCGATGAAAAAGCGCGCCGAAATCACACTCCAGCTCTGGCGATGGGAAAGCAGCTCGCGCAGGGTTGGCACATATTCGTCATGTTCTTTCTCCGGCGTGATCTGTCCGGAAAGAATCAGTTCACGTTCTTCTGGGGTAATCCAGGGGTGCGTATCGGGGCCACTCTTGTAAACGATCAGCCATGGCACCAACCAGATAAAACCGAGCAGTGCCACCACAATAAATGTCGCTTGCCAGCCCAGAAAGGCGTACAGGAAAGCGACTAGCGGCGGGGCGATAATGCTGCCCGCGGAGGCGCCAGCGCCAAAGATACCCTGAGCCAACGCGCGCTCTCGAGCCGGAAACCACTCTGCGTTCGCCTTGGTAGCTCCAGGCCAGTTACCAGCTTCACTGAAGCCGAGCAGGGTGCGAAAAATACTGAAGGATGCCACGGAGGCAGCCAAGGCGTGTAGTGCAATCGAAATAGACCACGCCACAATAGACAGCAGAAAACCAAGCCGCGTACCGACGGCATCAAATATGCGACCAAATACCGCCTGGCCAACCGCGTAGGCGACCAGGAAAACACTCATGATGTTCGCGTAATCATGGCTATCCATACCAAGATCGTCGGCGATTCCCGGCCACATAACTGACAGCGCGGTGCGGTCGATATAGTTGATAATGGTAGCCAGTGCTACCAGAGACACAATGGTCCAACGTAAGTTCTTCATTATTATTATCCCGGTTATTTTCCCAGAAAATCTTCCCGACAAGGACTGAAGGTGTCGAGCAAAACACCAGCTTTTCTACACACCGCGCCGTGCTCCAGGTGCGGCGCAATGTAAAAACTATCTCCCGCTTTCAGCAGCTTCTTGCGACCATCTACCTGCACTTCAAACTCACCGCTTTCTACATAGCTCACCTGGGTGTGCGGGTGTTTATGTACATAGCCGATACTGCCCTCATCAAACCACACACGTACGACCATCAGATTGTCGTCGTGTCCGAGAACCTGTCGTTTGATGCCGCCGCCGAGGTCTTCCACCTCAACATCCTGGGCCTGTACAAATGCATCAGTAGCGGGCATAACTTCCTCCGCGGAAAATCTTAATGAGAAATTTGAAAAAGTTTGGCGCGACCGCTGAACGCGTATTCAGCACCGCCGAATTTGAATGTATTTTCTGTCGCCTGTGTAGCCGCCGGATTACTGTTGAATGCCAGTAGCTGGATATTGCCATTCTGGCGTTCAATCGCAAGCAAGCGAACATCACCAACAACCTCATGGATTAACCCCTTTACGCGACTCTCCGCTTGCAGGGTAAACTCCCTCGCAGGGTTGTATTCGCCGTGGGGCTCCAGCACGCTGACAAAAGTGTGTTCACGCGCGTTATCGCGGCGGGCAATAAAGGATTTTTCGGCGCGAAGGTTAAAATGCGGATCGTTAGCGCCAAGCTCGGTAAACAGCAATTCGGTTTTTCCATCCACCAGACTGGACTGGGTATAGAAACGACCGTTGTCGCTGAGCCAGGTCACCTGGGCAAGACCGGAGTCGGGTTTGCCGCGGGCTTTTAGCCAGAGGTGCTGATATCCGTTATCTTCTCCGAGCGCGGAAATACGATCAGTAAAGCCGCGCAATTCGAAACTGGTATCCACCAGCTGGCCATTGTAGTGAAGCGGAAGATCCAGTTTGCGCGGTTTGTCCGCCGTCACATCAAAGAGGTCGATCGCATAGGTAGTTTGGCTCTGCGGGTCGTTTACCAGTGCCAGGGTGCGACTCAGCGTGACACCCGGATAGGCGGAGTCGATATCTGCCACACTGATTTTTATCTGCTCATCCACATGGAACAACTGCAATTGCGGGTGATGCCGGTTGGCGAATCCCAAGTCGTTGTCAAAGTGAGACGTTTCATCCACAGCGACGGTGTTGTGGGCAACGGTCTGCTTGGCCCAGGTTTCATTCTCCGGCAGGTAGCGGCCGCCGTTTTTTGCTTCCACGTTGAGAAAGCGCGCTGCGCCGTAGTCGGTAACAATTTCTGCACCGCGGTCGTAGAACTGCCAGCTTAGCTTATCGAAGTGTCCGTGCCCCATGCCCTGGGCCGCCGGCTTGAACACCAGCGCCTGATCACCGCTGAATTGCTGGCGCATTACCACCAGTGCGCCTTCGTTGCCGTCCTTACCATCACGGAATGCCATGGACTTGAACCGGTAAGGCTGCTGCTTGCGGGCATCGAGATCCTGCGCGACTTTCAGGCCATCGCCGGTCAACAGAACCTGATCCTGCTGCGCAGCAATATCCAACAGCTGCGGATTCCCCGTCTCGCCATAGGCGATGGCCACGCCGAGCACCAGCTCCGAAGTGTCGATCCCCTTGCTCTTGATGGCATCGTTCAAGGGAAAAAAGAGACCGTTATAGCTGAGCTGAATGGTGGTATCGATGGCTTTCATCACGATACCGTCACGGTACTCGAAGATGCCCCGCTCCGGCTGGTTGTTGTCGATGGCCTTGGCGAAGGTCACAAAAGGCATCAGCGCGTAGCGCTGGTAGTAGGGCCCCTCGTTGTAGTAGCCATCGGGTGAAAACAGGGTGCTCAACTGACGTAGGAAACCGCCTTTGCCGGACTTATCCAGATCCAGCAGTGCCTGCTCAACCCATTCCGGTTCATCCAGAACGTAACCGGCCATGCCCACACCCGCGGTTAGCCATGTACCGTGGTTGTGTACCTTGTTGAATGTATCAGGAGAGCCCACAGACAGGAACTTGACCACGGGGCGCAGTAGGCCCCGCTCAATTTTTTCTGCTTCCTGATCGGTCAGTGCCGGCCGAATCAGATCGTAAGCCTGAATGGTGTACACCAGCCACACCGCCTCATTCAGGCTCTGCCAGAAAAGCTTGCCGGGATTGTTGGCCCCCGGGCGGCGCTTGGGGTGCAATGGAAGATCGGGATACAGCTCTGCGTAGGCCAGCAGCATATCCCGCACCCGCGCTGCATACTTTGGATCTTCGGTGATCTGATACAGCACACCAGCGTTATACATCAACTGGTAATTCTTTTTGTGCTGCTCATGGGTATAGCCACCCCCCGCATCGGCCGGCACCGGTACCACCAGAGGCGCCTGCAATGCGCGGTCCACAGCAGTTCGTGAAGCCAGAAATGCCGTGCGGAAACGCCCGGGGATTGTTATCGCTCCCCGCATGGCATCAATGTCGGAAGCACTGATCACCAGGTTGGGATGCTCCGCGGCAAACACCACTAGCGGATTGATAGCCACTATAGCGGCGAAGATGCCCAGCGCGGCGCCAGCAGCGGGCATTTTGTGTTTCCGGGATAGAAGTTTGCCAAACATAGGTAAATTCTTCTTCAATCAGTTCTTAAGGTCATTATTGGCAAGCACGGCGGTGTGCGGCCCTTCAGCAACGAGCTCTTTCACTTCCGGAAGCGCAGTGCGGATAAATTGATTGCTGGCGACACGGGTAACCGGTTCTCCTACCGTGTGCTCAACCACAATGCCGGCACTGTTATCGATACGGTTTTCATACACACTGGCAACCTGCACACCATGCAGCTTGATCAACGCTTGCGCCTTGTTGCGCTTGCCAGTACCGGATTCAGTTACCGTGTTTTTACTGAAGTCAATATGTGGGCCGAAGGTACTTTCATCGGTGCCACCGCGATACAGGTCCACCAGAGCACCCTGTACCTTTTTGAAGGTATTGCCAGTAACCGTGACGTATTCCGCATTGTAAATCCCCAGGTCATCCTTCTCTTTATTCAGCT
Source organism: Microbulbifer bruguierae (assembly GCF_029869925.1). Classification (NCBI taxonomy): domain Bacteria; kingdom Pseudomonadati; phylum Pseudomonadota; class Gammaproteobacteria; order Cellvibrionales; family Microbulbiferaceae; genus Microbulbifer; species Microbulbifer bruguierae. The sequence continues at coordinate 3,748,723 of NZ_CP118605.1, read as the reverse complement.
TGAGTAGATCACCGGTAATGTTTTCGAAGTGGTTGTTGTGCAGAGTAATACGGTCGGCAAATGCGCGAATGCCGGAATCAAAGAAATGATAGGAGTGATTGATATCCAGGTTTTCCACACGGCTGTTGGTCATGGAGAAGCGGTAATTTTTCAACATACCCCACACTGCAGTGCGAATCAGGGTATTGCCCGCATTGTCCGGGCTGTTCGCTCCAGAAATCACCAGACCATCGAGGGACAGACTGCCGCCATCCTGAATTTCAAACATCACGGGGCGCTCGCTGGTAAGGGTGACTCCGCCCCGCTTCTTCGCTTTAATAGTCAGCGTCTTTTTGATATCCAGTCGCTTGGTCGCGCTATAATCCCCACTTTCCAGCAACAGGGTATCGCCATCCGCTGCGCTTTGAATGGCATCAAACAGGGCGTCTTCACCGGGAGTCACGTCGGTGGTTTTGCCGCTACCGAAGGGGGTGACCGGTTCGGATTTCGGGTACCAGGAAACACCGGTCATGTCCTTGCTGGCAACCATCAGGCTTTTGTTCGCGCCTTTGCCTGCAACGACTTTGTCTTTCGGGTAGAGCAGGCCATTGTCCGCTCGCTCCAGCCTGCCTACCTTCACGGCGATTCCACTTTGGATTTTTTTATCCACAAAGCCACTGGAAACGTTGTTGGCAAAGGTAATCCCGGAGATATCATCAAATACGGAAAATGGTGACTTGCCGCTCTCGGTATAGAAGATGTTGCTGGAAATTATGGAATCCTGTGGTACCGCACTGCGCTCCTGATCACTACCGGCCGCCAGGTGGATATGGTCGACATCGATAAAGCTGTTGTTCTCGATCTTCGCATTCACTACCTGGTGATAGCGGTTGATGGGAGAATTGGGAACACCGTTCATCACGGTGAACCCGCTCCCAAACCGATAGCCTGTGAGACCTTCGAGATAGTTGTTGCGCACGGTCTGGTCCGCATTGATGACGCGGATACCGCCAGTGTGGTCCACGCCATTGCCCAGAAACACATTGCCTTCGATCAGGTTGCCGTTGCCGTGACGCAGGGTCAGGGTACCGCGAGACTCGAAGAACGTGTTGTTGCGCAGAATATTTTTGCCAGACTTAACGGAGATAATCTCCACCTCGCCATCACAACGGTCGAAAAAGTTGTTTTCCACTACCGTCAGAGAGTCTGTCAGGGAATAGTGACTGGTACCGATACGCAGGGTCTCACCGCCGTTGGAGCCCAGCACCGGGCGCGGACCAAAGTAGTTGTGGTCAATGCGGTGGCGGTTTTCCTGACTCTCTTCACTATTCAGGCGCACCGCCATGGTCACACCCTTGTTGCGCTTGCCGGAAAGATGACTGTGATCGAAGCGGTTGTTCTTGCCGTAAAGACTTACCCAGTAATCCGACTCCATCCGCTCCGGCTTGCTGAAGTCTTCGATGACAATTTCAGTCACGCGGGAATGGCTGGCCAAATGCTCCTTGTTGCGCCGGAAGGACACCACCTCACTGCTCGGCGTATAGCCGTCTTTGAACACCAGACCAGATACCACCAGATGCTCACCGGCAAGACGCAGGTTGGACTGCCCGCTTAAAAACACTTTGCCTTTTTCTTCCGCCGTCAGCGTAATGGGGTGTTCTTTTTCCCCCTCACCTGTGAACAAAATTTCAAAATCTCGCCAAACACCGTTCGCCAGCACCACGGTGTCGCCAGCCTCGAGGGTTTTCGCCACTTTGGCGTATTCCGCCTGATTGCGCACCAGGTGTTCGGCTGCAGAAGCCTGAACACAGAACAGGGATACCTGCCCGCAAGTAAGCAGCGCAGCGGCCAGCAGTGGTTTGATTCCTGAAGCTCTCATGATCACCTGAATTGTTTTTCTCGGTTTTACCTTCCACAAGTTGCCACCCCGACCGCACCAGACAAGGGCATCAAGCGACACTGCGGCGTTATTATGGGGCCAGACTAAATTGGTAAAAAATAATTGTCAACCAATCAGGCTAACCAGTCACCCACGGAACTTTGTCATGGATTGGTGCAGAACGCAGGAATCTCCGCATAAGCGCACAAAAATCGACCAGGGGTCAGTCCAAATAGCGAATTTTTTCTTAAAATTGGTTGACTGACTTGTGGACAGGTGAGAATTTGTGCAAGCCAGAACGCGGACAGCCGGCGAGCACGGATGTCACTGGTCAAATGGCTGATAAGAAAAACCGCGAGATGAGCAATGAAAGAGGCGCCAAAACAGGGCGCCCTTGTTACTATCAACGAAACGCAGACTTCCTTGGGGGTAATCATGCGTGATAATAATAAAGACGCGAGAGATGTAATGGCGATCGAGAAAAGCCTCAATAAGCAAAAGCAGCACTTTTCTGCAAAAAGCTTTCAAAAATCACTTCTGGTAACTGCAGTAGCCGCTGCATCCTGTATGAGCATGGCGCAGGCACAGGAGTCAGACCAGGCGCTGGAAGAAGTAGTCGTAACCGGCACCCGCGCCACCATCCAGACCACAATCGATATTAAACGCAACTCCACCACCATCGTAGATGGTATGTCAGCGAATGAAATTGGTGACCTGCCTGCACTGTCTATCGGTGAAGCATTGGAGTCGGTAACCGGCGCTTCTTCTCACCGTGAAAACGGTGGCGCTACCGAAATTTCCATCCGCGGGATGGGCCCTTACCTCAGCGCCACCACCTTTAATGGCCGCGCAGCAACCAACGGCAGTGGTGACCGCTCGGTAAACTTCTCCCAGTTCCCTTCCGAACTGATGAATAAAATCGCGATTTACAAGACCCAGGACGCCAGCCTGATCGAAGGTGGCGTAGCCGGTCTGATCGCGCTGGAAACTCTGAAACCACTGGAGTACGGCAATCAGCGTATCCAGCTCGATACCAAGGCGAATATCAATCCAAATCAGTTCAATATCGACGACACCATGGCCGGAGACTTCGGTTTCCGCGGTACCGCCAGCTATGTCGATCAGTTCGAATTCGATAACGGCATGGCCTTTGGTGTGTCTCTGGGTTATGAAAAGAGTGATATTTCCCAGCCTGAAGCGGAAATGAACTCATCCAGTCCGAGTGGCACCTCCTTGTGGGCCTGCCTGAACGATCCCTCAATCACCAACGAAGGCTTCTATCGTTCCGGATCTGGTGATTGCGAAGACCAGGTTGGTGGTTCCAGTGACCAGGGTTACCAGACGGCTGTTGACCCTGAAACCGGCAAGGCGATCAGCGATGGCTCCCCCTATGCGTTTGTAGGCAGTTCCAATGGCTACCGTCAGAACGATACTTCCGACAAGCGCGATGCGATTTTCGTAGCGCTGCAGTTCCAGCCTAACGACAAAACCGATATCAATTTCGACCTGCAGCAATCCGAGCGAGTACAGGCTGAAGAGCGTCATATCCTGAACTTTGCCAACATGAAGCGTGTTACCCCCGGCGTAACCGCAGAAAGCCTGGTGGTAACCGATACTGGTGCGGTTACAGAGTGGGCGGGAGATACCGCGATTGAATCCAATAGCGAACTCTACTCTCGCGCGGAAGACTACCTGGGTTACGGCCTGAACATTGCCTACAGTTTCAGCGAAAACCTGACAGTCTCTGCAGATTATTCTTTCTCGGAAACCACCCGAAAAGAATTGCAGGTTGGCCTGCGCACCCAATCCGATAACGACGACATCTACGGTGGTGATTCCAACTACCGCCCGAGAGTTAGCTGGGATTTTGACTCCGGTATTCGTCAGTACACGGTCACTGACTTCGATGTGACGGATCACAGCCTGTTTTCCGATGAGTTCCGCGTGCGGATCGACAACGACGTGGATCGCCGCAATACCAGCGAAGCCTTCCGCACCGACTTTGATCTGCATATTAATGAAGGCGTGATCACCGGTGTGAAGGGTGGTCTGCGATTCTCCGAACTGGAGTATGTAAATCTCGGCAGTGGTGATTACCGCTCTGAGTACAGCATCAAGCGCAACACCGAAGCGGGCGCTGCTGCGATTGCGGAAATCAATGAAGCCTGTGCTATGGCCTTCCCGGAAGACAACTTCATGGATGCCGAACGCAACGGTGACCTGGTTACGCAAATTGATGGCAGCGGTGCCGTTGTTGGGGGCAGCAATAGCTGGGCGACATTTGACACCCAGTGCGTGACCGACATGCTTCTTGAAGAAGTCGGTGCGACCTTTGCCTACCCTGAATTGGCGCAGAAAGATGCTGCGGCAACGGATGTCACCGAAACCACCACCGCCGCCTATTTGATGGCAGATTTTTCCAGTGAGCTAAACAGCACTCCGGTACGCGGTAACTTTGGTGTTCGGGTTGTGCACACTGAAGTCGACTCGGTCGCCTATCGCACCCCTTACGAAATTGTTACCAGTGACACCGGTGCCTTGTCGATGCGTCCGGTAGACGGCGCTGACCTCGAACGCGTTTCTGCCGGAGGTGACTACACCGAAGTTCTGCCGAGCCTTAACGTTATCGCCGACCTGAGTGAACAGGTAATGCTGCGCGGTGCGGTTTACCGCGGTCTGTCGCGCCCCGACCCCTCCGACCTGGGCTATACGCGAACCTTCCGTCCCAACACCTCAGAAGACATCACCTCGGTATCCGAGCTTCTCAACAGTGTGGATGGCGATGGCAACCCGAATATGCAGCCGCTAACTTCCTGGAACTTCGATGCCGCCATCGAATGGTATCCGAACGACGACAGTATGTTGACCTTTGGTATCTACCACAAAAATTTCCAGGGAGGCTTCGAGACCGCAACAATTACCGAAAACTTCCTGGTTGATGGTCAGCAGGTAGACGCCGCATTCAATATTGTTCGCACCAACGAAGATACCAGCACCATGAATGGTATTGAGATTACCGGTACTCATCGGTTCTCTTACCTTCCGGGTTACTTCAGTGGTCTGGGTGTCAAGGCGAGCTACAACTACGCCGACTCCGACTTCGAGTTTGAGGACAGTCTGTATGGCGACTCCCTGGTACTGGACGAAAGCGGTAACGCGACCTCTCAGAATATTGGCATCATTGCCCCGGGCAATCTGCCGGGCTTTTCTGAGAATGTATTCTCCGGTCAGGTGTACTACCAGATCGGCGATTTCGACACCAGCCTGATCTACAAATACCGCAGCGGGTACTTCCAGCCGTACACCAGTGATGGCACCCGTCTGCGCTACGTTGGCGATACCGGTGTGTGGGAAATGAAAGCGTCCTACCAGCTCACCGACAACGTGAAACTGAGCCTTGAGGCCATCAACCTGTTTGATGAGCCGAAAAATCAGTACTTCTTCACCACTGACAACCTGGGTGAAGTCAACAGCTACGGACCGCGTGTATTCCTTGGCCTGAAAGCCAAGTTCTAAGCGCTATCCCAGGCGTAGGGAGGCCTGTAATCCGAACCCTCGGAACGGGTTACAGGCTTTTCAGTTTGTTCGATTGGTTGACTCTTCTCCATCCGGCGAGGTATTACCTGAAAGTACCGCCTACCGGACACTATTTGCCCGCCTCGTGCGGGCTTTTTTGTACCCGCACGGTAGCCACTCAAAGAACGCAGCCGCGATGGAAGTACGTGGCAAGTGTGAAAAAATTCCGGCAACAAAAAAGGCCATATAACATCGCGGCTATATGGCCTTTTTGTTTTTAGCGGATGAATCAGAAGCCGGTAGTTTCGCCCAGGCGGTCGATGGAAAAGCGCTTGCGGCGTTCGGACACTTCCCTGCGCACCACTTCCACTGCCTGCGCTTCAGAAGCATCGTGCAGGGCGTTGAGGGAACGACTGAAGTGCAGGCGCATGGCCTTGCGTGCCGCACAGGCGTCGTGATTTTCCAGTGCCTGCAAAATTGCCTTGTGCTCGGCCAGACGCTTTTGCCCGTCCTTTTTACACACGGATTTGTGTACCGCCTGAATATCCGGTGAATGCTCCTGAATATCCCACAACCTGTCGATGCTACTCATCAATACCCGGTTGTTGGTGGCCCGGGAAATCACCTCGTGAAACTTGCGGTCAGCCCGTTCGGAAGTGAGGTTTCCCGCTTCATTCTCCCGCACCATATCCCGATAGGCCATTCGCAAGTCTTCCAACTGCTCCTCGGTAATCATGGTTGCCGCGAGTGCCGCCGCCTCGCCCTCCACCAGAACCCGGGCCTCGGTCAGTTCAAAGGGGCTGAAATCCTTGCTGTCGGCGAACACGCTCACGGGCTGAATGACGTAAACACCGGAGCCGGTCCGTACCGAAACCCGCCCCATGACTTCCAGTGCGATGATGGCTTCCCGAATACTGGGTCGGCTGACGTCAAACATTTCAGACAACTCGCGCTCAGAAGGCAGGCGCACCCCCGGGGGGTATTCGCCGCTATCCAACAGTACCAGCATTTTTTCTACCACCTGCTGATAAATTCGGCGGTTATTTCCAACAAAATCGCTTTTCATAGGATTTCTTTACTGTAATTGTTTCTGCCATTCAGACTATAAAATCACTGACAGAGTCTACCACGACTGGTCTTACAGGCAATGGCAATTGGTATGATAGCTAGTGGTGACACCTGTTTCGAAGGGATTGCCCTGCTCCCCTCTTCAAGCCGCTGTATTTATCTGACTCACCCTCATCAGCACAGACAAGCTGGATACCCACACCGGTACGGCAAAATCCCACTCCCCTGCTACTTTTACTGATGCTCTCGCACGATCTTCGGCAGTTTATATAGCAATAATTGCCGCGCCGCATAAAAGCTTTTCCGCCATTGAGTCTCATAAGAATTAAACCGTGTTCGGGCTCAAGCGGTGTTAAACGGAGTTAACGATGAAAAAGCTCAAGCTGGCCGCTTCCCTGGCGTTGCTGTCTCCCGCGCTGACGCTGGCGCAGATTCCTGTTTCCGATGTTGATCTCACCCGGTTTTATGTCCGCCTGGGTGCCAGCTTTGTCTATCCGGACGACGACAACACGCCCCTCAAATACTACGTACTGCAGGATTGGGAGTTTTATCGCACCGGTTGGGATATCGACGAGAACGTGACCTGGAATATTTCCGGTGTCTGGCGACCGCTGCCGTATCTCGGTGTGGAGGCGATGTATATCGGCAGTCCGGACCACTCGCTGACCATCACCAACTTTCGCGCCCATCCCGGGCGGGACAATATCGAGTTCGGTTTTTTTACCACGTCCTCCGCCAATCTGTTCGTCAACTGGTACTGGCAGGACGAAAGCTGCCTGGGGCAGCCGTATATCGGCATCGGCGTCAATTACACGGATTTTTATGACGACGAGTTGGACCCAGAAATGCAGCGTTACCTGAAAACCAGCGGCATGGCCACCGGGCTATCCAAATTGGGTATTGGCCATTCCTGGGGCGCCAGTGCGCAAATTGGTATCGACTGGCGACTGGGCCATGGAAGACGCTGGCTTATCAATGCTGCGGCGATGTATACCGACGCCGATACCGATGCCGTAGTGACCTTCCCCACCAGACCGGGCTACGGCCGGCTCTACTCGGATATCGAGTACAACCCCTGGACCCTGAATCTCGGCATCACCTACGAATTTTAAGCGTATTACCCATCCCGGATAAAAACCCATAACGCATCCTGCGGGGCAATCGTGAGTTTTATAGCGCAGAAATTTCCGCACTTTTTTCGCTCTTCGGTTCTCAGGATATTTGCCGCCGGCATTCTGACCGCTTGCCTGTTTGCAATCCCAACCCTGGTGCGGGCTGAGTGCTCCCCATCCAACACCGGCACTGCGGGCCCCGACCAGATTCTGTGCGATGAAGACAACGACGCCGAGGGTGCAGATGTGAGCAGCTTCGGGGGCAATGACACCCTGGATCTGAATGGCGGCACCATCGGCACGCTGGATACGGGGGCCGGCGATGATCTGGTGAATATCAACGGCGCAGTCGTTGAAACCAATTTACTCACCGGCGACGGCGACGACACCGTCACCATCGACGTGCGCGAGTCCGAGATCGGCAATTATTTTGGCGGCGGCCTGGATACGGGCGCAGGCAATGATCACGTCACCGTCCTCGATGGACTCATCTTTGAACTGAATACCGGCGCCGGTAATGACGATATTCTTCTCGACGGGGGATTTATTTTTGACTATCTGGATGCCGGCGATGGCGACGACATCATTTACTGGGATGAGGGTATCGTTGACGTGATTCGCGGCGGTGATGGGTCCGATTATCTCAGGATCGATGCCTTTGCTTACGAGGGCGACGCCATACTCGATGGCGGCGATGACCTCACCGCCGATGACGGTTATGTCGATACCCTGCGGTTCCACCTGGACCATGAAATCGATGGCGGTCTGCTGCAGAACTGGGAGCACATCATCGTCAACGGCAGCTCAAAGCTACGCCTGAGTGGCAACCTGGCCGTGGGGGGCGGCACTGCCGACGGCGAAGCACTCGGGCTGGATATTCGTTTTGGCGGTATCGTGGAATTCCTGCCGCGGGATTTCATCATCTCCGGGGATGTGGTGAACGCGGGCACCCTGTGGCTGGCGGACGATCGCTTCAACACACTCACCATTGCTGCCCACGACAGTGGTCAGTTCGGGAACTACACCGGGCGCAACAGCCGCCTGTGGATCGACACCCATCTCGGCCGCGATGACTCGCCCTCGGACCTGTTGACCATTGCCGGCAACGCCAGCGGCCAGACCTTTGTGCGTATTTTCAACCGCAATGGTGCCGGGCGCGCGACCCGTGGCGACGGGATCAAAGTGATTGAAGTCGGCGGCAACGCGCCGCCGGATACGTTTATTCTGGACGGCGACTATCTGGGTTTTGACGGCCAGCCGGTGACCGTCGCCGGCGCCTACGGCTACACCCTGCACAGCGGCGGGCTGGAAACCCACGATGACGGTGGCTGGTATCTGCGCTCGACCCTGCCAGATCCGTTTGACGGCAGCGGCGCTTTGATTCCCCGCTGGCAGGCAGGCGCCGTGCTGTACGAAACCTACGCTCAGGTAATTCGCCAGATGAACGAGCCCGGCACCTTGCGCCAGCGCCTCGGCAACCGCTTCTGGGCGGCAACCAGCTTTCGCGACCGCGATATCTGCTGCTACAGCAACGGCATCGAGAGAACCATCGACGGCGGCGGCCTGTGGCTACGCGCGGCGTCCCGCTACAGCGATCACGCGCCGGAACGCTCCACCAGCCGCGCCGAGTGGCAGCAGGACTACGGTCTGGTCCAGATCGGCTCGGACTTTTCCTTCGACCCGGCGGTGTACAGCGGCCGCCTGATGCTTGGCGTGTTTGCCCAGTACGGCTACGGCAATACCGAGCTGGACAGTTTTTTCGGTCACGGCGAGATCGACACCGATAGCTTTGGCGTGGGCACCACCCTTACCTGGTATGGCAGCCAGGGCACCTATGCCGACCTGCTGGCCCAGTTCAACTGGTTCGATTCCGACCTGCTCTCTTACGAACTCTATTACCTCGGTACCGACAACGATGCCGTGGGCTTTACCTTTTCCGCCGAGGCTGGCCACAGCTTCAAGCTGTGCAATTTCCTCTCCCTCACCCCGCAGGCCCAGTTCGTCTACGCCGCCGAGGAAATCGACGATAACCGCGACCCCTACCATGCGCAACTGAAGGACACCGAGAACGGCGGCAGCTCCCTGCGCCTTGGCCTCGCGCTGGAGCAACGGGTCAGCCAGCGGATCAACCGCAATATGTACGGCAACCTGCTGCTGGAGCGCTTCGGGCTCTACGCCATCGCCAACGCCTATTACTACTTCGATGACGACACCGAAGTGAAGGTGTCCCACACCTCCATGTACCAAGGGCGGGACGAATGGTGGGGGCAGCTCGGGGTGGGGTTTACCTACGACCAGTGCGGGGACCGCTGTTCGGTGTACGGCGAGGCCGGCTACGCCACCAGTCTGGAAAACTTCGGTGACAGCTACCAGGCAAACCTGACCTTTGGTTTTCGCTTCAAGTGGTAATCGGCGTGATAAGCGGTGACGGAGACAAGGGCGACTCCCTATACTCCCGCCATGACTTCCCACTCCCCATCCGACTTGCCGTCAGGCCTTGAGTCCGGCCTTCCATCCGCCAAGCCCGATCACTGGAGCAACCTGCGCTGGACGCTGTCTGCCCCGGACATCGCCCCGGAATTCGACCTGCCCTGGCTGCCCGAACAGCGACGGCGAGCACTGGACGAATACTTCGCCACCCCCAGGGTGCGCGCGCTACTTGAACCCCGGCTACTGCACTTTGTGCAGCAATCTTCCAGCCACCGTCTCGGGGTTTACTTTGAAAATCTGTGGGCGTTTGCCTTCAACCATCATCCGGATTACCAGCTGTTGGCCCGCAACCTGCCAATCCGCAGCGCCGACAAAACACTGGGGGAACTGGATTTTGTGGTGCGCCACCTCCCCGACCAACAGCTGGAGCACTGGGAAGTTGCGGTAAAGTTTTACCTGCAGGTGGAGAGTCTCTGGGTCGGTCCCGGAATAAAGGACCGGCTGGATATCAAGCTGGCGCACATGCGTGACCATCAGCTGCCGGTGGTGACGTCAGACTCCGCACGGCAGGTGCTATTGTCGTCCGATATATCACTGGACCGGCAATGGACCCGGATGCCCGGGCGATTATTTCCAATGTTAGGTGACACCATCCCCGGTCCACCCCACCAACACTGGTGGTCCACCGCTTCCACGTTTCAGCAACATTTTGCCAGCAACAACTGGCACTGGTGCCAGCTGCCGAAACCGTGCTGGCTGGCGCTGTGCACCAACAGCATCCTGCCAGCCGCCCCGCTTACCCCGCTAGCGGATATCCCGCTGACGCAACTGACCGCGCGCGGCCCAATCTGCCTGGCCGGGTTCCAGGGCGCGACCGAAATGAGCCGTGGCTTTGTTGTTGCCGACAATTGGCTTGCCAGGGCGCACGTACACCTCCCCAGCGGTTAACCCCGGGCTCCGCCATCACCAACCTGCTCAAATGGCCTTGACTTGGATCAGTTTACATTTACAATTTTCAGAAATTTCTGAAAGTTAAGAAGAAACAGAAACCAATGAAACTTTCCAACCAGGCGCAAGCCTTTGTATTGCACTTTGGGGAGATGGGCAGCCGGTGGGGGTTCAATCGCACCGTGGGTCAGATGTTTGCACTGCTGACCATCCACAACGCCCCCCTGAATGCCGATCAGCTGGCCGAGGCCCTGAAGATCAGCCGCGGCAACGTCAGTATGGGGCTGAAGGAGCTGCAGGCCTGGCGCCTGATCGAATTGCACCACCAGCCCGGGGACCGCAAGGATTACTTCACCGCAGCCGGCTCCATCTGGGACCTGGCGCGCACGGTGTTCGAGGAGCGCCGCAAACGGGAACTCGACCCCACGCTCACCCTGTTGCGCCAGCTGCTGCTGACCGATCCCCGCGACGAACAGGAAGCCAAGGCCCAGGAAAAAATCCAGGAGGTCTACAGCCTGCTGGAAATGCTCGATCAGTTCGCCAATACCCTGAGCAGGCTGGATGAAAAGGATCTACTCAAGCTGATGAAACTGGGGTCCGGACTCAGCAAATTACTGGAACTCAAGTCCAAGGCTACCGGCGCCGCGTCCAGAAAATCGGCGACCGGTAAAAACAAGTAGTGTCTGGCCGGTGGCAGAAACACTGGTTTTCTGCCACCGGCTAACGGGATTTTGGCTGCATCCATTCCGGCTGCAGCTTGCTTTACGAGGTGCCCATGCTCGATACCCTGATCCTGTCGCGGATTCAGTTCGCGGCCAACATCAGTTTTCATATTCTCTTTCCCACGATCACCATTGCACTCTGCTGGATTCTGTTCTTTTTCAAATTGCGCTTTGACCTCACCGGCAATCCAGTGTGGATGCGGGCCTACCGCTTCTGGGTAAAAGTATTTGCCCTGACCTTTGCCCTCGGTGTAGTAAGCGGAATTACCATGTCGTTCCAGTTCGGCACCAACTGGCCGGGCTTTATGGAAAAGGTCGGCAATATTGCCGGGCCCCTGCTGGGCTACGAAGTGCTCACCGCCTTTTTTCTGGAGGCTACATTCCTCGGCATCATGCTGTTCGGGATCAAGCGGGTGTCGAGCCGTGTACATACACTGAGCGCCCTGATCGTGGCCGTGGGCACCACCCTTTCCGCCTTCTGGATTCTCGCGCTCAACTCGTGGATGCAAACCCCCGCCGGATACGAGATTCGCGATGGTGTGGTCCACGCCAGTAACTGGCTGGAAGTCATTTTCAACCCCTCGTTCCCCTATCGTCTTGCCCATATGCTGTTGGCCTCAGGGCTGACCGCCGCCTTCTTTGTTGCCGGTCTCTCCGCTTATCGCCTGCTGAAGGGCGATGAAAAACAGGCGCCGCGGCTGGCGCTCAAAACCGGACTGGTACTGGCCGCGGTACTGGCGCCACTGCAGGCTTTCGTCGGCGACCTCCACGGGCTGAATACTTTCGAACACCAGCCGCAAAAGATCGCGGCGATGGAAGGCGTGTGGGAAACCGAACAGGGCGCGCCCCTGCTGCTGTTTGCAATTCCCGATGAGGAGGAACGACGCAACCACTGGAGCATCGGCATTCCCGGTCTCGCCAGCCTGATCCTCACCCATAAAACCGACGGTGAGATCCGTGGCCTGAATGACTTCGACGGCAACCATCCACCGGTGAAACCGCTGTTTTTCGGCTTCCGCATCATGGTCGGGGTCGGCCTGCTGATGCTGGCAGTCGCCTGGGTCGGCTGTTACCTGCTGCGCCGCCGTGAAGCCCTGCCGCGCTGGATGCTGAAACTGCTGGTCGCCATGACCTTCTCAGGATGGGTTGCGACACTCGCCGGCTGGTATGTCACCGAAGTCGGGCGCCAGCCCTGGCTGGTGACCGGTATTCTGAAAACCGCCGACGCGGTAACGCCGGTAGCCCCGGCCAATGTCGGGTTTTCGCTGACGCTGTATCTGGTCACCTATGTGCTGCTGATGTGGGCCTATATCCACACCCTGAAAGTCATGGCGCTCAAGTCGGTCAACGTCGAGGAATTCGAAACCGCGGAACCGGTTGCAGATGGCAGCCTCACCAACCTGCCGGAAAACACTACAACCGCCCGCCAGCAGCACCCCCAAGGAGGTACCCAATGAGCCAATATGCTGAACTCGCCAGTGGTGACTGGCTGCCGGTCGTTTTTATCGATTTGATGGGATTGGCGGTGCTGATCTACGCGGTACTGGACGGCTACGATCTGGGCGTCGGCATCCTGCTGCCCATGGGCGAACAGGACGAACCCCAGCGCGACACCATGATCGCCTCCATCGGCCCCTTCTGGGATGCCAACGAAACCTGGCTGGTGCTGGCCATCGGCCTGCTGCTGATTGCCTTCCCGACGGCCCACAGCATCGTGCTCACCAACCTGTATATTCCCGCAGCGGTGATGTTGATCGGGCTCATCATGCGCGGAGTGGCATTCGACTTCCGCGCCAAGGCCGCGGTGGATCACAAGCTGGCCTGGGACCGTACCTTCAAGTTCGGCTCTGTACTCACCACTCTCACCCAGGGCTATATGCTGGGCCAGTACGTCATGGGGTTTGATCACGGCTGGCCGGCACAACTGTTCTGCCTGCTGAGCGCCCTGGGCGTTACTGCCGCCTATACCTATATCGGCGCGGCCTGGCTGGTAATGAAAACGGAACAGACATTACAGCAGCGCGCCGTGCGCTGGACCCGCATCGCCGGTCGCGCGGCGCTGCTGGGTGTTGTGACCGTATGCCTGATCAATCCGCTGGTAAACCCCGGGGTGTTTGACCGCTGGTTTACCTATCCACTGGTGATGTTCGTACTGTTGATCCCCACCCTGTGCATTCTCGGGTTCCTTGCCAATGACGTGCTGTTGGGGCGCTTACCCAAGGCCGGCGATCGCCACTGCAGCCTGCCGTTTTACACGGTGGTGGGAATTTTCGTATTGAGTTTCAGCGGGCTGGCATTCAGCTTTTACCCGTACATCGTCCCCGGCCAGCTGGATATCTGGGAGGCCGCCAGCGCGCGGGAATCCCTGCAATTTATTCTGGTGGGCGCGGTGGTGGTGGTGCCGGTCATCCTGTTGTACACCGCGTTTTCCTACCGGGTATTTCGCGGCAAGGCGAGTGACCTGCACTACCATTGACCCGCAACACTGACCCGCAACACTGACCCGCAACATTAACCCGCAACAACGCTTAGCACAGGCACCGGTCCCACGACCGGTGCCTGTACCCTATATCGCTTCCCCCAGGCTACTCCCTCTGCCCAGAACAAGCGCGCTGTGACGGATTGATACAAAACGCCAGGTAAAGCCCCTAGAAAACTTCACACTCGCCGCTAAAGTGGCACGCTGGATTGATTAAATTTTGTCAGGGCTCGGCACTAGCTCCGGTCCACAATAAAAACAGGTAAGAAACCATGAGTGACGAGACTCAGACTGCAGAGGCAGTGGAAAACGCCGAAGCAACGATTGACCCGACGGCGGAATCTCAGGAAGCCACTGACGGCACTGTAAACACCGAAAGCACTGACAGCGCAGAAGGTTCAGAAGCGACCGCCGACGACAAGGGCGAACAGCCGCAGGCTAAGGCGCCGGAACCGGTGAAGAAATCCTGCTCGCCGCGGCTCGCTGGCTGGATGCAGCAGAACAAGCTGTCCATCGCCTTCACTTCTTACCAGTCTGGCCGCGTCTACATGGTGGGCGCCGAGCAAAGCGGCAGACTGTCCTTCCACGAGCGCATCTTCCAGCGCGCCATGGGTATTGTGGGCAACTCCCAGCGTATCTACATGGGCGGCCTGTACCAGGTTTGGCGTTTTGAAAACGTACTGCAACCGGGCCAGGTGGCGAACAAGATGTTCGACGCCTGCTATGTGCCCCGCAACGCGCAGTTTACCGGCGAAGTGGACATCCACGAGCTGGGCATCCGCAAAAACGGCCAGATCATTTTCGTCAACACCAAGTACAACTGCCTGGCAACCCCGAGCCTGACCCACAGCTTCAAGGTGCTGTGGAAGCCGCCGTTTATCAGCAAGATTGCCCCGGAAGATCGCTGCCATCTGAATGGCCTGGCGATGGTGGACGGCGAGCCCAAATACGTGACCGCCGTATGCAAGTCCGACACCATCGATGGCTGGCGTGAGCGCCGCGATAACGGCGGTATCATCATTGATGTGGAAACCAACGAAATCGTGTGTGAAGGGCTGTCCATGCCGCATTCGCCGCGCTGGGTGAACGGCAAGCTGTGGGTACTCAACAGCGGCACCGGCTATCTGGGCTACGTGGACTTCGAGACCAAGTCCTTCGTTCCGCACACCTTCTGCCCGGGCTTCCTGCGCGGACTCGCGATTCACGGCGACTACGCCATCGTGGGTCTGTCCAAGCCGCGCTACGAGCGCTTCGAAGGCCTGCAACTGGATAAGAACCTGGCCGAAAAGGATTCCGAAGCCTGGTGCGGTGTTCAGATCATCAACCTGACCAGCGGCAATGTGGAGCACTGGATCCGTCTGGACGGCCCGGTGACCGAGCTGTTCGACCTGGCGGTACTGCCGAATGTGCGCTGCCCCATGGCGCTGGGCCAGCAGAGTAAGGAAAACCTCACCATGGTGACTTACGAGGTGGCGCCGGAGCTTCAGGATAAGCCGACTGAAGCGGCTTGAAGAATCTGCCGTAGAAGGACATAGAAAAAAGCCCCGCATTGGCGGGGCTTTTTTTTCGCCTGCAGGCAGGCTCCTACAGGCGGGACATGTGAAGGGCGGAAACGCTTACTGCTGCCACTTCTTGTATTCTTTGAGGGCCTTGTAGGGGCGCTCGGTGTACCAGCCATAACCGGCACGGCGCTCTTCCGACACCTGCTCAATGTCGAAATACACCTCCCCATCGCGGTCGCCGAATACCGGGCGGTCGCTGTCGATATCGTAGAAGCGCGCCCACAGTGGATCGGCGTCGTCGTTTGCAATCAGTTCCTTGTATTCGTATTCCCCGCGCTCGTAGCTGAGACCGGTCATCTTGTGCGCTTCAAACCAGGCGCCGGCGCTGTCGATGGCACTTTTCACCGCCGGCGGCGGGTTGTCCAGGGTCATCAGGAACAACATCAGGTCCGCGCTCTCGCTGGTGGCCAGCGCCACCGGCTCGAATGCCCGCGCGGCTGTCGGCTTCAGGGTTTCCGCATCGTGCTGCGCGCCCCATATGGTGGGCTCGCCGTCCACCGCGACCTGAGTGTCCACCAGCATTTGCAACGCGCGCTGCAGGCTGTCCGCAGCGCGCTGCTTCAGGGGCTCCGGCATGAACGCCAGGCGCTCGTCACCTTTGGCCGCAGCGCCCACCACTTTCAGCAGATTGGCGATAGCGTCATCGTTAAAAGTAATGTCATCGTGGTACTTGCCCCGCAGCGGAAAGGTCTGCGGCCAGCCGCCATTGGGGTACTGGGCAAGCAGGATGAAATTGAGCGCGCGGCTGGCGGAGTCGCAGTAACGACGGTCCTTGTGCGCATTGCAGGCGTTTACCATCACCCAGAACTGGGTACTGGTGGCGTAGTTGTCAAAGGTCGGGACGTAATCTTTTTCGGTACCGAATTGCTCGCCCGGCTGCCGCGGCGTACGCATATCGGTGCGCTTGGACCAGCCTCCGGAAGGAGTCTGGAAGGTCAGCAGGGCATCGGCCAGCGCGCGGCCTTCGGCACTGGCGATAAAGTCGGCATCAGACAGCGCCTGTTTGACATCGAATCCGAACAGCTTGTGCTTCGTCGGTTTGGTGCTTTTCTCCAGCCCCGCAGCCGCCACTTCCGCCTTGATGAGCCCCGTATCCAGCTTGTAGAGCTGCTCCGACATGGCTCGGTAGGTTGCCATATCCTGCGCGGGCTGCAGACCAGCCAACGGATCTGGCGGACCGGCTTCAGGCTCGGCGGATGAGATTTTGGCATTGCAGCCGGCAGTGGCCAGCAGCACGGTACCGAGGGCAAGGCACCGGACTGCGCCCGGCAGGCGAACGGTTTTCACTCGGGAGAATGTCATAAGGGGCTCGCTACAGTTTTCTGTCAGGCAGAAATTCATTATTTGGTAAGGCCAAACGATGGTAGCAAAAGCGCGCGGTGGAGAACAATCGCCAGCATCGCCGTAATCAGCAGAAAAGTCGGGAAGAAGCCGGCCACCACCGAAGCACGTGCACCACCACACGCTGCATATTCAGGCGCCACGGCCTACAGCAGAACCAATAGACAATCATTACTATTTTTATCCATTGCGAAGACTACTGTCATGAAATCTCACCTGAAACCACAGGCTGGGATAGTTCTGGCAGTCAAACCAACCTCTAAACTTAATCGAGGGAGTACCCTGAGAAACACCTATATCAACCGTCAGCCCGGAGATTATGCCCATGCCCATTCACGCTCACACCCTGGAAGCCGACTTTCCCGAATATGCCGCAACCATACGCCAGCTCCGTCAAAACGATGTGGATTTCAAGTTAGTGAGCGACGGCTACAACAAACTGGACAAGGAAATTCGCGGCCTCGAAGAGCGTGGAATCACCACCGATGACAACCATTTCAACGAACTCAAAATCCGTCGTGCGCAACTGAAAGACCAGCTGTACCGACAACTCAGAAATGGGCATTCCCCCGGGTAGTTGTGCGCCCGATATCGGCACGCCAATAAAAAAAGGGCTTCGCAATGCGAAGCCCTTTTCAGTTCCGGTAGCCATCGATGTCGGCTCGAATCAGTCGCCACGTCCCTGTTGCAGGTTGCGGTCAAAGAAATCCTTCATCATCTGATGCCAGTGCTTACGGGTCTCCTTGCCGCGCAGGCTGTGCTTTTTGCCCGGATAAGTCATCAGCTGGAACTGCTGATCGTTGTCCTGCAGCTGCTTGATCAGTTTGGTGGTATTGGTGAACAGCACATTGTCGTCCGCCATTCCGTGATAGATCAGCAGCGGCCCCTTGAGATCTTTCACATAGGGGAAGACGGAAGACGCCTTGTAGGCCGCCGGCACCTGGTTCGGGTTACCCATATAGCGCTCGGTGTAGTGGGTATCGTAAAGGCCCCAGTCGGTGACCGGCGCCCCGGAAATACCCGCCTTGAAATAATCCCCGGCCTTGAACATGGTCATCAGGGCCATGTAGCCACCGTAACTGTGGCCGTACACACCGATGCGCTCTGGATCGACAAACGGCAGGCCGCGCAGGAATTTCACCCCGGTGACCTGATCCTCCACTTCCACGCTGCCCATTTTCTTGAAGATCGGATCTTCAAACTTTTTGCCGCGATGGGCGGAACCGCGGTTGTCCAGGGTGAACACCACATACCCCTGCTGGGCCATAAACTGATTGAAAGGTCTGTCCCAGCTGTTGGTCACCAGCTGCGCGTGGGGGCCACCGTAGAGGAACACCATCACCGGATAGGTTTTTTTCGCATCGAAACCGGCAGGCTTGTACATGCGGTAGTAGAGGGTGTGACCTTGCGGCGCCTTGCCCCCTTTTACTTCAATTTGGCCAAATTCCGGCGCGATCCAGTCACTGAGGTAGGGGTGCAGCGGGTGGCCCTTCTCCACCTTGTTTTCCTGCAGCCAGGTCACGCGCTTGCCATCCACACCGTGCAGGCTGACCTGGGGCGGTGTGGAGGGGTTGGAGTAGGTATCGATGTAGCCGGACGCATCGTCTGCAAACGCAATGCTGTGCATACCCGCGCGGGAAGAAAGCTTGTCGATCTTGCCGCTGCCGCTCAGGTCGGTCACATACAGATGACGCTCGAGGGGCGTGTCCTTGCGGCCGGAGAAGTAGACCTTTCCGGACTTCTCATCCAGCGCTTCCAGCTGATCGATGGCCCAGTCGCCACGGGTCAGCTGCGCCAGTTGCCTGCCGCTGAAATCGTACAGGTACAGATGTTTGAAGCCATCTTTTTCCGAGGCCCAGATAAAACGATCACTGTCTTTCAGGAAGCGCAGATCGTCGAACAGATTGACCCAGGTATCGCTGGTTTCGGTGAGGCCTACGCGGGTTTTGCCACTGGGGATATCCGCAAAACGCAGTTCCAGTTTCTGCTGGCTGCGGTTTTGCCATTGGTAGGACAGCAGATTGTCCCGCGCCCATTTAACCCGTGGAATATAAATATCGTCGTTTTTCCCCAGGTCCATCCACTGGGTTTTGCCGCTGGCGAGATCCAGCACACCCAGTTTGATGTTCACATTAGGACGACCGGCGGCGGGGTAACGCTGCTGGATCATATCGATACGATCCGCATAGATCTCACTGCGGGTCACCTCATCTACCGGGCTCTCATCCACCTGCAGGTAGGCAATACGCTTTTCATCCGGGGACCACCAGTAGCCGGTCATGCGCCCCATTTCTTCCTGGGCGACGAACTCGGCCATACCATTCTTGATCGGGCCTCTGCCATCGGTGGTAAGCTGGCGCTCTTTACCGGAAGCCAGATCCACCACAAAAATATTCTGGTCGCGGATAAACGAAACAAAATTCCCCTTGGGCGAAACCCGCACGTCGGTTTCAAAGGCTTCGGTTTCCGTCAACCGCTTGGATTTTCCGTTGTTCACCTCGTAATAGAACACATCACCGGCGAGGGGAAACAGCAGGGATTTACCGTCCTTCGACCAGCTGTACTCCATGATGCCACTGCCGAAAATCCGCTGGCGCTCGCGACGGGCCTTCTCCTCGTCGGAAAGATTTTCCTCGCCGCTGTGCAGTTTGTCGGAATTGACCAGCATGCGGGTCTCGCCGTCTTTCAGGCGGTATTCCCACAGGTCATAGCGGTTGTAGTCCTCTTCACGCCCTTTGAGAAAGGTCACACGACTGCCATCCGGAGAGTATTGAAGCGCACGTGGGCTGGTACCGCTCAGAGCCGGGTCGGAGAAGATTCTATCGATGGTCAGCTGTTCAGCAGAAGAATAGCTGGCAAAAGCGCAGCCCAGCAAGAAAAGCAGTTTCCGTTTCATTCAATCACTCACGATCTGGATTTTTCGAGCGAGTGATAATAGGGGGGCGGCCTGTCGAGTGCCAGAGTTTGCGGCGATGTGACCTTATCCGGCGTCGAATGTCGGGCCGGTTTTCGCGGTCAATCCAGAGACCGCCAGGGTCACCAGAACGCCCGCGGCCAGTGCCGCTGAGGCCGCGGGAATAATCGGATTACCCAAGAAATCACCCATCGTTGCCATGACCAGTAACGACGTCACCGATCCCGCCAGCAGCGAAGCCAGCGCGCCGAGCCAGTGGTAGCGCGGCCAGAAACGACCCAGCAGTCCGCAGGCAAAAAGACCGGCCATTACGGTAGAAATCATTTTGCTGATATAGCCAATCAAATCATCGGACAGCATCGCCATCCCCAGCGCCACCCCGATCACCAGCAGCAGACCGATACGCGACTGGACCAGGCTTTCTCCCTGCCCCGACCACTGTTGCGGGCACAGGTCCCGGATCAATACCGAAACTCCCGCAATCGCATCGGAACTGGCGCTCGACATGGTGGCGGAAAGCCCCGCGAGCAGCACCAGCACACCAATCCCCAGCGGCAAGACTTCAATGGCAAGATAGGGAAATGCGTAATTGCGATTATCCAGTTCCGGATTCAGCACAAACGCACAGATCCCGATAATTGCCGGTACCAACGAAAAAACCAGATACATCCCGCCGGAAATATAAAAAGACTTGCGCACGGAACCGACACTGCGCGCAGAATAAATCCGCTGGCGAAACGACGGCGTCGCCAGCACACCCACGGCGATCACTGCGGCCAGAGAAATAGCGGGTAACACCCCCATCGGTTCGCGGTTTGCAGTTACCCCCCGAACTTCGGCGACCCCCTCCCATCCGCCCACCGTGTGCACGGCAAATACCGCCATCAACAAAAAGCCCGCAAACAGTACCAGTGCCTGCAGGGTGTCTGTCCACACCACCGCATGGTAGCCGCCAACAATCACAAAAATTCCGAAGCCAACCGCCACCAGCAATTTCGCCAGCGGCAGATCTATGCCGGTTATCCAGGCGAGATACAAACTACCACCGAGAATATGTGCACCTAGCCAACCCAGACAGGCGATTAAGATCAATACCGCGACGATTTTTTTTACCAGTGGATGATTGCCCACATAGGACGCCAGCTCTTCGCTCATGGTGGCAAAGCCCTGAGCCCGTGCGGGTGCAAACAACAGCCCCAGGAGCAATATCCCTACCGCACCGCCAATACCGTACAAGGCTCCGGCCCAGCCGTTGGCGTAACCAAAACCCACCGCTCCCATCGATGAACCCGTGCCAACCATGGTAGCGACGGTGGTGCCGATGGTGAGAAAGACAGGCAGGCTGCGGCCGGCCAACAGGAAGTCATCTTCACTGCTCGTGCGCCTGGAGACGAACCAGCCAATGGCAATCAGAAAAACGATGTAGAGACCGAAGGCCCCGAGGAAAATACTGGCATTCATCTTGGAGTTTATTTTTGAACGCAAACCATTGGGTTATTATTTTATTTCTGTGACGCCCCTGTTTTTCTGTCAGGGTTTAGACTGCTTATAACAGACAATACCGACTTCGACTTTGCAATCTACCACCAGGTCACACACAGAACAGATTCTGGCCGGAGGGTGATTGCCGAAATTTTCTTTAAAGACCTTGTTAAAAGACTGAAAGTATCGCGCATCGGTGAGAATGACGGTGACGTGCACTACGTCTTCCACACCGTAGCCCGCTTTGTCCATGATCGCAAAACAGTTGTCGATGGCGAGCTGGGACTGCTCCACAATCCCCCCTTCCACCACTTCACCATCGCGCATTGGTGTCTGGCCCGACACATAGAGAAAGCCACCGGCTTCTACTGCACTGGAAAATGGCAGGTGCTGACCACCTGTACCTGTGCCACCTTCGGCGCCGAATCTCTGAATCATGATTACTACCTTTTTATGAGTTTTTTGGAGTTCTGTGGTCCGTTTTGTTTCTGGTCCTGTGGCAGCGGAGCACCGGGTAAAGCCTTTCGGGACCGCTGTGAACCTAGCCGCGAAACAAAAAGGCTCCGCTCCGGCTATCCAACATAACACCATCGGAATAAGCACAAACACCATTAACCCAGACCTGGGAAATCCCACGAGCCGTCCGCAGCGGTTCAGAATATGTCGCCAGCGATTCCAACCTCGCGTAATCAAACAACACCAGATCCGCACAGTAACCTTCACGGATAAATCCGCGATTCGCCAACCCGAAATTGGTTGCCGAAAGCCCGCTCATCTTGTGTACCGCCTGCGGCAGATCGAACAACCCGAGATCCCGTCCATAGTGGGCAAGTACTCTTGGAAAAGCACCCCACAATCTCGGATGTGGATGCGGATCATTGGGCAAGCCATCGGAGCCAACCATGGTAAGCGGGTGCGAGAGAATATTTTTAACATCCTCATCACTCATACAGTGATAAACCGCACCCGCCGGCTGCAGCTTCTCCGCCGCCTCGTAACAGGAAAGGTTCCACTCTTGTGCAATGTCCGCCAAAGGCCGACCGCCCTGTTCCGGAAAAGACTCCGACCAGGTGATAAAAATCTCGATATCGTCCGCTACCTGCGCCAGATCCAGCGTGCTGGAACTCGCGGTATAGGGATAGCAGTCACAGGCAACCTGTTGATACCGCGTCGCATTTTCCAGCGCACCCAACACATCCCCACTGCGCCCCCAGTTGCCGCGTCCGGCGCATTTCAAATGGGAAACAATCAACGGCACGCGGTGTTCCCGTGCGGTCAGCAATGCCTCGTCCATCGCCTCGAGAATACGATCAAACTCCGTGCGCAGATGTGTGGTGTACACCCCGCCCTGCACCGCCAGTTCCGCCACCATTTCCAACACCTCTGCGGTATCCGCAGATTTCGCACTGGCGTAAGCGAGGCCGGAGCTGAGGCCGATGGCGCCCTGCTCCAGCGCACTGCGCAATTGCGCACGCATCGCCGCGAGTTCGGCCACACTGGCGGTGCGCTGGAGATTGTCCATGTGGTTGTTGCGCAGCGAAGTGTGGCCGACCAGCGCAGCCACATTGACGTTGGGGCGAGCCTTCTGCACCGCGCGGGCGTAATCGGAAAATTGCGGGTAAGCGAAACGGGAGCGATCGCCGAGTAAATTCAATGGATCGGGCGGATCGCTTTCTAACGTGACGGGGCTGGCACTGATGCCGCAGTTGCCGACAATGACGGTGGTTACGCCCTGGCTGATTTTGGCGGGCACCTGCGGTTTGTGGATAACTTCGAGATCGTCGTGGGTGTGGACGTCGATAAATCCCGGGGCGAGATACAGGCCTTCCGCGTCGATGATTTCATCGGCCTGCTCGGTAATACTGCCGGGCGCTGAAATACGTTGGATACGACCTTCGGCAAGGGCAATGTCGGCGGTAAAAATGGCAGCGCCGCTACCGTCGACCACCGAGCCTTTGCGAATTACCGTATCGTAAGTCATTCCATTTCCTTTTACCTTGTAATCAAATATTTCGTCCTGAAATATTTGATTGGCACCCCTGAAATACTGACGAAGATGCGTGGATCTTGTTGTATTTCAAGGGCTCGCGCCCTCGCGGCGGCAGCACATCCATGTGCCGCGTGCTTCTCGAATCAGTCCCCCAGTGGCAAGCGGTCCTCGCCGTGTTTGTGACTGTCCAGAGTGTGCTTGAGACGCCTTAGCGCCTCACGGCTTTTGCGTTTCTGTTTTACGGCCAGCTCGGTGGCCAGTACATCGATGGCGGCAAGCATGACGTAACGGGCGGCAGTGGGTTTGAAGATGTAATCCGTTTCCAGCGGTTCCATCGGCACCAGATGGTCCAGCACTCCCGCCAGCGGCGAATCCGCTACCGTCACACCCAAAGTCGTCGCACCGTATTCCCGCGCAATTTCTGCCGCTTCCTGCACGTCCGGACTGTAGCCGCCCATAGACAGGCACAACACCACGTCGTTACTGTCGATGGTGGAAGCCGCCATGCGCATCAGCATCGGATCCGAGTAGGACGTGGCCGGAAAGCCGAGGCGGAAAAACCGGTGCTGGCACTCCTGCGCCATGACCGTGGAACCGCCGCCCACCCCGAATATCAGAATCTGACGCGCTTTTGCCAACGCGGCCACCGCGGGCTCAATCACTGCTTCGGTAATCAGCCGTGCGTTGTGGTCCAGGGCCGCCTTGATCTCATCGTAAACCCCGTAATTGGCTCCCGGCTCTACTTTGACCTCGGTGTAGAACCGCTGCCCGATCGCCACCGCCTGTGCCAGGCGCAGTTTGAGATCGCGGACATTCTTGCAACCCACCGCTTTGGCAAAACGGGTGATGGTGGCCTCACTGACACCGGCCTTATCCGCCAGCTCGCTGATACTGGCGTGAGCGGCAAAGCCGATATCGTCCATCACCAGACGGGCAATTTTCTGTTCCGCATCGCGCAACTGGCCGTAATGGGCGTTAATCTTCGAGACAATATCCGGTTCGTGACTCACGGCAGATTTCCTGTTTTGCTGGAGTTTCGATTCCCGCATGTGGCCGGCAGACTGCCAATTGGCGCGGGCCCTGAAGCGGATACGGATGTTACTCAAGTCGGTGCAGTATAGGTATCGTGTTTGTTACTTTCAATACTATATTTATTTATGTGATACTTTCTATCACGACATTCCTGGAAAATGAGACGGAGTCGGCCCCATGAGCCTCTCTCACAACACACAAAACCCGCGCTCTATGCGAAATCTGTTGCGCGAGGAAATTCCCCTGCCCGCTGCGGTGGTGTACAACTCGCGCCTGCAGCACAACCTGCAGTGGATGCAGAATTTTGTGAATCAGCGCGGGGTAAAGCTCGCCCCCCACGGCAAGACCACCATGACCCCGGCTTTTTTCCGCCTGCAACTGGCAGCCGGCGCCTGGGGCATGACCATTGCCACCCCGCAACAGGCGCGGGTGGCCGCGGGGGCCGGAGCCACCCGCGTGTTGATGGCCAATCAGCTGGTCGGCCGCGGGAATATGCAGCTGGTGAGCGCGTTGCTGGTGGATTATCCGCAGCTCGAGTTGTACTGCCTAATCGACTCCGTGGAAAACGCGCGGCAATTGGGACAGTTTTTTGCGGAATCTCGACAGAACCTCAAGCTGTTACTGGAAATCGGCGTACCCGGCGGCCGCACCGGTTGTCGCGACGCCGCGCAGGTACGCGCGCTGTGTGAAGAAATCCAGCACTGGCCACAGCTGCAACTGGCGGGCGTGGAAACCTATGAGGGATTGATCCACGGCGAGTGCGCCGAGGGGCGTGTCACCGAACACCTGCAGCAGGTGCGCGACATCTGCCTGGACCTACTGACACAGGAGAAATTCACTACCGAATCCGTCATCCTGAGCGGCGCCGGCTCCGCCTGGTACGACCGGGTGGCCGATATATTTGTCGATCACAACGAGCCACGCATCCTGCCAATATTGCGCCCTGGCTGTTACCTCACCCACGACCGGGGTATTTATCAACAGGCCCAGGCCGCGGTCATGCAAAGACTGGAACGACTCGAAAAAACTGAAAGATTCGACGGACACTACTGCCCCCCGGAAGACCTGCAGTCGGGCCTGGAAATCTGGGCCTACGTGCAGTCGCTGCCAGAACCCGGCATGGCCATTCTGAATTTTGGCAAACGAGATGCCGCCTATGACGCGGGCCTGCCGAAACCGGAACTGCATTTTCGCCCCGGCACAGACCCGGCGCCCCGTGTAGCAGACGAAGCCTGGCAGCTCACCGGCATTATGGATCAGCACGCGATGATGAAAATTCCCGACGATGCCGACATCCAGGTAGGCGATATGCTCGCACTCTCCACCTCACACCCCTGCCTGACCTTCGACAAGTGGCGGCAGATACTGGTGATCGATGACTATTTCAATGTGCTGGAAGTCGCGGATACCTGTTTTTAAACGGGCATAAACATCAATAAGAAAATGAATATGGCAATACCAAAGAATGTCCTTCGTCTCGGATTTTGCGCGCTACTGCCACTAACGGCTCTCGCCGGCGATGCCACATCATTTTCGGCACTCATGCCTTACCCGCAGGAACTCATCCGGCATCAAGCTACTGGTGAATTCCTGCTGAGCCGGGATAGCACACTCTGCTTCCACCAATCCCCCGGCGCCAGGTTACAAGCCGCGGAAAACCGTTTTCGCCAGCGTACCGAGCGCCAGACCGGTATCTCCCTGCCAGCAGCTGCCCGTTGCCATGACCCGGAGATGGCCAAACGCATTTCTGTCATTGAGCTCGCACTCACGTCTGACGGAGCACCCCCGAAAACCAATGCGCTCAGCGCACTTGGTCATGAGCACGAAGCCTACCAGCTTGAAATCAATCCGCATAAAATCACCCTGAGCGCAGCCTACGAAGAGGGAATACTCCATGGCCTGCACAGCCTGTCGCAGTTGCTCGGCATCGAAAAAAATGACGATATTGCGCTGCAGCCAATGACCATCAACGACCAGCCACAGTTTCGCTGGCGCGGCCTGATGCTGGACTCGGTGCGACACTTTCTGCCGGTGGATACCATCAAACGTCAGCTGGACGGTATGGCCGCCGCCAAGCTGAACGTTTTCCACTGGCACCTTACCGACGACCAGGGCTGGCGCTTCGAAAGTCGCAGCTATCCGAAGCTGCATCAAACTGCCGCCAACGGAAATTTTTATTCCCGGGAACAGATACGCGAAATCGTCGCCTACGCCTTTGAACGCGGCATTGTCGTGGTGCCTGAAATCGATATGCCCGGTCACGCCAGCGCCATTGCCGTCGCCTACCCGAGACTGATGTCCGCCCCCGGCCCCTACTCGCCGGAAGACCGCTGGGGGGTACACAAGCCACTGCTGAATCCCGCGAACCCGGAGGTGTACACCTTTGCTGAAAAAATTCTTGGCGAAGTCGCGGAGCTTTTTCCTTTCGAATATGTGCATATCGGGGGGGACGAGGTGAATTCCGAGCACTGGCAATCCAATCCCGAAATCCAGGATTTCATGCAGGCGAGGCAACTAACCGACAGTCACGCACTGCACAATTATTTCAACACTCGATTGGCAGAAATTCTCGCCAAGCTCGACCGGAAAATGATCGGCTGGGATGAAACCCTGCACCCTGGTCTCGTGCCCAGTGCCGCGGTGCAATCCTGGCGCGGCCCGGATGCCCTCGGCGAGATCGCTCGCGCCGGGCACTTCGGCATTCTTTCCACCGGCTTTTACCTGGATCAGCCCCAGTACACAAGCTACCACTACCGCAACCGCATTATTCCCGAACCCCTGGATTTCCCGGCGATTGAAACCGACGAGCAGTGGCAGCGCTGGCAATTCAGCGCGCCGCGCAAACGCGGCAGCCCGGTTTCCGGTACCTTTATGGTCGAATCCACAGAAGGCCACCTGCGCGGTGTGATGAGCTTTACCGGCAAGACACCACAGGCGTTGCACAACATCGAGCGTATCGGTCCCTATACGGTATTTACCCTGGACACCTGGATGGGGCCACTGCGCGCGCGCCTGCTGTTGCAGGATAAAACCCTGGGCGGAGAGTTTGTCGTGGGCAACGCGCCCTACCACCCCACCGGCGAACGGCTGGCTGGCAGCCAGAAAGAAAGCGCAG
Source organism: Microbulbifer bruguierae (assembly GCF_029869925.1). NCBI lineage: Bacteria > Pseudomonadati > Pseudomonadota > Gammaproteobacteria > Cellvibrionales > Microbulbiferaceae > Microbulbifer > Microbulbifer bruguierae. The sequence goes on along the minus strand of NZ_CP118605.1, from coordinate 3,721,154 downwards.
TTCCGGATTTCGCCAATTCCCAGTTACCACTGACCGATACAGAGAAAAGTAAAATACTCGGCGGCGAAGCTGCACTCTGGGCAGAAATGGTCCATGAGAACAATATCGACCTGCGCCTGTGGCCCCGCACTTTTGCCGTGGCAGAGCGCCTGTGGTCCGGCAATTCCCTGCAGGATGAAGATGCTCTTTATCAGCGGATGAACGCGATCGACCACTGGGCAGCAACCGCCGTCGGCCTGCAGCACCACACCCAACAACTGGCCACCCTAAAGAAACTCTTCCCAGAAAACCTGCAAAGCCACGCGCTGGCGTTGTCCGCAGTACTGGAACCCGCCCACTACTACCATCGCCATCACGAGAAGTCCGCCAACGAAACCTATTCAAGACGCGACCCGCTGAATCGCTTTGTCGACAGTCTGCCGGTGGAAAGTGCCGCTTTGCAGCCGTTGCGCAGGTTCGCGGAAAACCTGCCAGAAGACCCGCAAGCGGTGATTGATCTGGAGCCCATGCAAGCAGGTCTGCAGCATCTCTGGCGCGCGGGTGTTGCCGCAGAAACTGTGTTACAACAACGCGACGGGCTACCTGCCGAAGTGCGTAAACTCGCCGAACTGACCCAACAACAGATGGAACTGGGCTTTCTGATTACCGCGCGCTGGCAGGACGGCGTGCCGTTCTCGCCCGATGAAGATTCCTCCATCCGCGAACAACTGAACGCAATGAAAGGCATGCACGGCGAAGTCGTGCTGCCAGCGGTTTACGTTCTGGAGCGTTTTATGGATCGACTGCAATATTCCGCACCGCGTACAGACAAACCGGGCGCAAAAAACAAGATGGAAAACCAACATGGCTAACTTTTTCGGCATTTCACTTCTGGCTCTGGTCGTTGCCGGCAGTACCGCGGTAGCGACCCATGCACAGACAACCGACTGGATGCCGGAAGGCAGTTTTACCAATGGCGTGGAGGGCCCGGTGGTTGGCGCGGATGGCAGCCTGTATGCGGTGAATTTTTCCCGCGAGGGCACCATTGGCCGGGTTACCGAAAAAGACAAGGGCGAGCTCTGGCTGCAATTGCCGGAGGGCAGCACCGGCAACAGTATCCGCTTCCACAATGGCCTGATGTACGTCGCCGACTATACCGGTCACAATGTGCTGCAGATTGATCCTGCCAACAAAGATATCCGGCGTATTTTGCATAACCCTGCGATGAACCAACCGAACGATATTACGATCAACGCCGATGGTACCATTTACGCCAGCGACCCCGACTGGGCCAACAACACCGGGCAGTTGTGGCGTATTTCCCCTAGCGGTAGTTTTACGCTGCTGGAAAGTAATATGGGCACCACCAACGGCATAGAGCTGAGCCCGGATGGAAAAAAGCTCTACCTGAATGAAAGTGTGCAACGGCAGGTATGGGTGTACGACGTGCTCGACAATGGTGACCTTGTCAATAAAAAACGGCTGCTGGCATTCGATGACTTCGGACTGGACGGCATGCAGACGGATTCCGATGGCAATCTCTACGTCACCCGATACGGCGCTGGTGTTGTACTGAAAGTATCTCCTTCGGGAGAAGTGCTTTCGACAATCCAGTTGAAGGGGCAGTATCCCACCAATATCGCGCTCAGCGCAGATGGCAAAATCGGTTATGTAACCATGCAGAAGCGTGGCGCCATCGAGAGGTTTTCTATCTCGCACTAAACAAGAGCGGTTATGTGGCCATGGAGAAACGCAGGGCTATTGAGCAGTTCTCAATTAACAGGGAAGCAGACCAGTCCAAAATGGAATGATCCGTTGATGAAGGTCGGCATTTCATAAACAAACTTCGGATCCCCTCCCCAGCATAGCCCCACAACAAAAAAGGTGTGCCGCTTTCGCGGCACACCTTTTTCTTGGTTAACACCTTTAGTGGATAGTAACCGCGATCAGAAATTGCCGCTGATCGTCAGAGCATAACGCCGGTCGGTCTTGAAGCTCAGGGACTCCTTGGTGGTGCCGTCTTCACTGACCTGTGCCAGGGTCTTGGTTTCAAGATCCAGCAGGTTGCCGATCTCCATGCCCACTCGCCAGTTGTCGCTGAGGGAGTAGAACAGGCTCGCATCCATCATACCGGCCGCTTCCGTGTAGATGGGCGCAAACTCGTTGGAGTCGCGGCGGGTGACCAGGTAATCCGAACGCCAGGTGTAGGCAAGACGCATGGAGAAATCGTTGTACTCGTACATGCCCACGATGTTGTAGTTCTGATCGGAATAGCCTTCAAGCGGCAGCCCGGCAAAGTTGCGGAAGGTATCGCGCTGATCGCTGATGGGTTGTCCATCGGCGGTAAAGCGCTGCGCACCCAGACCACTCTCCGGATCGTTCAGGCCATTCTGGTCAATATAGGTGTAGTTGAACTGCATACCCAGACCACTCCAGGCACCAGGCAGGAAGTCATAGAACTGCGAATACGACAGCTCGACACCCTGAATGGAACCAGAACCGGTATTCGCCGGGCCAGTCAGACTGAATTCCTGGGAAATACCATTGTCCGGGTTGGTCACGGTTTCAACAAAACTGCGATTGCGGATAATGTCGTGCATGTTTTTATAAAACAGCCCCACAGACATCGAGCCGGCGGACGAGAAATACCACTCGGTCGTCAGATCGAAATTGTCGGATTTCTCCGGCTCCAGATTCGGATTCAGCGAGGCACCGAACAGACTGACGTCGGTAATCCCGACCACCGGATTGGTGGTGTCGTCGGTGTCATTGGAGCCGGGATTCTCGCGTACCGCGGTGTAGCTGATGCCCAGGGTTTTGGTGCTGCGGGCCTGATCCAGTGTCGGGAAATACAATCCGCGAGAGGCACCGAAGCGCAGCAACACATCGTCAGACAGGTTGAACACCAGGTTCAGGCTGGGGAGTACGGTATCGTAATCCGTGCCCTTGACGCTCTGCACGGAGCCGGTGCCATCCGCAAACGCGTAGAGATCCGGATAGGTTTCCTGAAACACGCTGAGCAGGCTGTCGCTGCCGGAAATCGCCGGGGGTAGAACCACGTAGCCGTCGGAGTCCAGCTGGTAGCTGACGTAGCGCAAACCCAGGTTACCGCGCACCGGAACAGCGCTGTCATCCAGAGCAAAATCCGCGCGGACATAAGCCTCAAGGCGCTCTTCCCCGGTGTTGGAAATATCGTGCGCGGCGAAAGGACCATTTACCCGGTCGGCGAGATCCAGGGAACCGGAGTAACACTCCGCATTGGGCTGGCCGGCGGAACCGAACGGCGCATTGTTCCAGGTACCGCAACCGCTGCGCATGGCTTCACTGAAATTTTTCACCAGGCTCATGCGCGGGAAGTAGAAACTGCTGGTGATATCACCCTGCAGCACCTGACCATCGTAAAAATCACTGAAATCGACGGTTTCCCAGGCTTCCGGTGCCACGTCCGGACCGGCCTTGTCGACCTGGGCTTTCACCCAGCCTTCATTGACGAAGCCCCAGTTGGCGTACTCGGTGTTGCGCATGATCAACTCTTTATCGGAGTAATACATGCCGGTGTGGATCTTGTTGAACAGGCCATCCAGTTCGTAATCCAGGTCGAGCCGGAAGCTGTCGCCCCTGGCATTGGAGTGGACTTCGTGGTCCATGGCGGTGGCGATGTAGTGGGTCTGGTTTTCACCGGCCCAGTTTGACCAGTAGCCCGGGTTGTTCCAGGTGGGATTCAGGAACTCTACCGTGGGCAGAGAGCCTCTCAGATCCAGGAAAACATCCGACGCATTGGAGCCCGGGGCAACGCGCGCGTTGATCCCGTAGTTGTGTACTATTTCTTCGGAGGCCACGTGCTGGTAGTCCACGGATACCGTCATGCGATCCGTCGGTCTGAAGGTCACATTGAGGGAGGTATCTTCCACCGAGTTGATGTTCTGATTGTAACGGGAAGAGGCCAGCATCGGCAGCTCGGCGTCGGCGCGGATGATACCGCTGGTGAGATAACCATCGTCAAAAGTGATGGGATATCCCTGCGCTTCGTCCTCCAGCCAGTGGGCGGCAAACCAGGTAGTCGGGTGGAAACCCTGACCCTGGGTACCGATCACCCGCTCTTCCCACTCCAGCTCCGCCCTGGAGTTGATGTGTTCCAGGGTGGCGGTGACTTTTTCGTCGTTGCTCTGCCATTGCAGGGAGGTGGCAAAGCCTTCGCGGCTACGGTCATTTTCCGCGGTGCGCAGGGAGAACTGGCCTGGTGCATACACCACGCTGCCCGCCTCCTGGCCGGGAATCATCGGGCCTTCCAGCGGTGAATCCGCGGTCGGGCCGACAATAGCGCCCCATCTTTCCTCGCCGATAAACGCATCACCGCGGGAATAGTAGTTGGCCACGCCGACACCATCGCCGCGGGTTTTGTACTCGGAGCCGGAGCCCGCCACCAGAAAGCCGATCTTGCCGATGTCGGTTTCCCAGTGATCGGAAAACAGTGCGGAAAATGAAGGGGTAGCCTCTTCGCGAAAATCGCCGTAATTGGCTTTGGCGGTGAACGCCAGGATCTGCTCGTCCGAGTCCAGCGGTTTGCGGGTGATCAGGTTTACGGTACCGGCAATACCACCGGCAGTCAGGTCCGCGGTCTGGTTCTTGACCACTTCCACCGCACCCAGCAGTTCCGGGGAGATATCTTCGTAATTCAGACCGCCCCAGGGATTGGCACTGAACGCATCGCGACCGTTGATCTCACTGCGCACGCGGTCGAGGCCGCGCACCAGTACACCGGTACCTTCATCAGCATAGTGGTTGGGGTCGTCGGAAGCGGCGAAGCGCTCGATGGTAACGCCCGATACCCGCTGCAGGGCCTCGGTGACGGACTTGTCCGGCAGTGCGCCGATATCCGATGCGGTAATCACGTCTTTTACCGTGTCCGCATCCCGTTTCAGGTCCTGGGCGGACTGGAGATTGGCGCGCATATCGCCGTAGACCACAACCTCTTCTACAAGTGCATCGTCGATCTGTTCTGCTTCCTGCGCCACGAGCTGCCCCGGCAGCAGACCATATACCGCACCGCAAACGGCGATGCTGAGCAGTTTGTGATTGAATTTCCTTGGCATGGCTAACCCTCGGTGGTGTGTCTGTTGTTATAAGTAAGAGTCATTGGTGTGACGGCACTACCCCAGACAGTCCCTGCCCTGTGCCCTCTCTATTTATTTGCATATCTCAAAAACCCACGCGCCAGCCGGTACATATTCGGCACCTCACTTCCCGCCCAGTAAAGAGACACAAAAAGTGCTCCGGGAACTCCAAAGCCAGCAATGCCAACGGAAGTCCCCGACTGCGAGCGATACAAGGTGAACATCGAAAATGGACTGGCGATACCAGCGCATGCAAGGAAACATAACAATCAGGAAAATAACTTTCAACAAATATCTAAACAAATGTTAGATACTTTCACAAATGCGCCAATTCCTGCTGCCATCAGCTATTCCATGTCGAAAGGATCACAATCCCGCAGAAAAGCACGCGCAGTGCCCGGTATAAGCCGTCTCAACACATACACTGATGGTGTGAAATATCTACCCGGCGAGGTAAGTGAGTACACACATAAAAATGGTTGAGTGTGTCCCCGGGGTAGTTCCAGCCGCAACACGGATAGGCGCTATGCCATCCGAAAGTAGTGCAGCGATCTTCCGGGGAGCATTTACACGCCAACCCGATGGCGCCATTATGCGCAATACAAGGAATGAACTTGGCGAGAGTCTGATGCCACAACCCTATCTGCGAATCGATATTGTCTCCGACGTCGTCTGCCCTTGGTGCGTCATCGGCTACCTGCGCCTGCAGCAGGCACTGCAAGCCTGCCCCCAGCAATTCGACCTCAATATCGTGTGGCACCCTTTTGAGTTGAACCCGCAAATGCTCGAAGCAGGCGAGAACCTGCGCGAACACATCACCGGCAAATACCGTATTTCTTCACAACAGAGCGAGAGCAATCGCCAGCGCCTGACCGAATTCGGGCGCGAACTCGATTTCGCGTTCAACTTCAGCGATGAAATGCGGATCTACAATACCCGCCGCGCGCACACCCTCCTGCACTGGGCGGAGACCAGCGGAAAACAGACCGAGCTGCAACTGCGACTGTTCCGTGACTATTTCAGTGAGGGGAAAAGCCTCAACCACGACAGCGTACTGCTGGATGCCGCAGAATCTGTGGGCCTTGACCGCGATGCCGCAGCGGCAGCACTCGACGACACCGCAATGACACGGCAGACCATCGCCCGCGAAGAACAACTGCTGTTACAGGGTATCCAGGGCGTCCCCCTGTTCATGTTCAATCATGAATATGCCATCAGCGGCGCGGAAGATACCGAAGTGTTCCTGAAACAATTGGAGCAGATAGGTTCCATGGCCCCTTCGACCTAGCCCTGCGGCAAATTTATCCCCATATTACCGGTCGTTCCGCACCTTCGGTTCCCGCACGATTATGCAGCCGGAGACAAGCCTCCGACGCTCGACGCTGCGCAGTTGAAAACGCCAAGCACGGCAAAAAGCACCTGCCGACCAGGCCCGCGACTTAACACTTGTTAACCCTACTTTACCCCCACTAAACCTACCCTCACGTCCACCTGTGGTCATATAACTCCATCAATTACGGAGTAGATCCCATGAAACGTATTCCCACCGTGGTCGCCATCACGGCTATCGCCGCGCTGGCGGCATGCTCAAGTACCCCCAAGGCGCCGCCGGTGTTCTCGGAATCTTTCATTACCAAAATCACCGAACAGGGCAACCGCATGTTCACCTATACCGCCATGGTTAACGCCGGCGGCGAGGGCGGTGGCCCTGGTGGCGGTCGAGGCGGCCGAGGTGGTGGCGGTCCGGGCGGAGGCTCCGGTGGCGGCATGGGTGGTGGTCCCGGTGGCGGCATGGGCGGAGGCCCCGGAGGGGGCATGGGTGGTGGTCCAGGTGGCGGAGGCATGAGTAACAAGATGCGGGAAAACCCGGAAAAAGCCGCGCAGGCACGCCTCGAAGAAGTCCTCGCCGATACCGCCTATTGCCCCCACGGCTGGTTTGTCATCGAGAAGAGCAACCTGCAGGGCTCGGTTGAAATCAAGGGCGAGTGCCGCGCCGGGTAATCCGGTACAGCACAGGTAAAAATCCAAAAATACGAGGCGTGAAAAGTGACGAATAAATCAGATAATCCACCGTCAGAAATACGTGAAAAAAACACTCAAGCGATATCGACAAAAACCCTGAATCGCCGACAGATGCTTTCCGCCATGGGGCTGACCGGCGTCGCACTGGTCGCAGGATGTAGCAACGGCGGATCCTCCGGTAGCAATTCCAATTCGGGAAGTTCATCCTCTGGTGGTTCATCCAGCAGCTCGTCTTCGGGAAGTTCGTCCTCCGGAAGCAGCAGCTCTTCCGGTAGCAGCTCCGGCGGCACCCCGGGCACCTGCACCCTGATTCCGGAAGAGACCGAAGGCCCCTACCCGCTCACTGCCGTTTTAAGCAATTCCGCCATGGTGCGTGCGGACATTACCGAGGGAAAGACCGGGGTGCCGCTGAAGCTCGCGTTGAATCTGGTGGACGTCAACAACGGCTGCGCACCGATTACCAATGCGACAGTGTATGTCTGGCACTGTGACAAAGACGGGGTTTACTCGGGTTACTCACAACCGGGAGTCGATGCCCGTGGGGAAACCTTTTGTCGCGGCATCCAGGACGTGGATGATGAAGGTATGGTGATGTTTGAAACCATCTATCCTGGCTGGTACACCGGGCGTATTACCCATATCCATTTCCAGGTTTTCCTGTTCAGCAGCTCGACCGCGACGGCCACCTCGCAGATCGCCTTTCCGGAAGAGGTTACCCAGGCGGTATACAACTCAACCCTGTACGCGGCACACGGACAAAATACCTCTGTGAATGGATTTTCCAGTGATGGAATTTTCCGCGATGGGGTCAGTTACCAGCTGGCGGAAGTGACCGGGGATGTGGAGAACGGATATGTGGCGACGCTACAGGTTGGCATTGCCGTTTAGAAATCAGATGGAGCAAACAATAAACAGGCCGGCAATTGCCGGCCTGTTTATTTGGCTAGTGTGCCAGCAGATAATCCGCATGGAAACGCAGATGTTGCTCGATAAAAGACGCAATAAAGTAATAGCTGTGATCGTAACCCGCGTGATGCTCGATCTTCACCGGATAACCCGCGGCTTCGGCCGCCGCCTCCAGCGCATTGGGCTTCAGCTGCTGTTCCAGAAACTGATCTTCCTCACCCTGTGAAATCAGCATTGGCAACTGTTCGGTGGCCCGACTCAGCAGTACCGTCGCATCGTACTCCTCCCAGCTCGCGCGGTCTTCGCCAAGATAGGCCGCAAATGCCTTCTCGCCCCAGGGGCAGGCAATGGGATTACAGATGGGGCTGAAGGCCGAAACGGAGGTAAAACGTCCTGGATTTTTCAGCGCGATGGTCAGTGCACCGTGGCCACCCATGGAGTGGCCACAAATGGCACGGCGATCACCCACCGGAAAATTCGCCTCGATCAACTTCGGCAATTCTTCGACGATGTAATCGTACATCTGGTAATGGGGTTTCCATGGCAGTTGCGTAGCGTTCACATAAAAGCCCGCGCCCTTACCCAGGTCGTAACCCTCATCGTCCGCCACATCGTCGCCCCGCGGGCTGGTATCCGGAATAACCAGTACAATACCCAGTTCCGCGGCCATACGCTGGGCGCCGGCCTTCTGGGAAAAGTTTTCATCGGTGCAGGTGAGACCCGATAGCCAGTAGACAACCGGGAAGCGCTGGTCCTTTTCCGCCTGTGAAGGCAGGAAAACGGAAAAACGCATCTCGCAATCGAGCACATCCGAGCGATGGGTGTACTGGCACTGGGTACCGTCGAAACACTGTGTTTTGCTGACTAGTTGCAAAGTCATCGGCGCACCTTACTTGTAGTGGATCACGCTGCGAATACTTTTGCCTTCGTGCATCAGGTCGAAAGCCTCATTGATCTGTTCCAGCGGCATGGTGTGGGTGATGAAATCATCCAGTTTGAATTCACCTGCCAGGTAACGATCCACGTAACCCGGTAACTGGGAACGGCCTTTCACCCCGCCAAATGCGGTACCGCGCCACACGCGGCCGGTCACCAGCTGGAATGGACGGGTAGAGATTTCCTGACCGGCCCCGGCCACACCGATGATCACAGACTCACCCCAACCCTTGTGGCAGCACTCCAGTGCAGAGCGCATCACATTCACATTGCCGATACATTCGAAGGAGTAATCCACACCGCCGTCGGTCAGCTCGACGATCACGTCCTGAATCGGCTTGTCATAATTTTTCGGGTTGATGCAGTCGGTGGCGCCGAGTTTTTTCGCCAGCTCGAACTTGCTCTCGTTGATATCGATGGCAATGATACGGCCGGCCTTCGCCAGACGCGCACCAATAATAGTAGCGAGACCGATACCACCGAGGCCAAACACTGCAACGGTTGCACCCTCTTCCACCTTGGCAGTGTTCGCCACCGCCCCCATGCCGGTGGTCACACCGCAACCCAGCAGGCAGATCTCTTCCAGTGGCGCGTCTTTGTTCACTTTAGCCACAGAAATTTCCGGCAGTACGGTGTACTCGGAGAAGGTGGAGGTACCCATATAGTGGTAGATGGGTTCACCGTTGATGGAAAAACGCGTGGTGCCATCGGGCATCAGGCCCTGGCCCTGGGTCGCGCGGATCTTCTGACACAGGTTGGTCTTGCCGGACGTACAGAATTTGCACTCACCACACTCCGGGGTATACAGCGGGATCACGTGATCCCCTACCGCCACGCTGGTGACACCTTCCCCCACGGACTCAACGATACCGCCGCCCTCGTGACCGAGAATCGCCGGAAACACACCTTCAGGGTCGTCGCCGGACAGGGTAAATGCATCGGTGTGGCACACACCGGTAGCCATCAGTTTGATACGCACCTCACCGGCCTTGGGCGGTGCAACTTCCACTTCCTCGATAGACAATGGTGCGCCTGCTTTCCAGGCCACCGCCGCTTTGCACTTGATGGGTTCCGCTGACATAAAAATCTCCTCTCCAGTCTCGTAAGGCAAATGCCACAGTTGGCAGAAAGCTTAACAGATCAGGACCTGCCTGCCTGTCACAATTCCGCATACACTGTTCAACTTTTATACACTCGTCGAGGAAGCTGAAGTCCGCCGATTCCCGATCAGAGAATCCATCAAGAAAAACCAACAAGCGCCAACGCTGAAAAAATTGGCCCGGTCTTTGCTGCTGAGAAAATAAAAGACAACAAAGGGCTCAACAACGATGACAGATCACCAGTGGCTGATGACCTCCCAGGCTCTCAACACTCTGCGCAAACTCCGCAAACGCATCCAGGCGGAATTCGGTATCAGTCTCCGCTTTTCCGATTTCGACTTTGAATCTCAGCTCGCCCGGCTGAAACATCGCAGTAAAGACAACCAAACCCGCAATCTCATTTCCGAACTGGAAGTCCTTCGCGGCAGCCCCTTCCTGACGGGCGAAGAGCCACCGGAAAGGCTGTATCGCGGCCAGAAAATTTATCAGGAACAAGGCGGGAGAGATATTTACGAAATGATTTATGGAGAGGAACTGGGGCTGCACAATGGACGAGGTTTACCCAAGTCCCAGCAGAAAATGTACCGTGGCCAACCGATTCTTAATTGATTAAGTACTGACCCGGTCAGCCAGGTAATTGACATAGGGCCCGTTGAATTTATCCAAGGATTTATCTGCGGGTCTAGCTGCGAATTTATATACGGGCTAATGCCAGCAGAGAATCGGCATTCAGCTTGTTTTCAATCTCATCGAGGACTTCCTCGGCGATTTCTGCCAGAAGCCGCTCGCTAGCCTCGCGGGTAGTATCCTCGACAATGCCAGCGTCCTTCGGTATTCGATTTCTGTAGCCAGCCTCTAAGCCGAGATCGGAAATATCTACTGTGCCCTCACGCAAAGCCTGCGCGCCTGCCGCAGTACCCTCCAGACGATAGTGGAATGTCCCATAAGCGGTCATGGTGCCTTCTTCCAGGTCGTAGTTTTTACGATTGACCACATTGACAATTTTCTGGCGAATGGTGATCTGAAAATTGGTAGACAAGGTCAGTGGTGCACCTTCATCGACCAGATGTACCCGCTCATCGGTAAAAAAGTCCCCGAATCGTTTCTGCACCTGTTGATTCAGGTAGTCGCTGAATTCCTCGTTAGCCTTTTTGCGCAATTCGCCCAGGCCACCATCCGCGGAGAGCGCGAGGAGCAGCTGCAAATTATTACCGCTCAGTGGCGTAGGGGCCTCAATCTGAATCTCTACCGGAGTGACCGCCAGCCAGGTAGCGGCATCGCTGCCGTTATAGCCCGGCCAGACCGATGACACCTTGGCTATGGCAGCAGATGGCAGACAGACAGATACTGCGAAAATCAGCAGCGGGGTTTTTACCCGGAAATTGGATTGGAAAAGTCGATGTAGAGACATGGCGTTGCTCCCGAGTGCTCCAGAGTTGGTGAACGGGCAAACTTCTGGCGCTGGCCAGACATGCCGAAGCACTAACCCTTGCAACCTGCGGGCCACATCAAAAATGCGATTTCCATAACAAAAACACCCGGCAATGGACATTGCCGGGTGACCTGGACGCTGTCTTGAATGAGGCAAAAGACAGCAAGAAGCCATCCAATGCCTCAAAAACAGGCACTATTGCAGGTAACGAGCCTTCAACAGCGCCAGTTCCTGGGCATCCACATCCAGCGCATGCTCGATGTAACCCTCAACAGAACCGTGCTCACGCTCCATTTCCTCGAAGGCGCTTTCCAGCCAGGAAAGCTCGACACCGGACATGACGCCGCGAATGTCTTCCGGCAACTGCGCCATAAAGGCATACATGCGTTTTTCTTTTTCGTTCGCGTCTTCCGGCAGCTCCATCATCTTGACCCCTGCCAGGGTCTTGTTGGACAGCATGTAATCCTGTTTCACGGTCTCACGATCAACACCCAGCGCGGTCAGAATCAACGCCGCGCCAATACCGGTGCGGTCTTTGCCTGCCGTGCAGTGGAACAGCAGCGGCTCATCATTTTCAATCAGTTTCTGGAACATGGCGCGGTAGGCCGGGGTCTGCTGTTTGACCAGGTCGATATACCCTTTGTCCATCAGCGCTACGAGATCCTGCTTTGAGAAATCGGGTTTGGCGAACACCCGGGCAAAGTCCTTCTCCCAGTTCATATCGTAATCCCACTCAAGGGTGATCGCGTTGCTTCCGCGCCAGTTATCCGGTTCCTGGGTACGTTCCTTGGTGGAGCGGAAATCGACAATGGTGGCGATATTGCGATCACGCAGGTAGTCGTAATCGTTTGCCGTCAGATTGGTCAGGATGCCCGAGCGATACATCTTGCCCCATTTTACGGTTTTACCATCAGTGGTTTCATAGCCGCCGAGATCGCGGAAGTTGCGTCCACCTTCCAGCGGCAGAACGCGCAGTTGTTCAACTTCAGCTTGTACCGCCGCACTCTGAGCCTTGTCGGCTACCGGCGCAGTTGCGCTGCACGCGCCCAGGGCTACAGCAACAGCTGCCGCCAGAATGCCATTCATGAATTTGTTTTGCATAAATCACCTATCACATTTTTTAATGCCGGCGACCCTACTTGATTGGCCGCCGGTTTTTGACTCGATTTCGTTTATTAAAAGTTCACGCGGAAGCCGGCGAGGTAGCGACGGCCGTAGCTTTCAATCTGGTTCGGAGTGCGCTCGTCACCGGCGTAACGAACATCGCGCTCGTCGGTCAGGTTGTTGGCGTTCGCGTACAGGGACACATCAGCACCGAAGATCTGTGTCGGCAGGGTGTAGCTGACCTGCAGATCCATACGCTTCTGCTCGGCCCAGTACTCCGCCATGCTGTCGTTCTCGGTGGTGGAGAGCCAGTCGTCGCGGTACTGGTGGTTCAGACGGATGGAGAAGTTTTCCATCTCATAGAACACCGAGGTGTTGAAGATCAGGTCGGAAGTGCCCGGCAGGCTGAATTTATTACCGCTCTGGGTTTCAAACTCACTGTCCAGTGCTGTGAGGTTGGCGCTGACACCAAAACCGGAAAGTGCCGGCAGCAGGTCATCCGCCTGTGCAATCACATTCAGTTCGACACCGCTCAATTTGCCGTTGTCGCCATTGACGTAACCGGTATAGGTCCACTCTTCCCCAGCCGCAGAGGCCAGGTAGACGCCGCCATCGATCGTGGCGCTGTCCGCGTAAATGACATTGTCGATCGCGCGGGTAAAGGCTCCTGCAGATACCAGGCTGGCATCGCCCAGATACCATTCCAGTGCGATATCGCCGCCAAAGGCTTCTTCCGCTTTCAGGGTCGGGTTACCACCTACCACAATCTTGTCGGTGAGGTTCACCGCCGCAGAAGCGCGCCACTCGTTATAGGTCGGGCGGCTTACACCGGTAGAAGCGGAGACCCGCAGCTTCACGTCGTCGCTAAGATTCACGTTCAGATGTGCGCTGGGCAGGACATTGGTGAAGCTGTCCGCATATTCACCGTCAGGACCTGCGCTGCTGTAATCGGTATTTTCAATACGAGAACCCAGCACCAGGTTACCCCAGCCAAATTCAGTGGTGACCATTGCATAACCGGCCATCACCTGCTCTTCCAGGCTGATCAGCTGGTCCGCAGCGGGTTCTACGGCGAGGCTGCCAACCGCTTGTTCCCAGGCGGCGCGCAGGCCCTGGTTGTCGTAGTAGGTGCCGCCAATTGAGTTGGTGAAGTCCGTGGCCCAGGCCTTGTCGGTGGCAAAGCTACCAATGTCGATGCTGCTCGGAAAGGCGCCATAGCCGGCCGCCATCACACAACCATCAGCGTCGCGCTCATCCATCTCGACACCGACTTTCACGGTTGCCGGCAGGTTCATGACGCTGACTTCACGCTCACCGTCGAGCTTGAATTTGGTGGCATCGATCACGAGTTCGGAGGACACGATGTAGGCCAGGTCCATGTAGTAATCAACCTGACTGAGATCCGCCGCCGCTCCAGTGCCCAGCTGGGTCACTTCCACCAGCGGATCTTCCAGATTGCTGACGTCGTAGCTGGCAGAAACCTGGCCTGCACGGCTCATGACAATCGGCAGGAACATATTGTTTTCGGTCTCGGTGCGGTTCAGGCGCGCTTCCACGAACCATTCGCCCAGTGCGAAATCCGCGCCGAGGGTATTGGTGAAGGTGGAGTTTTCGTACAGGCCGTCTTCCAGCATACGGTTGGCCAGCGCGAACTGCTGCGCACCCACGGTGCCCGCTGCAGACGTGGGGAACTCAAGGATGTACTGGTTGCGCTCCTCGAAATCCTGGAATTCGTTGTACAGGCTGCTGATGAAAATTCGCTCGAGGGCGCTGTCTCGCGGGCGCAGCTCAAAGCGGCCGCCGTAGGCCCGATCTTCACGGGTCACCTTGTAGCTGCGGAAATCCAGCTCGTTGACTTTTACTTCGCCATCCACCAGTTCCAGATCGTACTCGCGGTTGTCGGTAGTCTGCGCGCGGCTGTTCTCGGAAGCGAACAGGGAGAAGCCAACGGTGTCGTTGGACCAGGATGTGCGCAGAGCCAGCTTTTCGATATCGCCATCGCCCAGTTCCTGATTACCCATGCCCACATCGGTAGAAACAGCCCAGCCGGATTTGGCAAACGGATCGAAGGTGGCAATGTTGATGTAACCGGAAACCGCTTCACCGGGCATATTCGGCATGATCGCCTTATTGGCATCGATACGACGGGTAATCACCGCCGGGAAGCTGTCAAAACGCGGCACGCGGCCATTTTCGGCACCCGGAATATTCAGGCCATCAATGGCCAGAGAGGTGTAGCGGAAAGGCGCACCGCGGAAGTTGATGTAACGGGCCTGGCCCTGGTCGCGTTCAATCGCGAGGCCGGGTACACGGCCGAGGGAATCCGCCAGGTTCTGGTCGGGGAAGCGGCCGATGGTGTCTGCAGAAATCACGTCGACGGTATTATCGGCGTCGCGCTTGGCGTCGATCGCGGCCTTCTGGCTATCGCGGATCGGGGTCGCCATTACGGAGACTTCTTCCAGTGCCGTCGCGTCGACGGCCTGCTGTGCCAGAGCCGGTGCCGCAGTACCACAGATGGAAAGTGAAACCAGCAAAGCGAGTTTATTACGGGGAAAGTTGCGAGGAAAATTAGGACGAAGGTAACGAGAAAAATCGATCATTGTTTTGCTCCGAATAGGTTCGGGATTGCTTGTCAGAATTAGCCGAAAAACGGTTTTGCAAATTGCCCGGAGGAAACTGCAACTGGCGCGGTGGATGTACCGTGCCGCTTGCTGCGCATGATCGAAATTGCGTGTGACAATTGAGTTAAAAAGAGGTCGAAAACTGAAAAAGAGATGTCTCTAAACTAAATTTTCTTTGAAAATTAGTTAGTTACGATCTCTATCTGGGGGCAGGACAAGCTCAGCCGATAACGGTAGCGACCGCTTTTAAGATCTCTCTCGGCTTCAAACAGATAGGGAGCAGCCAGGTTTTCACCCAGCGCAGAAATCAGTTCGTCGCGGATTTTATTACGGTTCTGGTCAAGGGTTTTTGCGCGTAGGCCATTCTGTTTCAGATCATTGATGGACTTGGCATGGCCACCATGTTGTTCCATTAATGCAACCAGCGATTCGGCACCTTCCCGATCCGGGCGATTGACCGGCGGATTAAATACCCAGCCGTCACCCTGTTGGCGCTGCCGGGCGTACCAGAGGTAATAGAAAAACGGGGTTTTTGACAGCTTTATCGGGATACCGTGAAGCTGGATTTGCAACGATGGGCAATCGAACACAATGCGATTTTCCATACGCGCGATATGTACCGCACTTTCGACATCCCCAGGTTGCAGCGCCAGGGCGCGATCAAGCCATTGCATCTGGAAATCAGACAGACTTCGCGACAGCTGCCGCGCCAACGCCGATGACACGCCCTGCTGTTGCAACACCGCAATGCGCGCCCGTAGTGCTGGCGACAAAGGGCGCGGCAATAATACTGCGGCTACGACCACCAGCAGAGCCAGCAAGGATTGACTGGCCAGCAACAACAACCCGTTGAACTGACAGTCCAGAGCCAGTTGCGCCGTGTGCTGATCACTGCCAATTTGCCAGGGAACGGCGATATTGGCTGTAACAGATCTATCGGAATTGCCGTAAAGCTGTATCACGCGCACCGAGCAACTGTGTATCAATGGCAACCCGCCGTCCGGCACCAGCGTTTGCAAATCCTGCTCCAGGCGCCCGGCAACCCACTGGAACAGCTCGTCATTTTGCAGTCGCGCCTGTAGCGCGAGTGACAGTTTTGCCGGTAATACCGCAACCAGCTGTTGAGAAAGATCCCGGGCAAGGGTGCGCTGCGCCTGCCAACTGGCGAGCGCAACGAAGCACAGACTCAACAAAAACCAGGCGAGGATATGATTACGCTTGCGCGTGGCCGAAAAAAAAGTGTTGTCAATTGCCACAGTCGCCACTGCCCTGGAAAGCTCGCCGCCATTGCTGATTGTCCTCGGTAAATTCGTCGAACACTCTGGCGATAGCACAATCTGCCGTGCGCGGACGGCTTTTACGTACGAAGAGCGTGGCCGCGATAACGTCATCGGAAATCAGGGTGCGGGACAGCGGGATATCCAGTTCCTGTTCTACATAGTCGCCGCCGCTCACAAGATCCAGCTCGCCACGTGCAAAGGCCTGGTAGAGTTTTACCGCGTCGTCAAAATAGACGAGATTCTCGGTAGCGAACTCGATACCAGCTGCTTTCAGCGATGCCAGTGGCAAGAGATAAAGGGTGTGACTGAGCTTGTCTTTCAACAGGCCGATGCGCTTGCCGTGGAAGTACTCCGCCGTGAGTTCCGGTACAGCGCCGCGGCTAAACCAGTAAACCCGATAGTGATCGTAGCGCAGCAAAGGTTCATAGAACTCGGTGTACTCGGGTAACAGACCCGTCATGCTGGAGGCACGACTCCAGATCAGATCGTAATTTTCACTCAGGATCTCTTCCGCATTGAGAAACCCGCGCGGCTTCCACGATACCTGCACGGCACCGTAATACTGCTGAATTTCTCGTGTAGTACAAAGACGCTCGGCCATTTGCTGAGCCAGTACGAAAGAAATCAGATGCAGGCTGAAAACCGGTGCCTTCGCCGCTCCGGTTTCACATCGGTACAAATGGTAATCGCCCAGCTGCGGCAGGACGGTACGCTGACCACTGTTCCACAGGCAAAGGGCGACACCTGCGGCGACAAGTAACCCCAGCGTGCTCCAGTATGCCTTTCGGCTTGAGAAAATCAGCGGAATCATCGTGCCCGGTGTTCATGGAATCATCGGGTCAGTCTATGTAACTTCCGTGACAAACAGATGACCTGGTTACTACTTCCTTGCCCCTGGTCCACTGCGCCAGTGCGCCCTCGTCCGGTTAAATATCCCGGGGAAGAAAAACCAAAACTTGCAAATGATAATGATTTGTATTAACTTCCATTGAAAACTGATGCTCTCCACAAAATCTGAACACAGGCCGTCTGCAGACAGTCTGTTGGGAGCACTTCAAGCACGCAGCGCAGGGACAGCGCTGACCCGGGGGTTAAACCGCATCTAGAGACTCCAGGGCAAGCCGGTGTATACGCCCACCGGCTCGCGTTTTATAAGTGCATGGACGCACTTTTTTTGCGGTTCATTCTTTATATGGACATGGCGCCTTATATAACGGCCAGTCCCGGTCGCTTCAGTGATGAGCAGACACCGCCGCCGCATAGCGGTGGCAACTTTCATCATTCATTGAATGGGAAATATCGCCCATGCTCAGCATACCGATCATCCGCCGCGCGCCATCGATCACCGGCATACGGCGTATTTGCATAAGCTCCATGTGTTCGATGGCCTGCTCCATATTCTCGTCGGCATAGCAGTACTCGATATCTTCCGTCATCACATCACGGGCACACAGGTTCTTCAGATCCTGCCCTTCGGCAATCGCGCGGCACACAATATCGCGGTCTGTGACCATACCAATCAGACGGTCATTTTTACCCACGGGTATCGCGCCCACGTCGTGATCCCGCAGTAACTTCGCGACTTCCGTCAGCGGCGTATCCGGTGCGCACCAGGTCACGCCCCGGTGCATGGCTTGCTCAACTTTCATCACACACCTCCAGTTCGGTCGATTCTTGGCAGATCCCTGTACGGAATGATAGTGAGACCCCAGCGAGCTACGACTACGAACCCGACCCGCACCGCTATACCATTCAACATGGGAGTACAAAATGGGAGTGAAAATGGGAGCGCTATCTGGGAGTTGAGTAGAAGCACAAAGCGGCAACCTGTAAAAAAAGAGGTATACGGCCATGTCAAAAGCCTGGGTTCTGGTAGCAAACCATACTCACGCGCGCCTGTTTGAAGCGGAAAAGCGCGCGGGAACGCTTCATGAAATCGACGCACTGGTGTATCCGGAAGGACGCATGAAGGGCAGGGAGTTGCTCAGTGATGCCCCCGGGCGCGCCTTCGACAGCAATGGTCTGGGGCGTCACGCCATGGCAGAGCCCACCGACCTGCGCAAACAGGGCGAGCAGAAGTTTGCACGGGACATTGCCCACGCTCTGGAACAGGGGCGACAACAGGGGCGTTTCGACCGGCTGTATATCGTCGCCGAGCCGTCCATGGCCGGCAGCCTGCGGCACTCCATGAGCCCCCCTACCCTCGCCACCATTGCCGGGGAATCCCGCAAAAACCTGACCACCAGCGATGTGGAGGCAATACGGGCGCAGCTGCCGACCTGGCTGTGATTGTTTTCCTACAGCCCGATACCGCTCCTGCTCTGCCGCCCCCTACGCGATAGGTGGGGGGCAATTGATTTGTGACCAGTAGACTGACACCATGCCGCAAAGCAAAAACTATCAGCCAAGGAAGCGGTAATGCTGAGACTGTTCGAAATTCAACGCGGCAAGATCAAAGAAACCTATGCCGGAAGCGACTACAGCAACCAGGACCTATCGGAATCCGCCTGGATTGACCTGCAGGACCCGGAAGAAAATGAGCGCGACCTGCTGGAGCAGCTGCTGCGTACCGAGCTGCCGGAATCCGAAGACGTGGAAGAACTCGAGTCTTCCGCCCGCTATTTTGTGGACGCGGCCGGCATCCATGTGCACTCCCTCTACCTGACCCAGAGCGAAGGCCGCCACGACACCGCCACCGTCGCCTTCATCCTCCAGCCCCAGCGCCTGATCACCGTGCGCGAAAGCGAACTGGCCGACTTCCGCCTGCTGCGCATGCGCGCCCGCCGCAACCAGGTAGAAGCCCACAACGCCCAGGAACTGCTGACCCTGCTGTTCGATCAGAAGGTCGAAAACCTCGCCGACGCCCTGGAAGACAACTACCTGAAACTGGGCGAAGTCAGCCACCTGGTACTGGAAGACGAAGAAGCCGACCTGGAAGAAGCCATCGATCACCTGGCCAAACTGGAAGACTCCAACGGCAAAATCCGCCTCTGCCTGATGGACACCCAGCGCTCTATCGCCTTCCTCCAGCGCCACCTGAAAGACGACCCGGAACTGCGTGAAACCTGCTGGGGCATACTGCGCGACATCGACACCCTGATGTCCCACACCACCTTCCTGTTCGAGAAAATCAACTTTCTGATGGACTCCACCCAGGGCTTTATCAGCATCGAACAGAACAAGATCATCAAGATCTTCTCCATCGCCGCCGTGGTCTTCCTGCCCCCCACCATGGTCGCCAGTATCTACGGCATGAACTTCGACCATATGCCGGAGCTGCAATGGCTGCTGGGCTACCCCTGGGCGCTGGGATTGATGTTGATGGCGGGAATGGCGCCGTATTTGTACTTCAAAAAAAAGGGCTGGCTGTAACTACTGGCATTAGTTGCCCGCGATAACTGGCGCCGAGGTCCCGCTGACGCGGCCCCCGCGCCCACAACGTTCACCGCCGACTGCTAACCTTTATGGGTAAAAAGCCAGGGACATGGAATAGCAATGGCGACGGCGGGTAGCAGAAAAAGCAATAAATCCGGTGGCAAACCCTTCCATATGCGGCGCTGGCTCAGCGTACAGCAGGCTGTGGACCACCTGAGCGCCCTGTCGGAAGAACCCCTCACCAGTGACGACCTGGCGCGCCTCGCAGAAGACCACAGGCTGGACCTCTACTGGTACCGCCCCGGCCAGCAGCTCACTTATTTGGATCACCCGGACAAGCCCGATATCGAACTGACCCAGCCCCTGCGCCTGTGCCCGGAACACAGCGGCGACTGGCGCGCCATCGTCGGCATACTGCGCCAGCGCCCCGCGCTGCCGGCGGAGGAAAACGACACCCCGGTACTGAAAGACGCCAACGGCAACCGCCTGAGTATCACGTTTGACTTCAGCCGGCGCCCCGAGCCCTTCAGCAGCCGCTGGTATCCCAATTACGCGGAGCTGGTGGTAAAGCGCCGGGACCTCGACCAGCTGGAAGATCAACTGTTCTCCATTGAGGAAGATCAACCTCTGGAGCCCAGTCTGTTGCTGGATGTCATCTGGCAGCTGGAGCAGATGGCAATGGAAAACGGCGATACCGACACCGCCCCCAGCCACGACCTCAACTGGCTCACACGCCAGCTCAGCAGTCGCACCAATCTGGACCCCACATTGCTCGGCAAGGTTCTGAACGCGGCCGAGCGCCAACACGCTTCTCACCAATAGTCTCCCCGTTAGTCTGCCCGTTCCGCTGATAGTGCAGCTCATAGCGCAGACCCATGGCCTGTAATAGCCATTCGCAATTTGCCCCGGTACGAATTTTTCGAAAAATAGTTCCGGCTTTTTGCGCTATTCACGCAAAATAATTTTTTTATAATCCAGCCTTTCGAATTTCTTTGGAGGCTCCGCACAAGTGCAGTCCCGCAACAGCGAAACCCATTACGGCTGGGTAGCAGTCGCTTTCCACTGGCTGATGGCGCCGGCCATCATCGGTATGTTCGCCCTGGGCTGGTGGATGCGCGGCTTGTCCTATTACGACCCCTGGTACCGTCAGGGGCCGGATCTGCACAAATCCGTGGGCATCCTTCTTTTGATCCTGCTGCTGGCGCGCTTGCTTTGGCGCTGGCTGAACGTCAGCCCGACAGCGGAACCCGCCCCCCGCTGGCAGCAGTTGGCAGCCGGCGCAGCCCATTGGATGATCTATTTACTGTTGCTCGCCATATCCGTTACCGGCTACCTGATTTCCACCGCCGATGGCCGCGAGATTGAGGTATTCAACTGGTTCAGTGTACCGGCCACTCTTCAGGGGCTGGAGAATCAGGAGGATATCGCCGGGACGATTCACAAGTGGCTGGCCTGGACACTGATGGGACTGGTGGCTTTCCATGGACTGGCAGCGTTCAAGCATCACTTCGTCAACCGCGATGCCACGCTGCGCAAGATGCTTGGGCTCACCCCCAAAGGCGATTGAGCACTACCGCCGCAACGTATAAATCACGATCAACAACATCGATTCACAACATCGATTCACAACATCAATTCACAACAACGATTCACAACAAGCAGGAAGAGACCATGAAAAAACTCGCAGTTCTGTTATTTGCCACCCTGATCGGCGCGACGGCCCAGGCTGCCGAATACAAGTTCGACACCAAAGGCGCGCACGCGTTTGTCCAGTTCCGCATCAAGCACCTGGGTTACAGCTGGCTGTACGGCCGTTTCGACAAGTTTGACGGCAGCTTTGTATACGACGAAAGCAAGCCGGAAGCTTCCTCCGTTGAGGTGACCGTGGACACCACCAGCCTGAACAGCAACCACGCAGAGCGCGACAAGCACCTGCGCGGCAAGGATTTCCTGGACGTGGCCAAGTACCCGACCGCCACGTTCAAAAGCACGGCTTTTGAGTCCAAGGGCAATGGCAAAGCGGTTCTGAAAGGCGACCTGACCCTGCACGGTGTCACCAAGCCGATCAGCATCGACGTGACCGAAATCGGCGGCGGCAATGATCCCTGGGGCGGCTACCGCCAGGGTTTCACTGGCACCACTGAATTCAAACTGAAAGACTTCGGCATCGACTACGACCTGGGCCCGGCATCCCAGACCGTGGAAATGATTCTGGATGTGGAAGGTATTCGTCAGTAATTACTGATTTCCGTCTCACAGGATGGACAAGAAATCCGGCCTTCGTGCCGGGTTTCTTGTTTTTTGGGCTTTACTTTTGGGTTCGGGGTTGGCGGTTCGAGCCCTGTTCAGGCAACTGTGGCGGCAAAGCACCGGGCATTCCTTTTCAGGACCGCTGTGAATACATCCCTGTACGCTGCGTCGGCGACATCCCTGTCGCCGACGCTCCTGAAATGGAATGCCCGGCACCTTGCCTTCGATTCTAGATTTTTACTTTGTCAGCTTTACGGGACTGTGGATAGGGGCTGTGGATATCAGGCATTAACAGCACGACCAACCGAGTCCCGCTCCAAAACTCGCCCGACAACAAAAACGAAAAGCCCCATCAAAATCCCCGGCATACCTTCATAAATATGTGCATGCCACCCAAGCCAACGCCACACCAGTGCCGTGGCGAGCCCCAGCACACTCATGACAATCGCCAGTTTCTGTGAGGGTTTGCCTCCGGCGGCAAGAACCATCAGCAGGGGCGCAAAGGCCGAAGCCAGAGCAGACCAGCTCATGACCACCAGACTGAACACACTCTGCTTGTTCAACAGTGCCCAGGCCACCGCCGCGGTGGTAATACCAAGGGTCGCGATCTTCAGCAGGCGCGTGCTTTCTACGCGCTGGGGCAGCAGGTCGTGCGTCAGTGCGGCGGAGCAGCTGAGCACGAGAGAGTCCGCCGTCGACATGGTTGCGGCAAAAATACCGGCGAGAATCAGCCCCACCATTACCGGCGACAACAGCTCCATCGCCATCATCGGCAACGCCAGCTCCGCATCAAAAGAACCCGAAGCATTCAGCAGAATCCGCGACAACATGCCCACGCCAGTGGCCATAAAATAAAAAATCGTAAACCACAGGTAATACCAGCAGCGTGCCTGCACCATGCGGCCAGCATCGTTCAGGGCCATAAACCGCACCATCACATGGGGCTGGCCGACCACCGAAATACCCGCAAACAGCCAGCTCAGGGCAAACAGAACTCCGCCCGCCAATCCCGGCAACAACAGATCCTGCGGATACCAGTTAAGGAACCCCTCCACCTGCCCCATTTTCTGCCACGCCGCAGAGAGACCGCCCACGGATTGCGTCGCCACAAACAGCAGTGTGCCCATCGCCACCACCATCACCAGCGACTGGGCTGCGTCTGTCCAGATGGACGCGCGGATACCGCCGGCAAGACAGTATGCCGCAACAATAACACCGCCGATCACCGCGCCACTCCATTGCGGAAGGTCCAGCACCACATACAGCGCCTTGCCGCCGGCGACCAGCTGCGCACTGGCGTAAGCCAGTAGGAATAAAAGAGAGAGAAGCCCCGCGAGCTTTTGCCAGTTGCCAAAGCGGCCACCTTGCCAGCAGGCTAGCACACCAGCGTAACTGGATTCGCCGCTACGCTTTGCCGCTTCACGCAGGTTTTTGTGCATCCACAGGGAACCGAGGAAATCCCCCAGAATCCATCCCAGCATCAACCAGATAGACGCAAGGCCAGTGGCGTAGGTGTAACCGATCACGCCGATAAACATATAGCCGCTGTTATTGGTGGCTACCGCGGAAAGGCCCACGAGCATTGGGGATATATCCTGGCTCGCCAGGTAGTAGTCCTTTTTGGTACCGCGACTTTTCCGGTATGAACTGATGCCCACTGCGGCAAACAGGGTAAGAAAAAACAGAAAACTGAGCAGCATGGTCACTCCCCTCCAATGAATTTTTTATATTTTTTATTCAATTTGTATACATCAACGCGATCTATTCAGGGACTTGCGGCTTCCCCTTATCCGGTTGAATCCCCATTAACTCGGAAAACTCCGCGCGTTCGTACAAGCGGTCAAATGCGGAGTCTTCCAGCGCTTCATCCCGATACGCGGGGGAAATATCCAGCGCCTTCTGTAAATAGCTGATGGAATCCTCCCACTGTTCGAGATAGGCATAAGCGCAGGCGAGCTGGTAATAGGCATTGCCGTTCTGGCTGTCGATCTGCAATGCCTGCAGGCAGAGGTTGATGGCCCACTGGGGTTCGTCCAGTTCGAGCACGGCATCCGCCTTGTAGGTCAGGGCCTCACCGTCGTCCTTGCGCAATTTGAGTATCTGGTCGTAAACAGCAATTTTGCCCGTGGGTGTCTGTTCACGACCGGCGCGCAGCCACAGGGAATGGATTTCCTGGGTGAGTTCGATCTCGTCGCGGTTGTGTTCGATATGCTGGGTTTTTTCCGACAACTGTTCTTCAATGCTGCGCAGGCGTTCTTCGTATTGTTCCACCAGGCTGGAAATTTCCTGATTGGCCAGGGTGTGCACTTTTTCCTTTACGTCGCGGATGGACGTCCAACCCATGATCACCAGCAGGGAACTGAAGCCCGCGATCAGGTAAAAGAAATAGGTGATGGTATCGGTGGCGTAGGTAATCGCCTTGTCCGCGGCACTCAACTGACGGTCGACAATATTCTCGGTGAGGGAAACCTTCTGCGCGGCCATATCCACTCGCAGTTGTTTCAGCTCATCCAGCACATAGCGCTCAATAAATGGCGAGTACAGCGCCTTGTCCAGCTTGTCCACAGCCTGCGCCGCTTGCTCCAGTTCCTGTACTTTCTGCTGCGTTTCCGCCTTTTCTTTCTGGGTCACCACTGGCGGTGGCACATCTTTCGAGTCCTGAGCCAACAGGCGCTCGGCAGGGAAAAGCAGGGCTACAAACAACACTGCCGCCAGCAATGCTGACGGCAGTGAGAACTTCAAACGAGACATCACGCTGCGCATATGGCTTCGCCGTGCTCGTGCACTTCGACCAGTGCGGCGTGGAGACTTTTGACGGCATTTTCATAGTCGCTTTCGTCGACCACGAATTGCATGTCGACCTGTCGCATGGACTGGTGCACCGCGAGAATACTGATGCCAGAGCTGGCCAGTGCGCTGACCGCGCGCGACAGCATGCCGGAGGTTTTCATGTCGCTGCCGATGGCCGAAACCACAGCCACTTTGCGCACCTGTATATCGCAATCCGGAAAGCGCTCATTGATCGCGCTTTTGATCCGCTTGACGGTTTTCAGGTTGCTACCCAGATAGTGGGTGATGGTATTGGCGTTGGTATCCTTGGTCACCACGCTGCCCTTGAAGCGCGCGATGGTCTCATTGATCGCCCGGTCGTAACTGGTCATGCTGCCCATCATGTCCTGATCGAAACATTCAACAGCATAGATGTTTTTACGCCCCGCGATGATTTCCACCTGCGGTGTGTCGCTTACATAATCGCCGGTTACCAGAGTACCGCGGTGTTCCGGCTCAAAGGTATTCATTACCCGCAGAGGAATCTGTTTCTGCCGCAGTCCCTTGGCAGCGCGCGGGTGAATCGCTTCCATCCCCAGGTTCGCCAGCTGATCCGCCACATCGTAATTGGTGCGACCAATGGGGACCGCCTGCTCCTCACCCACAAGGCGCGGATCCGCACTGCTCAGGTGATATTCCTTGTGAATAATCGCTTCACTGGCGCCGGTCAGAACAGCGATGCGACTGAAGGTCATTTCACTGTATCCGCGCGCAAAGGTTTTCATCAGGCCATCGGCGGTGTGCGCATAGCCGGTGGCGATGGGCAGCTCGGTTTCGAAATCCACATCCGCAAACGCGCGCTGGATCCGCTCGTCCAGGGTCATGTGTTCACCATCGCGCCAGCCTGTCAGGTCGATAAAGCGGGCGTTGATCCCTTCCTGCTTCAGCAACTGCACGGTATTCCAGGCACTGTGTACTTCCCCCAGACTGGCAAGCATTTCACTCACCACATCCAGATGCCCCTCCAGGGCGAAATGTCCGTGCTGGCACACCCGCTCGAGATCGGCCAGGCAATTGGCTGCGTCGTCCAGGCGCTCACCGATAAAGCCGTTGGCCTTGGCCAGTGTCACCTGATCCGTAAACAACCCGGCGTTGATCTCCTGCATGCGGCTGCGCAGCCCGGCGACCGCATCCGACCACTCGCGCTCGTCATCCGCGCCAGCGAACAGGGCGAACACGCCTGGGCGCCCGGATTTTTTGTGTTCCAGCAGCATATCGGTAATGCCACCATAGGCAGAAACCACGAAAACTCGCCGGTACAAGCCTTCTGCCTTCGCCCTGCCATTTTTCAGAATGATGTTATCGCGTACTGCGCGGTAGTCACTCATGGACGTACCGCCAATTTTTTCTACCGTATGAGTATTCATGGAATCCCTGCGTTGACCGTTTTCCACTTTCAGGCGTGAGGCACCAGCAAAATAGTCGCGGCTGGCACCCCAGAAATCCGCCGCTTTGTTATACATGGCAGGCTTATTTTTCGTCATTCACCTCTTCCGCATCCAGCTCGTAGGCGCCGTCAGCGTTGTGCACTTCCTTGCCGTGCAGAGGCGGATTGAATACGCAGGCCATTTTCATTTCGGACTTGGCTTTCAGTACGTGCTTGTCGTTTTTATCCAGGATGTAGATAGTCCCCGGAGTGATTTCATGCACCACGCCGTCGGTTTCTGCCATGACCGAACCCTCGCCGGAGATGCAGTACACGGATTCCAGGTGGTTCTGGTAATGCAGGTGCAAATCCGCACCTTCATAGATCGTAGTGATGTGGAAGGAAAAACCCATGTTGTCGTTTTTCAGCAACAGGCGGGTGCTCTCCCAGCCCTCGGAAACAATACGGCGATCGGTTTTTTCGGCTTCTTGCAGACTTCTTACAATCATTACTCAACTCGTTTCAGATAATTTTATTTATTGCTTAAGGTATGGAAAAAATCAGGCCGCACCGGCCAGGGTATTTTTTCCCGGCACCGCGACATTGTCGTCGGCGAAAAAGTCGTACTCTTCCGGTACTTCGCTACCTTTCAGCACTTTGGCCACCGCCGCCTCGACGATATCCAGTGCCCTGGTGAGGTTTTCATCACTGATCGTGAGCGGGCACAGGGTTTTCACTACGTGATCGTCAGCGCCACTGGTTTCGATAACCAGACCGTTGCGGAAGGCTTCCGTCGTGATTTTGTCGGCGAGCTCACCGCTGACACAATTGAGACCGCGGAACATACCGCGACCGCGGGTAGTCATATTGCCGTCGCCGTACAGGTCGACAATCTTCTGCAGACGCTGCTCGATGTAGTCCCCCTTGCGCTGCACCTCTTTGGCGAAGCGGTCATCACTCCAGTAGTGATTGATCGCGGCGGTCGCGGTGACGAAGGCCAGATTGTTGCCACGGAAAGTACCGTTGTGCTCACCCGGCTTCCACTGGTCCAGCTCCGGCTTCATCAGTACCACCGCGAACGGCAGGCCGTAACCACTGAGGGACTTGGACAGGGTGACGATGTCAGGCTGGATACCCGCTTCTTCAAAACTGAAGTAGCTGCCGGTACGGCCACATCCGGCCTGGATGTCGTCGACAATCAACAGTACGTCGTGTTTTTTGCACACGTCCTGCAGATTGCGCAGCCATTCGATGCTGGCCGCGTTAATACCGCCCTCACCCTGTACGGTTTCCACCAGCACTGCCGCCGGATGGTCGATGCCGCTGGAAGAATCACTCAGTACCTTGTCGAGAAACGCCGTGGTGTCGATGTCGTCTCCCAGGTAGCCGTCGTAGGGCATGCGCGCAACACCGCTCATGCTTACGCCGGACGCGCCGCGGTGGTGCGAGTTACCGGTAGCGGAGAGCGCACCCAGGCTGCAGCCGTGGAAACCATTGGTGAAGGAAATCACGTTCTCGCGGCCTTTGTACTTGCGCGCAATTTTCAGCGCCGCTTCTACCGCGTTGGTTCCGGTAGGGCCAGTGAACTGCATGACGTACGACATGTCGCGTGGCTGCAGGATTTTTTCGTAAAAGGTTTCCAGGAATTCACGCTTGGCTTTGGTGTGCAGATCCAGGCCGTGGGTGATGCCGTCGCGCTGGATATATTCCAGCAGCGCTTGCTTGAATACCGGATTGTTGTGGCCGTAATTCAGGGTGCCGGCACCGGCGAGGAAATCCAGATACTGATTGCCCTCTTCGTCGTACAGGTATTCGCCCTGGGCCTTGTTGAAAACCCGCGGAAAAGCGCGGGCATAACTCATTACTTCGGATTCGATCTCATCAAAGACTTTCATATTGGCAACCCTTCTTGAGTTGTTGGTTTTAATACGTGAAAAAACAGAAACGGCGGTTCGATACACAGAGCGGCATTACCCGCTCAGCCGGCGACACCGCGCACAGCCGGTGCAATTCCGGCAAAAGGCCCGATGCGCAGCAGCATCTCGCTGTCGTGCTGGCCGTTGAAATGACGTTTGCGGTCAAACATCACCGAGTCGACACAAGCGGCGTCCAGCTTGCGCGCCAGGCTGCGAAACAGTGCCCAGGAAGCGTCGTTATCCGGGGTGATGGTGGTTTCGAGGTGGGAAACCTGCGCACAGGCAGGGCGGGCAAGAATCTCCCGCAACATACGCCCGGCAAGGCCCATGCCACGCCCCTGTTCCGCTACCGCCACCTGCCACACAAACAGCGTGTCGGGACGTTCGGGAATGAGATAGCCGGAGATAAAGCCCACCAGCTCGCCATTCAGCTCCGCGGCCACACTGGTGGCAGCAAAGTGGCTGGCCTGCAGCAGGTTGCAGTAAAGAGAGTTGGTATCCAGCGGTGGGCAGTTGCCGATCAAGCGGTGCACGGCGGCACCGTCTTCACTGACCGGGCGGCGCAGCAGCAGCTGGGTATCCAGCGCAAGAGCCTTAGGGGCTTCTGCCTGCTGCGCCTGCTTTACCTTGTCATCAATTGAGTCTTCTTCTTTCTGTTCGCTTGTCGCACTCAAAGCTGCCTCCAGAGCAACACATTTAGTCATCAAATTGTTAGATCTCTATCAAACTTTCGTAACAAAGTATAAATCACGCCTTAATTACGTATTTATGTTTGAAATTTGACCTTTCGAGCAAAAAATTATTTACTGCTCTAAACATTTGAATGCATAGTACTCTAAAGAATATTGAGGGCGCAAGGCCAAGCCGCATGCAATTTGATCAGGATGCAACCAGTTTCAGCACCCCGGAAGGCGCCGAAAGCCACGAAGAACCCAGCAACCATCGGGGCGCACAGGGCATCGATGCGCGCGCAACGCCCCCGCCGCAAGCACCGCAAAACACGTCGCCTGCTGCCACGCAGAAACAGGCCGGTCACTCAAAATCCCCCTACCGGGGGGCGCCGGGCGGAGCCACAATTGACAAAAGCGGCTCAGCACCTAAAGTCGGGCGCGGACAATTAAGCCGCCGCGAACTCGAGAGCCTGCCGCTGATGGATAAAATTGAAGAAGTATTGATCACCCTGCGCCGCCTGATCCGCGCCACCGACCTGCACTCCAAACAGCTGGTAAAGACCGCGGGGCTGACCGCACCCCAGCTGTTACTGCTGCAGGCCATCCGCGAACAGGGGCAGGTCACCATCGGCGCCCTGGCAAAGGAAATCAGCCTCAGTCAGGCCACGGTAACCACCATTCTCGATCGTCTGGAGAAACGCGGACTGGTGTACCGGGAGCGCTCCGCCGAAGACAAGCGCAAGGTACACGCCTACCTCACCGACAAGGGTGCAGAGATCATTCGCGATGCACCGACCCCCCTACAGGAGCATTTCGTCAAACAGTTCCGTGATCTGAGGGCGTGGGAGCAGTCGATGATCATTTCCTCCCTGCAGCGGGTGGCACTGATGATGGATGCGGAGCACATCGACGCCTCGCCGGTACTGGACGTGGGCGACCTGGACCGTAAGGACAGCCGCAAACTCCCGGAGCAGGAAGACGCCCAAAATGAGGGCGAAGAAGAGTAATCCCGGGCACCCGCGCAATCTTTGCTCCAAATGACAACAAATCGCATTCAGTCGTTGCATTCAATGCGCAGTCGGGTATAAATGGTGGCAACAACACCAAAGTGGACGCTCACCTACTGGTTAGCAGACACTGACTCAAGACAGAGGCGCGCAACTCTGTTGCAGCGATGAAAAATGAGAAGTGGCGCACACTGCCCGACGAGCAATCGTAGTAGCCACTCGAATCCTGCAACGCGCCCCGGCGAAAAAATTTGGCCCGGCCAGAAATCACGTACAAGATGATTTCCTGGTGCACTGCCGCGCACATGGCTGTGCCCGGCAAGAGGCAGCCCGGCCGCCCTGTCTTGATAATTACTGCACCCGCGCACTACTGGCAGCGCCCGCTGCCAGGCTCGCGGGGCGGGGTTTATTTGGGGAAGGGACTTTACATGGCCTGCTTGCA
This sequence comes from Microbulbifer bruguierae, assembly GCF_029869925.1. Taxonomy (NCBI): domain Bacteria; kingdom Pseudomonadati; phylum Pseudomonadota; class Gammaproteobacteria; order Cellvibrionales; family Microbulbiferaceae; genus Microbulbifer; species Microbulbifer bruguierae. Next base: position 3,690,804 of record NZ_CP118605.1, on the reverse strand, counting down.
GCATCCTGATCGGGATCAACCTGTCTATCTGATGGCGCACCACACCATTGGCCGCCGCCAGGGCGTTGCCGACACACGCATCACGCTGCCGGAAATTTCCGGCATCCACGCCGCCATTCAATGGACCGGCAGCCACTGGGTCATCCGCGACCTCAGCCGCAACGGCACCTGGGTGAATGGCCAGCAACTGATTCCGGCAAAAAACCAGCAATTGCAACAGGGCGACCGGCTTACCTTTGGCCGCGCCATCAATCCGGAGTGGAAGGTAGAAAACCTGGACCCGCCGGAAAACCTGCTGATCGATATCCACACCGGTGATAGCCAGGTGCTGGAGTCCTACCACCTGCTGCCCGACGAACACGATCCCATCGCCAGCCTGCATTTCAATCCCGTCAACGGGGTCTGGATTTACGAGTTACTGGACGATAGCGAACACGGGAAAAGTGCCAAGGTCGTCATGCACGGCAACCGCATCGACTGTGCCCACAGCAGCTGGCAGCTGTTTCTCGGCAACAGCCAGAGCACCACCACCGAACTCTCGCTCAAAAGCCTGTGTATCTCCGACTTTCGCCTGCGCTTTACTGTCAGCCACCACGAAGAACACGTGCAGCTGCAACTGGCCAAAGACGCGATGAAACTGGACCTGCCCGCACGCACCCACAACTGCCTGCTGGTGTATCTGGCCCGCGCCCGCATCCGGGACATTCAACGCGGTGTCGCCCCCAGTGACCAGGGCTGGGTGGCCGTGGACCTGGCAATCCGCGAACTGGGCATCAACGTAAACCACCTCAACACCCAGATATTCCGCGCCCGCAAACAGATCGCCGATAGCCTGCCGGATGCGATCGACACCTCGCGCCTGGTAGAGCGCCGCTCTTACGAAATGCGCCTGGGCTGTAATCAGCTGGATATCTTCAAGGGGTCACAGAAAGAACAACTGGAAGCCACCACCGGCGAATACCCCGTACCAGCAGAGCCGGTCTGACTTGCAACCTTCGCCTGCAGGAAGCGGCACAAAAACCAGGGCCAGCGGTTAACCCGCGATTGATTTACCGCTGTCGAATACATGCACGCTGAGCAACTACCTTTCTACATCGGCCGCTACCGCGCTACCGCCAGACTCGGGTCCGGTGGTATGGGCGTGGTCTATCTCGCCACCGATGAACGCCTCAACCGCCAGGTGGCCATCAAAAAACTCCTCCGCAACCCGAACAGCAGTAACGCCGGCGAGCGTATCCGCCGCGAGGCATTGCTGCTCGCGCAACTCAATCACAACAATATTGTCCAGCTGTACGACGTTGTCGAAAGTGAGCACGATATCGCCCTGGTGATGGAGTACGTCGACGGCTGCAATCTTGAGCGCTGGCAAAAGGAACACGCCCCGGATCTGGAGCAGAAACTGCAGCTGCTGAAACAGATCTGTGCCGGCCTCATCCGCGCGCACGGTGCCGGCATCATTCACCGGGACCTCAAAGCGGAAAATATCCTGGTCGACAGCAACGGCACGGTAAAAATCACCGATTTCGGCATCGCCAAGCACTGGAACGAAGACAGCGACCTGACCCGCGAGCAGCATGTGGCCGGAAGCTGGGGGACCATGTCGCCGGAACAGGCCCAGGGCAAACCCCTGGACAACCGCAGCGACCTGTTCGCCCTCGGGGTACTCGCGTATCGGTTGCTGTGTGGACAAAATCCATTCGGGGAAAACAACAGCCCCTATGTGGTTGTCGACCGCATCGTAAAAAGCCCGCATCCACCGGCAGCGCGACTGGCGCCGGAACTGCCGCAGTCCCTGTGCCAGCTGCTGGATCAGCTGCTGGCGAAAACACCGGAGCAACGCCCGCTCAACGCCGCCACGGTGGCCGCGGAGTTGGAAACCCTGCTGATGCAGATGCGCGGCAACACCACCAGCTTTACCCGCACCCACAGCATTACCGCAACCGTAACCGCGGAAAGTTTTTTTCAGCACCGCAAGCCCGCAGTTAACTGGTGGCGGCGCAGCGCCATCGCTGCGGTGGCAGTCTGTGTACTGGGCGTCGCCGCGCTGCTGCTCAACAACCCCGGCGGCACTCCCATACAGCCGGCGCAGGGCAAATACATTGCCGTACTGGACACCACGACACCCGCCGCACAACCGGAAACCCCCGACAGCCGCAACCGGCAGCTGCTCACCAGCAATGTCCTGAGCGCCCTCAAGCAGGGACTGTCCGCGCGTGAAGGCCTGTACCTGATTTCCTATGCGGAGTCCCACAAACTGAGCGGCCTGCCGCTGGCCACCCAGGCCAAATCCCTGAATGCGGACCTGCTGCTGATCCCCGCCATCGACTGCGACAGCCGCAGCTGCGAGCTGTCGCTGGAACTGCTGGACAGCGATACCCTCGCGGTGATCGACAGCCGCAGCACCCGCCTGTCACTGGAGGAAGGGCTCGAGAGCCGCGCCCGCACCCTGTACCAGATCGACAACCTGCTGGAAGCCTTCCCTCCCCGGGAAAGTCACCAGGCCTCAAACATCAGTGCCGAGGATTACCTCACCTATCTGGAAATCTACGACCGGCGCACCGATTACCTGAACCTCGGCGAACTGCTCGACCAGCTGGATGCCCTGCAGCAGCGGGCCAGCGCCTTCGCTCCCCTGTATGAGCTCTACACGGAAATGGTCATCGACCACGAGTTCAACACCAGAGCCGCGGAAGCCGACGCACGCCTCGCCGACCTGCTGTACAAAGCCCCCGCGCGCCTCAACAATCAGCCGGAACTGCTGATCAGCGAACTGCGCCTGGCGATCCTGCGCAACGACCCGGGCCGCGCCGAAGCCCTGCTGGCGCGCCTCAAGCTGACACTGCCGGACAAGGCCAGCTACCACCACCTGAGCGCCATCTACCACCACCACCGCGGTGATTACCCCCAGGCCCTGGCCCATATCGACAGCGCCCTGGCACTGCGCACCAGCTACGCCTACCTGGACCACAAGGCCCTGACCCTCACCATCAGCGGTGACATGGACGCGGCAAACCAGGTGCTGAAGCAGGCCATTGCGCTGAATAGCGATGGCATCGACGCGGTCTCCCTGCTGGCCGCAAACATGCTGGATGCCGGCAATGCCGAAGAGACCATCCGCCTGCTGAGCGAAGCGGGTCTCGACCGCATCGGCCCCATGGACACCTACAACCTGTGCCTCGCCTACTACATCGAAAAGCAGTACACACAATCCCAGAGCTGCTTTGCACGGGTATCCAGCCTCGCCCCCAAAGACGCCGACCCGCTGCTGTACCGGGCGGAAATTGCCCGCGAGCAACAGCAGCCCAACAAGGCCCTGGAATTCGCGCGCCGCGCACTACACATCACCCATGATCGCACCGACTGGGAAGGGCTGCTGATGCAGGCCCGCGCCTACGCGGAACTGGGCGAAGCGGAAAAGGCGGTGGAGAACCTGCTCAAGATCCGCCGCGACGCCCCGGACGATCTCTACACCAATTACGCCCGCGCCCAGGTGTACATCACCACCGGCGACCTGCTCTCCGCCAAGGCCCATATCCGCAAAACCCTGGAACAAGGTATCTCTCCCATCTGGTATTGCACCGCGCGGTTTGTCAAAATCTGCAACATTCCCGCGTTCAACGACCTCCGGCAGCAATACCCGGGGCTCTGCAACAACGCAGGAAGCGAAGACCAGGCGGGCAATTCCCAGATTGCCAGCCACCGCGAGACCAGCGCGAATCTGTAACGGGCCCCGCCCGCAGCGATTCCCGCCCGGCTCGCCCAAGCCCGGGCCAGGGGTATCGGCCGGGGCGCGTAAATAGGCTCTAACAAAAAGAACGCGCGCAGATGGACATCGCAGACCCCAAGGTTGCCCCCAGCATCAGCTCCGGTACCCGTACCGATACCCAAAGCGACCGCTACCGTATCCAGAGCACCCTCGGTGCCGGCGGCATGGGCGTGGTCTACCTGGCCGAAGACCTCAAACTGCACCGCCAGGTGGCGATCAAGAAGCTGAAGGACGACGCCGCCAGCCAGAACGCCCGCGAGCGCATCCAGCAGGAAGCCCGCTTGCTGGCCCAGCTGAACCACCCGAACATCGTCGCCCTACACGATGTGCTGGACGGCTCTCAAGAGGGAGAGAACGGCAATATCGCGCTGGTGATGGAATATATCGAGGGCACCACATTACGTGCCTGGATGCGCGAACAGACACCCAGCCTGCAGCAGAAGCTCAGCCTGCTGATGCAGATCTGCCAGGGCCTGCAGCAGGCCCACGACCTCGGCATCATTCACCGCGACCTCAAGTCCGACAATATCCTCATCACTACCAGCGCCAGCGGCAAACTCACTGCCAAGATCACCGATTTCGGCATCGCCAAATCCCTGCAGCTGGATGAAAAAACCCTTACGGCGGAAAACCAGCTGGCGGGCACTATCACCGCCATGTCGCCGGAGCAGATCCTCGGCAAAACTCTGGATGCCCGCAGCGACCTGTTCAGCCTCGGCACCATTGCCTATGAACTGCTGTGCGGCAGCCGCCCGTTTGACAAGCATGACGCCGGTGCCCTGGCCATGGCCAACCGCATCACCAACGAACCCCACACCCCGCCGCAACAGGCGTGGGCGGAGATTCCCGAGCCACTCGCCATCCTGCTGGACAAACTGCTGGCCAAAGATCCCGCCCAGCGCCCGCAGAGCGCGCAGCTTGTGTACCAGGGCTTTGAGTTGCTGCATAAACAGGGTCTGGAAAGCGACAGCGAAGAATTCACTGCGACCCTCACCGACCTGTTCACCCGTCAGAAAGACAAAAACCGCCGCCGCTGGCAGCGGGTGCTAGCGGGCATCGCCGCCGCGCTGGTTGTGGGTGCGGGCGGTTACTGGGGCTGGAAGGAATTTACCCGGCTGGAACCGCAGTATATTGCGGTGATGCCGGTGCAAATTAACGGGGAAATCCGCGGGGAGGAAAATGCCAAGGCGCTGACCAGGACCATGGTGCGCCAGGCGCTGATGAATTCGGTTTCGCAGCTGAAGGCAAGCGCGCTGGTGAGCTTTGAGCCGAAGGCGGGGCAGGATTTTGAGGCGCAGCTGCAGGCGTTGCAGGACAAAGGAGTGACCGATGCACTGTTTGCACGACTGGAATGCGTGCAAGTCCGATGCGAAGTTGAGCTACAACGTATTAGCCCAAAGAACGAACAAATAAAACAACAATTAAGCTTTGTATTTTTGTCTGAAAAGAGACAGGAAGCACAATTCCGCATCAATAACGACGCTATCCAGCTATTTGACGCCCCCTACCAACGAGAGGAGCTCAAATTGCTTACGATGTCCGACGGCGACTACAGTAGGTACCTTGATATCCTCAGCCGACTGGAAGCAAAAGAGCTTACATACACAGACCTGACGGATCTGACGTCGCTCGCCGCCCGATACCCTCAAAATGTTTATATCTACCAGGGGCTGACGGATGTAGCTGCGCGACTTTTCGTAATCGACGGCTCAACCAACCACCTTGAAATCGCTCTTCGCGCTCTCGAAATGGGACAAAACCAAGGAATCTCCGAAGCGAATTTAGTACGGTTGAAGCTCTTTATATATGGTTTGGGTAATTACACCGAGCAATATCAGCAACTGATGACTGAGCTCAAAAAAATGGATATTCCTGCAGCAGAACTAAAGTATGAGCTTGCCCTTCACCTTTACAGAAAGAGTAAATTTACAGAAGCTCTACGAGAAGCATTAGACGCTAACAGGTTAAACCCATCCGCGGCCCCACTTTACCTAGCAGCAATATCACAGGGGGCAATGGGACGATATGAAGCTTCTAGAAACACGTTAAACCAGGTTACTATGACATACCCCAATCATTGGTCTTCCTATTCCGCCCTCGGAGTGATTGAACTAGAACTGGGAAACCTAGACAACGCTGAAGCAGCAATCACAGCCATTCCAGAAAAATTACGCAGTTGGCGCACTATATCCAACCTTGGGGTAGCGTATTTTCTTCGCCAAAATCACCATGCAGCGCTCACTGAATTCAAGAAAGTACTGCAAATCGTCCCTGATGATGTACCCACAATTGGTCAGCTGGCGGAAGTTCATTTAGCACTAGGAGACCAGCACGCAGCCGAAACTGAATTTTCCATGGTCCTAAAATTGACCGAGGGAACTGATAACCCTGAACTCCTACGTTACCGAGCACTGGCACTTGCAAATACCGGGGCAGCTTCCGAATCCATTAAACTTATAACCCAACTACTACGGGCCTCTTCAGAAGACACCGATATTAAGCATGCGGCTACTCAAGTTTACACATTGGCAGCTGAATGGCGCTCAGCAAGTCTCTATATTTCAGAGTTACTTGAACAGGGCATGAGTACAGAATGGTTCCAGTTACCCATATATCGAAATCTCTGTACCCAGCCTGAGGTAACCGAATCGGTCAAAACCTCTATATGTAACTAATCACAGCGGATCGAAGCGGGCATCCGGGTCGGCAGACTCCACTTGGTTACCATCGACATCCTCAGCAACCCATTTAAAGGAAAACCCATTAGAGGACTGTTTATTGGCCTTAAGGTCAATTTCTAGCACCTGCGGCTGCTTGTCTTTCACTTGACAACTCTGGATCGCACCCAGCCCATCATTTTGGTCATCGTAGGTCTTCATACCATCGATATTTCCGGAAAGCTTGGCAAAAACCAGATCCGTATTAGTCAGGGTTATCATAAGTGTGACCTTGCCGGACTGCTCGGTGCCACCGTCCTTCACTCCCGCAAACTGAACACGAATGGTGTCCACTTCAGTGGCATTCGCGTCTTTCAGGATCCATAGCTGGTCTGCGCCGGTAGGCTCCAGAGAAAAGTTCGCGGTGACGTCACCTTTGGCTGGCACCACAATAATGGATTCAACAAGTTCGGCTGCTTCTGTCATTTTTCCACTCCCGGAAATTTATCTGTTTTTGTTCCCTGAATACCTCGCAGGGCGGTTTGGGTGAATGGGCCGGCCAGATTATTCCCCCCGCCAGCCCGCAAATTTGGCGATATAAACCACAGTTGCTCGCCAAATGCGCCAAGAGAATAAAACAAGGCGCAAGCGGAATTCCATCACATTTTGACAAAAAAAACCGGCAGTAAGCGAGCTTACTGCCGGTATAAATCAGATGGTCCCAGCCATCTACGGTTACAACAACACTATCAAGAGCGAAAATGAGGCATCCTTGCCTCTGTCAGGCCCTTCCACAATCCCGGCTTCCTAGGCTCTGTGGTTACCGGGCCGGCCTGACGGTTCGGCTTGCGCCGAAGTCTTCCTGATTTGTTGCCCGTCGCCGCTTTAATACCTGCGGAAACGCGCAACTACCAATCCATTGGCAAAACGGCCGAAGGGCGCTGTACCACTGCCGATGCGGAAGGCGATTCCTTCGCCTCCCCTGTTCCGTCTTCCTTGACGGCCACCGGTAGTGGGGTGTCTGCAATCCACCTTGCCGCAGCTCCTGTGACGGCCGGGCATCGCGTCCCCTTCAACCTTGGGGCTAATGTACGCAGAACCTTATTACAGGTCGATCACAGCGCATTACACGCCATTACAGTGTGCGGTTGGGGTATGGATTGTCCGGATTTGCGCTGTCATTCGGGGTACGTCGTGATGCTGTAGCCTGGAGTGCTTGGCGAGTTTGTCGCTGGATGCCGGATCGGGTCCGGCATGACGGGGTGGAATTTCCATAAATTGCGATATGCCGGAATACGACAGGGTGAGGGAGGTTTCACTACACTGTGAAGTCGGTGCCCGTTGTGCGGGGGCTAGTCTGTGCCTTGTCTGGTGCTTGCTTGTTGCCCTGCGGCCGATCCCGTAATATCGGCGGTCATTTCGCCCATAAATTAAACAGCGCTGATTTATCCACAATGTCGAGAATTTTTTCGCGCCTGAATTTCCGCGTCTCTTGTCGCTCCTGTTGTCGCCCATCTTGTCGCGCTTTTTTTCGCGCTCATTTCCCCGCCCGTGCCGATGTCAGTGCTTTGTTCCGCGCCACTATCGCGGCTATCGCGCTGGTTTGTTACGCGGGCTTTCTGCAGGCACAGAGTTACGAGCAGCTTTACAGCGATTACCGCGGCAGCCTGTACCAGATACGGCTGATCGAGTTGTCGTCCAATTCCAAGGCGGGACTGGGGTCCGGTTTCCAGATTTCAGCCGATGGCCTGATTGCCACCAACTACCATGTGGTGTCCGAGGCGGTGAGTGATCCGGAAAAGTACAGCCTCAAATACCTTTCCGTGGACGGGCAGGAAGGCGATCTGGAATTGCTGGATGTGGATGTGATCAATGACCTCGCCATCCTGCGCCAGAAGGGCCAGCCCGGCAAAGAGCATCTGCAGCTGTCACAGACGCCCCCCAGCAAGGGCGAGACCATTGTATCCATGGGCAACCCGCTGGACCTCGGGATGACCATCGTGCCCGGCACCTACAACGGCATCGCGAGCGGCAGTTTTTACCAGCGCATTCATTTCTCCGGCTCCATCAATCCCGGTATGAGTGGCGGCCCGGTGATCAATCGCAGCGGCCAGGTGGTGGGTATCAATGTGGCCACCGCGGGCAACCAGATCAGCTTTCTGGTGCCGGTGGATAAGCTGATCGACCTCTGGCAGGACTTCAAACAAGACACCAATAACGGCGAGGGCCCGCTGGAGCTGCACCCCATCATCGACCGCCAGCTGCGCAAGAACCAGCAGCGTATCATCGACCAGATCCTCGCCGCCGACTGGCAGCTGCGCCCGCTGGGAGATGCGATGGTGGTGGGAGAAATCGTGCCTTCGGTCCAGTGCTGGGGCAATTCCACCGACGATGAAGACAACCCCCTGAAACAGATCGCCAAGGGCTGCACCGGGCAGGATGTGGTGTACCTTTCCGAGGAATTTGATACCGGCCGGGTGGAGTATGAGTTCTTCTGGCTGGAGTCCGATGAGGATTTCCCGTCGTCGCGTTTTTACGCCGCCTATGAAGATGAGATGAGCGGTTTCTACCCCGGCAACAGCGCCGGGGAAAAAGACGTGACCAACTTCAACTGCAAACAGCAGTTCACCAGCCACCCGCGCAATGGCAACGCGCCCCCGCAAACCCTGGAGGCGAACGGAGACGGCGCAGAAACAGAAACGACGCCCCCCAGATCCAAAGGCAGCCAGGGGCCGGTGATCGCGCGCACCTCCTACTGCGTGCGCCGCTACAAGGAGTTCCCGGAACTCTACGATGTGTTTTACGTGAGCCTGACCGTCGACCAGTCCAACCGCGCGCTGGTCAGCCATTTCACCCTTTCCGGATTCACCCGGGAATCCGCCAGCGCCTTTACCCAGAAGTTTGCGAGTGAAATTCAATGGCACTGATTATCGAAGAAATCAATCGTGCCCACCGGGTGTGCACCCGCTACCGCATGGAAGAAGAACGCGCCACTCTCGGCCGCTGTTACGACAACGCGGTAATGGTGGAAGACCCCCATGTGGACCCGGTCCATGCGGAAGTCCTGCGGGATGAGGACGGCTGCTACCTGCTGCGCGACCTCGGCAGCCTCAACGGTGTGCGCCTGCTGCGCAATTTCCGCGACAAGTCGGTAAAGCCGCGCCAGGTCCGCGAGCACCAGATCCAGAGCGGCGACGAGGTGCAGATCGGCAAGAGCCACTTCCGGTTTATCGATACGGAAATGAGTGTGGCCCCGGCCATTCCCCTGCATACCGCGGAGACGGTGTTCGATCGCATCGCCACACCGGTGGTTGCGGTTGCCCTGTGCCTGCTGGTCGCCGGGCTCAGTCTGTGGCTGGCCTACCTCGGCAGCCGCAGCGAGTTCCAGTGGACCAAGGCGGTAGAGATTCTCACCAACGCGGTGATCGGGCTTCTGGTCTATGCCGGTGCCTGGGCGTTTATCGGCAAGGTGGTGAAACACGAGTCCCACTTCCTCGCGCACCTGTCCATCGCCGCCAGTGCCGCCCTGGCTTACGCGGCCTGGCAGTGGTTCAGCACCCTGCTGAATTTCAATTTCTCGCTGCACGCCATCATGCCGCTGATGAATATTCTGGCGCTGGCGATTCTGGTTCCGGTGATGTTGTGGTGTGCGGCCTACCTGGCCCTCAATATCGCGCCACACTGGCGGTTGCTGGCATCGATACTGCTGCCGTGGAGTTTTCTCGGGTTCGCGACGGCGGTGGAAATCGGCAAGATGGCGGAGTTTCACGATTCCCCCCAGGTGTCGAAGGAACTGAAGTCCAAGGAGCTGCTGTGGCGCAAACCGGTGCCACTGGACGAATTTCTCGCCGACGCACCGGAGCTGTTTGATATTCCACTGGAAGAGGAAGTTACGGGCAGCAACAAGGACGGCAACAAAGAAAAAAGTACCGGCAAGGGTGACAAACCGTCGAAGTCCGCGCTCTCAGATAATAAACTCTCCGCCCGCTAGGCCAGCAGCCCGGCCTGCGCACAAGGAGTGACCCATGACCGAACAAACCACAGGCAACCCGTTCTGGAGCCCCGCCGTTGCGAAGCTCCAGCCCTATGTTCCCGGCGAGCAGCCCAAGTCCACCGCGCGGCTGATCAAGCTCAATACCAACGAGAGCCCCTACCCGCCCTCCCCGAAGGCCCAGGCCGTGCTGACAGCGGAAGGCATCGGCGAGCATCTGCGCCTGTACCCGGATCCGGAATCCACCGAACTGCGCGCCACCATCGCCGCCCAGTTCGGTCTGACACCCGAACAGGTATTTGTCGGCAACGGTTCCGACGAGGTACTGGCACACGCGTTTTACAGTTTTTTCCAGCGCCCGGAGCCGCTGCTGTTCCCGGATATCACCTACAGCTTTTACCCGGTGTACTGCCAGTTCTACGGCATCGACAGCCACCAGCTGCCGCTGCGGGACGATTTTTCCATCGACGTTGCCGACTACAATATCGAAAACGCCGGCGGGGTGATTCTGCCCAACCCGAATGCGCCGACCGGGCGCTATCTGCCACTGGCGGATATCGAGAAGCTGTTGCAGATGCACCCGCAGCGGGTGGTGGTGATCGATGAGGCGTATATCGATTTCGGCGGCGACAGTGCGGTGTCGCTGATCGAGCGCTATCCGAATCTGCTGGTGGTCCACACCCTGTCCAAATCCCATGCGCTGGCGGGCCTGCGCCTGGGCTACGCCATGGGGCAGGCGCATTTGATCGAGGGGCTGAACCGGGCGAAGAATTCCTTCAACTCTTACCCCATCGATTCCATTGCACAGAAAGTGGCGACCGCGGCCATTGCCGATCGCGCCTGGCTTGTGGATAACTGCGCCAAAGTCATTGCCACCCGCGAGCACACTTGTGCGGCCTTGTCAGCAATGGGTTTTGACATCATCCCTTCCACCGCCAATTTCATCTTCGCCAAGCCTCCCGGGGTTTCTGCGGAAGTACTGTTTGAAGCACTGCGGGCGCGCAACATCATCATCCGCTATTTCAACAAGCCGCGGATTAGTGAGTACTTGCGCATCAGCATTGGTACGGATGAAGAGATGGATGCGTTGATTGAGGCTTGTCGGGAGGTTTTGTAGGGTTCTTCCACAGAACTCTGCAGGGGAACCTCTATAATTTCCCGGGCACTAAATCTGAAACCCGAATCGACACAGCCGCAGTATTTATGTCGCCTTCAGCCCCATTTTGTTATCGCGCATTTTTCACGGCCACACTGTTGTGTGTGGCCCTTCCCGCCCTCGCCAAGAACCCCTGGGAGGCCGTAAAAAAACCCTCCAACCAGCTCCCTGCCAGTATCGGCGGCTACAGTAATGGCTGCCTCAGCGGTGCGGAGCAGATGCCACTGCGGGGGGATGGGTTTCAGCTGGTGCGTACCGGGCGCAACCGGCATTACGGTAATCCGTATCTGGTGGAGTTCCTCAAGGACTTTTCCAATGCCGTGGATCAAAACGGCTTGGGAAGACTGCAGATCGGGGATATGTCCATGGCCCGGGGCGGGCCTTTCAGTAGCGGTCACGCCAGCCATCAGATGGGGCTGGATGCCGACATCTGGTTCTCTCAGGACGAGCGCGCCGGTGAGCGCCCGCTTACCTCCTGGGAACGAGACAATATCTCCGCAGTTCCCATCGCAGACGAACGTAAACATATACTGCGGGAAGACAACTGGGACCCGCGGATTCCCGGGATACTACGCCTGGCTTCGCAGGATCCGCGGGTGGCGCGTATTTTTGTGCATCCAACGATCAAGCGTAAGATGTGCCAGATCGCCGGGGACGATAATGAATGGCTGCGCAAAGTGCGCCCCTGGTGGGGACACAACTATCATTTCCATGTGCGCCTGAACTGCCCGCCGGGAGACAACACCTGTAAACCCCAGGCACCGGTGCGCGGAAAGCCCTGCGATGTCGACCTGGACTGGTGGTTTAGCGAAGAATTTTACGCCATTTTGAACGGCACAAAACCGACCAAACCAGAGAAGCCGAAAAAGGAACCGGTGATGCCGGCGCAATGCGCACAGGTACTCGCCGCCCCTGGCGAGCCAGGTACGGCGGCCGGGTATAAAGCGGCTCCATAAACAGCGACTCCATAAATAACAGTGACAGATAACGAGAACGCAATGAGTGACAAGCCGGCAAACACCATCCAGGTACTGCTGATCTGCGGCGGAGGCGGCAGCGAACACGAGGTGTCCCTGCGCACCGCGGATTTTATCCAGCGCGAACTGGCCAGAGCGCCAGATATACATCTGACCCGGGTCACCATGAATGGCGATGGGCAGCTGCTGGATGGGGATGGACAAGTGCGCGAGCTTCGCTCGGACAAGCTGCTGTACAGCGCCAGCGGCAGTGCGCAGGTGGTGGATTATGTGATTCCATCGATCCACGGTTACCCCGGTGAAACCGGTGACCTGCAGTCACAGCTGGAAATCCTCGGCCTCCCCTATTACGGCTGCAGCCCCGAAGCCAGCAAGATCTGCTTCAACAAGATCACCACCAAACTGTGGCTGTCCGCTCTCGGGATCGACAATACCCCCTACCAGTTTCTGTGCGCCGATACCCCGGAAGAAATCGCCCAGGCACAGGATGCCCTCGCCGAATGGGGCACGGTATTTGTGAAAGCCTCCAACCAGGGCTCGTCTGTTGGCTGTTACAAGGCTGCCACCGCAGAAGCGCTGGAAAACGCCCTGAAGGAAGCCTTCCGTCTTTCCCCTTACGTGTTGGTAGAAAAGTGCCTCAAGGTGCGCGAGTTGGAAGTGGCGGCCTATACCTATGAGGGCGAGCTGGTGATCACGCCTCCCGGTGAGGTCTGCGCGCCAGAAGATACTTTTTACAGTTACGAGGAGAAGTACGCGGAAGGCAGCCGGGCGCTGACCCATGTGGTGGCCGAGGGGTTGTCCGACGCGCAACTGGGCTGGATTCGCGAGGCCTCAAAACGGGCCTTTATCGGTCTGCAGCTGAAAGATCTGTCGCGGATCGATTTTTTCCTCAGCGAGGATGGGGAAATTTACCTCAACGAGGTCAACACCTTCCCGGGCATGACCTCCATCTCCATGTTCCCGAAAATGCTGCAACATCAGGGGCATGATTTCTGTACCTACCTCGGCGGCTTGATCCGCGAATCGGTCCAATCGGCCTCTCAATAAGCGGGGCCATTCACGCATCTGGCCAGCTCGAGTCAGCTGGCCAGGCCCAGGCTATCTGTCAGCCACCCTTCCTGTCGCGGCCGCGAGAACTGGCTGCGCAGAAACGCCATCTGGTCTCCGCGAATCCGCGCGCTGTTGGTCAGCGCCAGGTACTCCGCCGCATTGGGTACGAAGGGCAGTGCCAGCAATTCCATATCGATATGCTCCAGCAGGCGGTTGCCTTTGTGCTGGTTACAGCGGCGGCAGGCGGTGACCACATTCTCCCAGGTATCGCGCCCACCTTTGGACACCGGCTGCACATGGTCCCGGGTCAGCTCCCTAACCGGGAACCAGCTGCCACAGTAGAGGCAGGTGTGCTGATCGCGGGCAAACAGTGCCCGGTTGTTCAGGGGTGGCCGGGTTCTGGGGCGCGCCATACGGTCACCCCCACAGGCGATAATCGCGGCCAGATCCAGCGTCGAGCGCTCACCCAGCCGATTGATACCGCCATGTACCGTCTGCACCACACCACCCAGGGTCCAGGTGACCAGCTCCCGCACATACAGGCAGGCGGCCTCTTCCCAGCTCAGCCATTCCAGCGGCTGCCCAGCGAGATTCAACCTCAGGATTTGTGCTTGCACGAGTTCACCTCCCATTTTTGCGAGCCACGAAAACAGCAAAGCCCCGCGGGCGATCCGGCGGGGCTCTGAAAATAACGAAAGCGTTGGGGAAATTCGGGGAAAACTGGAGCGGCGGGAGCGAGATGCGAAATCCGGAGCCGATGAGGACTCGACCACCAATATTGCAAGGGTGGTTGCGCGAGATACCAGTGCAGCAATAAATTACTGAATGCGTCATCCTCCGCGGTCACATGAATTGGAGCAGCTTGTGCTGATTAAAGCGGAGAATTGTTACGATTTCCAGACAGTTGGAAAAATCCAGTGCTGAAAGTACGCCGGGAAAGAAAATTCCGGTTTTGGCAAAACCGGCCGCAGGGGGAAATCGCTCAGGCAGAATTTCCACTGCCCCAAACGTAAAACACCGCTTGGGCAATCCGGCCCAAGCGGTGCGTCTCACAGGATGGTGCCCAAATCCTTTCAGGCTAGCAGCCCGGTCACCAATCCTTGGTGACCTGTCCTTGCCGCCGTTGCAGTCCGTTGTTCGTCCTTGCAATTACATTATGGTCGTTGGGGAAAATTGCGGTAGTGGGAAAGTGCTGAAGTTGTTGTAAGAGATGTCTTACAAGCATGTGATATATATCACATTTTTTTCGGAAGGGGTTTTAACTGGAGAGTGGCGCGTTCCACAACTGGTACGCCTGTGCGACATTGACGCCTACTATAGTTGCTTTTGTTACGGGTTCAAGAAAATCGAGAACAGGATGTTTAAATACGCGCCACTTTTTTATCGTGTCGGAATCATTGGTTTCTGTGCACTGATCCTGCTGATTGCCGCCATTGCGCTGGGCCTGGTACCCGGTATCAATGTGCCCTGGGGACAGCTGTTTGGTGCCAGTACCGACGACAAAGTCGTACAGCGCCACTTGCAGGTAGCGGACGGTTTCCGCCTGGACCTGTTCAGTGACGATGTCGCCAACGCACGGTTTATGGCGGTGACCCGCAACGGTGATCTGCTGGTGTCCCAACCCAAGCTCGGCCAAGTCAGCCTACTATTGAACGACCGCAACGAAGACGGCAAAACCGACGGCCAGCGGGTGCTTATTGATGGCCTGCAACGCCCACACGGCCTGGCGTTGTATGAAGACTGGTTGTACATCGCCGAAAGCAATGGCGTAGGCCGTATCCCCTTCGATCACTCCGACGGGCGCATTGCCGGGAGTTACCAGAAAATCGTCAGCGATCTCGGCGATACCGGCAACCACTGGACCAAGACCCTGGGTATGGGACCGGATGGCTGGCTGTACCTTTCCAGTGGTTCTACCTGCAACGTGTGTATCGAAAGCGACCCCCAGCGCGCCACCATCATGCGCTTCCGCCCGGACGGCAGTGATTTTGAAATTTACGCGACAGGTTTACGCAACAGCGTGGGCTTCGACTGGTCTCCCGGAGACGGCAACCTCTACGCCACGGATAACGGCCGCGACTGGCTCGGCAACGACTTCCCGCCCTGCGAGCTCAACCGCATCGAAAAGGGTCGCTTTTACGGCTGGCCTTACGCCAACGGCCAGAGAGTGCCGGACCCGGATTTCGGGGTAAATACCGATGCCGATGCACAACAGAAAGTGCTACAAAAAATTGCCAGCTCGGTGCCGCCGGTATTTGAGTTCAACGCCCACAATGCCCCTCTCGGCATTCACTTTCTGCGCAGCTCGGAACAGCCGGATCACTATCAGGAATCCGCGCTGGTGGCGCTGCACGGTTCCTGGAACCGGGATGTGAAGGATGGCTACAAGGTGGTGTCACTGCACTGGGACGAGAGCGGCCGCATTAATGCGGAAGATTTTATGTGGGGGTTTCTGGGCGAGGATAAAAGCACGGTGTACGGCCGCCCGGTGGATATTGCCGAGGATGTGCGCGGCAATATTTATATTTCGGATGATTACGCCGGTGCCGTCTACCGGGTACAACCCGGCTCCGCCACGCTCAACGACGCCGACGCCCCGATCACCAGCCGCCCCCCCATCAGCGCGCCCAAAAAACCCCTGGCTATCGACGGCAACGCCGCCCGCCAGGGCGCGCTGATTTACGAGCGCCGGGATTGCGCCCACTGCCACCAGCAAGTCCCGCTGAAAGACCTGAGCCGAAAATACACCCTGAAACAATTGGCCGATTACTTCGACACCCCAACGCCGCCCATGCCGAATTACGGCTTTAGCAACAGCCAGAAACGGGCGCTGGCGCATTATTTGATGGAGCGGGAGGTGAATACCGACGGAGCCGGGCTGAATATGCAGAACTTTTTGCCCTGATAACGTCGCAAGAGCTTTCTGGTGACTGTTTCTCCTGTTTAAAGGTGGGGAATTTGGCGCTGATCACCCTGCCGGTTGCTTGCCACATCGCTATTTCGGGCGGCGACACCACTGCTCTGGCCGCGGCCGAAAGAACGCCAATTGACCGCCATACCCGCAGCGGCTAAGGTTGCCGGCGATAACGCAGGCCGAGAGAGAAGTGATCCCATGGCAGCCAAAAAGAAAGCCGCTACCTTCGAGAGCGCACTGGAAGAACTGGAACAACTGGTCGAGCGACTGGAGAGCGGCGACCTGCCACTGGACGAGGCCCTCGCGGACTTCGAACGCGGGGTCAAGCTCACCCGCGAGTGCCAGCAGAAACTGGCCAGTGCCGAACAGAAGGTGAAAGTTCTGATGGAAGAGAATGGCAAGATCCAGGAGCTGCCATTCGACGACGACTTCGCCGGAGACGCGGAGTAAGTGAGCACTTCCACCGCCGTAATGCCCGCAAAACTGAAGGCGTTTTTACAGTCCTCCAGCCTGCAGGTCGAACAGACCCTGAAGAGCGCCCTCGCTGGCCAGTCTGCCGCGGAAACCCTGTTTGCCGCGATGAATTATTCCGCCCTCGGCCCCGGCAAACGCCTGCGCCCGGCGCTGGTGTACGCGACCGCGCAAACCCTGGGCGGCACCGGGGCCGCTGACCGGAGCCACGAAGCCGCGGCCGCACTGGAGTGCGTGCACGCTTACTCCCTGGTACACGACGACCTCCCGGCCATGGACGACGACAAGCTCCGCCGCGGCCGCGCCACCTGCCATATTCAATTCGACGAAGCCACCGCCATCCTTGCCGGCGACGCCCTGCAATGCCAGGCCTTCGAGTTGCTCGCCTCGGCCCCGCTGGCGGCGGAACTCAAGCTTCAACTCATACGCGAACTCGCCCACGCCTCCGGCGCCCGCGGCATGGTGGCGGGCCAGGCCATTGACCTGGCCGCAGTGGATCAGGCGCTGTCGCTGGCACAACTGGAACAGATGCACCGCCTCAAGACCGGCGCGCTGATTTCCGCCAGCGCTCGCATAGGCGCACTGATCGGCGGGGCCGACCAAACCCAGCTTGCCGCCGTCACCCGCTATGCCGAGGCCATCGGCCTGGCGTTCCAGGTGCAGGACGATATCCTCGACGTAACCGCAGACACAGAGATACTGGGCAAGACACAGGGTGCCGACGCCGCTCGCAACAAACCCACCTATGTCTCCCTCCTCGGCCTCGACGGCGCCCGCGCCAAAGCCGACGAACTGCACCGGGAAGCCACCGACGCACTGGCACAGCTGGGAGGCAACACTGCCATCCTGCAGCAGCTGGCGGATTACATCGTTCACCGGGATCACTGATCCCGGTTACCCTCTCGCGCTCTCGCCAGCGCTGCCCCCCGGGACTCCGCTCGGCCTGCCTAACTTCCGGGTACAGCGCATTCCGCAAGCGGGATGCAATCTCCCGCCTGTGGGCATACAATTCCCTACCATTATCAGTTGCAATTGATACTTTGGGCTCAACACCAGCCAACAGGCACCGGAAACCGAGCCCGAAACGCCCGAATTCAGGACCCTTGATGTTCGACCAAATACCCCGCACGCGCCCCAGCACGCCACTGCTCGACCAGATCGACGACCCGGCCCAACTGCGCGCGCTGCCGGAAAAACAGCTGCCCCAGCTGGCCAGCGAGCTGCGTGAATACCTGCTTTACTGTGTCGGCCAGACCGGCGGTCACTTCGGTGCCGGGCTCGGCGTTGTAGAGCTCACCATCGCCCTGCACTACATTTACAACACCCCGGAAGACCGCCTGGTGTGGGATGTAGGCCACCAGACTTACCCGCATAAAATCCTCACCGGCCGCCGCGAACAGATGCTGACCATGCGCCAGCAAGGCGGCCTTTCCGGCTTCCCCAAACGCGGTGAAAGCCCTTACGACACCTTTGGCGTGGGCCATTCCAGCACCTCCATCAGCGCGGCCCTGGGCATGGCGCTGGGGTCGCCGGATGAGCGCAAGGTGGTTGCGGTGATCGGCGATGGCGCCATGACCGCGGGCATGGCCTTCGAGGCCCTGAACCACGCCGCCCATACCGGGAAAGACATGCTGGTGGTACTGAATGACAACCGCATGTCCATCTCCAAGAACGTCGGCGGCCTGGCCACCTACTTCGCCCGTATCCTTGCCAGCAAGACCTACCTGAACATGCGTGAGGGCAGCCGCAAGATTCTGTCGGCCATTCCCAAGGCCTGGCAGCTGGCGCGGCGCACGGAAGAGCACGTGAAGGGCATGATCACCCCGGGCACCCTGTTCGAGGAACTGGGGTTCAATTACGTGGGCCCGCTGGACGGCCACAACATGCAGGACCTGGTGCATACCCTGCGCAACCTGCGCAATCAGCGCGGCCCGCAGTTACTGCACATTGTCACCACCAAGGGCAAAGGCTTCGGCCCCGCGGAAGAAGATCCGGTGGGGTACCACGCCCTCAACAAGCTGGAACCGGAACCCAAGGTTCAGGTAGCAGCGGCCCCGGCGTCGAATGGAGAGCCCAGGAAAAAGGGCCCCAAGTACCAGGATATTTTCGGCCAGTGGCTGTGCGATATGGCCGAGCAGGACGACAAGCTCATCGCCATCACCCCGGCCATGTGTGAAGGCTCCGGCATGGTCGATTTCGCCGAGCGCTTCCCCGCGCGCTACCACGATGTCGCCATCGCCGAGCAACACGCTGTCACCCTGGCTGCGGGACTTGCCTGTGAAGCACAGAAGCCGGTGGTTGCGATCTACTCCACCTTCCTGCAGCGCGGCTACGACCAGATGGTGCACGACGTGGCGATACAGGATCTGGACGTGACCTTCGCCATCGATCGCGCCGGTCTGGTCGGCGAAGACGGCCCCACCCACGCGGGCAGCTTTGACCTCACCTTCATGCGCTGCCTGCCGAACCTGGTGATCGCCGCACCCAGCGACGAAAACGAGTGCCGCCAGCTGCTCTATACCGCCTACCAGCACAAAGGCCCCGCCGCCGTGCGCTACCCTCGCGGTACCGGCCCCGGTGTGGAAATCGAAACAGAAATGACCGCGCTGCCCGTTGGTAAGGGACGCGTACTTCAGGAAGGCAGCAACGTCGCCATCCTGAGCTTCGGCACCCTGCTTGCCCCGGCCCGCGAAGCCGCTGAAAGACTCGGCGCAACGCTGGTGGATATGCGCTGGGTGAAACCTCTGGACGAAGAGCTGATCGACCAGTTGGCCAACAGCCACGAACTGCTGGTGACCCTGGAAGAAAACACCATTGCCGGAGGTGCCGGTAGTGCGGTATCCGAGTACCTGAACCAGCGCATTGTTCCGGTACCCCTGCTGCAACTTGGCTTGCCCGATAAAATCATTGAACACGGCAAGCACCCGAAACTGCTGGCCGAAATTGGTCTAGATGCCAAGGGTATCGAAGAACAAATCCGTGAGCGCCAGACTCAGATGCATCAAGCACAGTCAAAAGGTCAGGCAGCAGCAATATAACGCTTACAAAGCCGGAAACTCGAACTTAAGGCTGGGTGCCTGGGGCGGGTTTTCAGGATCGTCGCAAACAGGATGTTTGCGCCGAAGCTCCCAGGGATGGGTCCACAGCGGTCCTGAAAACCCGCCCCTGGTGCCCGGCCGCCACCGTACTCTGAACAGAGCTCCAATTTTGGACTCCGAAAGAACTGCGGTGGCGTCGGGCCACTGGGTAAAGCTTTTCGGAACCGAGCTAGGCGCCCCCTTGGGGATACATCCCTGTCGCCGACGCTTCCGAAAGCTTTACCCAGCGTCCCGCCTTAACGAATTGCTATACCACTTCGTAGCTGCAACCGACCTCATTAAATATAAAACAGAGACAGGAAGTACGATGTCCTTTTCCAATTCCGCCCAAAAAATTCTGAGCGCCAAGCGTCTTGGGTTTTCCATCGCCATCCTGGCTGCGAGCCTGAATGTTCAGGCCATGGATCAAAAAGCCTTCGAACAAGCCATGAGCGAGCTGCCCAAGAAGGGCGCCAGTGAAAAACTCAAGGCACTGCAAGATCTCCGCTACCGCTGGATCATGGAAAGCTATCCGGAATCCGCTACCTACGAAGGCTATCCCGGTGTAGAACGCAACTGGACCGATCAATCCAACAAAGGCATCGAACGCCGCAAAGGCCAGACCCGTGAACTCCTTGCGGCCAGCCGTCACATCGACGAAAACAACCTGCCGGAAAACGAAAAGCTCGACTACCAACTGCTGTACCAGGATCTGCTCCTTCAGGTCAGAGGCTACCAGTTCCCCGAGCACCTGCTGCCCATCAACCATATGAGCGGCATCCAGCGCAGTGTGCCCGCATTGCTCAGCGCCATGCCCAAACGCACCATCAAAGATTATGAAGACATCCTCGCGCGCCTGGAAAAGTTACCCGGGCTGATCGAGCAGACAAAAATCCTTATGGAAAAAGGGCTGCGGCAGAATCTCACCCCGCCGCAAATTACCCTGCGCGACCTGCCAGGCCAAATCCGCGCACTGATTCCCGCAGACAGCAAACAGAGCCCGCTGCTGAAAGCGTTCAACGATATGCCAGCGAGTATTCCCGCCGCACAGCAAGCCCGCCTGCGCACCCGCGCACAAACGATTTATCAGAAGTCTCTGGTGCCCAACTGGCAACAGCTAGCGGAATTTGTCGAGCGCGATTACATCCCCAACGCAACCACCGAAACCGCATTTACCAAAAATGAAGACGGTATCCGCTGGTATGCCTACAAGGTGCGCAAACAGACCACCACAGAACTGAGCCCGGAAGAAATCCATCGTATCGGGCTGGAAGAGGTGCGACGTATTCGCGCTGAAATGGACAAGATCATCCAGCGCACCGGCTTTGATGGGGACTTTAAAGCGTTTACCGATTTCCTGCGCACAGACCCCCGCTTCTACTACACGACAAAAGAAGACCTGTTGAAGAATTATCGGGATATCGCCAAGCGTATCGACGGTGAATTACCTGCGCTGTTCGGCACGCTGCCGCGCCTGCCTTATGGGGTTAAGCGAATTCCCGGGTATTCAGAAAAATCCCAGACCACCGCCTACTACCAGCCGGGCTCCATGGAGGCTGGCCGCGCGGGTGTTTTCTTTGCCAATACCTACGACCTGAACAGCCGCCCAACCTGGGAGATGGAAGCGTTAACCGTGCATGAAGCCATGCCCGGGCACCATCTGCAAATCGCCCTGGCGCAGGAGCAGAAAGAAATCCATCCGCTGCGCCGACAAACCATGTATACCGGTTTTGTCGAGGGCTGGGGATTGTATTCCGAAAGCCTCGGCTACGATCTCGGCTTGTATAAAGACCCCTACAACGAGTTTGGCGCTTTGACCTACGATATGTGGCGCGCAGTGCGTTTGGTAGTTGATACCGGAATGCATCAGTTGGGCTGGAGCCGGGACGAAGCGATCCGCTACTTTATGGATAACAGCGCAAAACCGGAGCACGATATTGTGGTGGAAATCGACCGCTATCTGGTATGGCCGGGCCAGGCGCTGGCGTACAAAGTCGGCCAATTGAAGATCAAGGAAATTCGCGCGCGCGCGGAAAAAGCCCTGGGTACCAACTTCAATATCCGCCAGTTCCACGATGCCCTGCTGAAAGCGGGCGCGCTGCCGTTGAATTTACTGGAAAGCCGGATGAACGGCTGGATTAAAGTGCAGGGTGGGCAGATAGCGAAGTCCGTGCCGGCGGCAGATGCCGGCGGTCAGGCGGCGCTGAACTAACCACTGATCTCTAACCACTGAGATAACCACACTCCAGCGCAAAACAGCAAAGTGGCGGCAATGCAGATCGCCGCCACTTTGCTTTCGCTTCCAGCGTTGCTTTTCGCAGTCCGGGCTATTACTCGCCACCTTTCCGTGAACGCGCCTGCTCCTGTACCACTTTGCGGACGAACTGACTGAACGCCCTATCATCCGCACGAGTTTCCGCGAGCGTCTTACTGTTGCGCGCCACTTCCCGCTCCAGCTTTTGCCAGTTCCGCAAACGCCTCTCATCCAGCTCCCCGGACTCGATGGCTGCCTGTACCGCACAGCCGGGCTCGGATTCGTGTGCGCAGTCGCTGAAACGACATGCAGCAGCGAGCTTGCCAATGTCGGCAAACTCCGCCGCCAGCCCTTCACTGACATCCGCCAGGCCCAATTCCCGCATCCCGGGGCTGTCCAGCAGCAGCCCCCCATCGGGAATCGGATACAGTGCCCGGTGGCGGGTGGTGTGGCGGCCCTTGCTGTCGTCTTCGCGAATACCGGACGTGGCCGCCAGCTCGCTGCCGGCCAGACTGTTCAGCAGCGTAGACTTGCCAACGCCGGAGGACCCCAGCAGAGCCACGGTCTCGCCACTGCGGCAGTAGTCTCGCAGCGGTTGCAACGTGGCGGGATCAAGCCCGTTGACCAGCAGCAACGGCAAATCCCGATGTTTTTTCAGGGCCTGTATGTACTGCTCGTGGTCGTCACTCAGGTCCGCTTTGGTCAACACCAGGCAGGCGCGACAGCCAGCTTCTCGTACCAGGGCGAGGTATCGCTCGATACGGGACAGATTGAAATCGTGGTTACAGGAAGAGACGATCAGCACGTTATCGATATTCGCGGCAATCAACTGCGCCTGCCTGGCACCTGGCGCCATGCGCCGGAACAGACTGCTGCGTTCAAGGCGCCGCACTGGCCTGCGGCTTTGCCGATCCAGAAGCAGCCAGTCTCCCACCGTGGGTTTTTCCAGCGCGTCTTCAAATAACGCACCACTGACCAGGACCGGTTCCTCACCGTGCTCCCCGGCCACGTCAAGCTGACTGCGGTGCACGGCCATTACCCGAACCGGCTGACAGTCACTCCATTCATCCAGGCTCAGCTGTTGCTGAAAAAACGGTATCCACCCCAGCTGCCGCAGTGTCGAAGCGCCGTTGGTATTGTTTTCCTGCACACTCGCAGATGCTCCGCGCCGAAACACCGGGCGGCGTGAAATCAGAGATTTACTCAAGGCTCTAAACCCTCAAAAGTACCCTGTGTGTTATGCAGGCGTACGTCTATCCAGCCTCAGATCAGATTCTGGGCCGTTTGGAACGGGGTTTCCAATTGGGTGGGAAACCCGACAAAAGAGCATTGCCGGGCAGAAGCGATTCAGTCGCGGCTGGCCCGGCGGTGGTTGGATACAATCATCATCAATCCTCCGCTGGTGGAATTTCGCGCAATTTAACAGTCAAGCCGACCTACCGCAATAGTTTGAAGTAACCGACTATAGGCACAGAAACTGGCGGTGTAGGAGACACCGCCCGCGGCCACAGGCCGGCGCGAGCCACCCAAAAACAAGCAGAACCACGCTTCTGCGCCAGCTTTTTGGGTGGCGTCGGGGATAGCAATGACAGGACGTCATTGCTATCCCCGGCACAAAAAAAGAAAAGCCGGCATAAAGCCGGCCTCGATATCGGAGCGTTATCAGTACATCACCTTTCTCGACCAATAACGTTCAGATAGTTTGAGTATAGACGCACTCTCTGATCCCGCCATTCCTTCGATCACTCGATTAGCCTTCCCTGGCAAGTTGCGAGATCAGCGTCTTGCTCGGGTACAGAATGGCGTTAATTGATTGCCTTAAAGTGAAGCTTTCGTGAAGGGTTTATTACTGCCAAAGCTACAGGAAGCCGGCCCATTTTCGATTACCCTGGCGCTCTATTGTCATGGCGCTCAATCCTGTGGCTTGCAGGTATCGCGACAACGCGCAGCAGCCCCATGACCTGCGGGCTGCCTGCAGCTTGACACGGACCCGGGCTAAATCAGTTCTGCTCCACCGGCTGTCGACTGATCACCAGGTCGTAATTTGTATGGCCTGTGAGGGACTCACTGAGAAAATACGTGATGGTGCCATCGGGGTTATACACCAGCCCCGCGGACGACACCTGGGCGCTCAGCCCTTCAAGGAACCTTTGCGCGTCGACAACCAGGTCGGAACCGAATGTGGCGAGTATCAATGCATCCGTTTCCTGATCGAGAAAAAGGCCATAAGTTTCATTCATCGCGCCCGCGGCTATCGACTCACTGCCGTAATAAACCCGATCGCTGGTCCAGGCACGGTTCTGGAACTCGGCACCATTACTACCCACCAGACTCAATACCGGCCTGCCGTCGTCCACAACCTGCCCGACGACCACAAAGCTTCCATCGGGACGCTCAATCACATCCCCGACATTTCCATGCCTGTAGTTGCCTACATTGTTCCAGGTAACCTTCTGCCCCAGGTCGGCGTCCAGTACCTGCAGGTAAGCGCCCCCCTGCCAGTACTCCGCGGTTTCGTCGCCGGCGGGCATCCCGTGGCCGGCTACCAACAGCTCTCCCGCTGCCGTCACCTTCAGCTCAGCCAGAGTATTGATTCTTACCCCCTCCAGGGCCGGCACAGGAATCTCATCCGCAACGGTGCCATCCGCGGCGTCCACCCGGTGGAAGTAAAAGTTGAGTCTGCGGGTACAATTGGCACAGCCCGGTGCCGGGCCCCACTCCGCGGCAGCCGCGAACAGACCGCCATCAAACTCAACCACACTGACAAAGTCGTAGCGCTCGGAAATACTTTCGGGGCGATATAGCGTTTCCCAGAGTTTGGCGCCAGTGCTATCGAGCTTAAGGATCACGGCCTTGTCCGAGTCCCAATCCATCCCAACCGCTACAATGGATCCGTCCGAAAGCTCCACAAGATCGGTGAAGCGGTCCCGCCCACCGGCACTGGAGACATAATCCCAAACCACATTTCCCTGGCTATCCAACTTGATGATCCAGTCATCTCCGTCGCTATCCACTGCCGAAAAAATTTCTGGTGACTTGGTGTATCCGCGAAGGATAAATCCACCATCGCTGGCGGAGAGCACCTGTTTCGCGTGGTCATTAGCGGAACCACCCAAACGCCGTTCAAATACACCAACGCCAAGTGCTTGCGGCGCGGAGAATCCGGAATCCTGCCCCAGGCCATTGGTTCTCTGCAGCTGCCACCGATAATTTCCCAGTGGCAAATCCGGTATTGTTATGGAATTTTCTTCGGTGGCTTCGGAAAACAGAATTTCTTCACCGGCTGTTCCGCTTAGCAGATTGACGCGGTAAGAGTTCCCCTCACCGAGATCAGCCCAGGACAGCAAAACATCATAGCCAGCCTGATTCGCGACAACTTCTGCAGGGTTTAGCGCCGGCAGATCCGGAGCCAGCAATTCGACAGAGACAGGACTACTGAGGGGGCCAACAAGATCATTGGATGTAGCGTCGGCGCCAATCGCCCGGTAGCGGATTTGGTAAACACCCACGTCCAGATCGGATAACTGCGCACTGTTGGATTCCGTGTCAACAGTCTCGACCTCGTCGCCCGTTGAGTAAACCACCTGGTAGCGCGTAGCGCCGGGAAACAGCTCAAATCCCACAGACAACTGGTTGGTATCTTTTACGCTGCTGCCGTCCAGCCCTCCAGAGAACTGGAGATCGCTGTTTGCGCTGGTGGCAACCGTGACCTGGAACTGCTGGTTGTTCCTGACTTCATTGCCATTCTCGGTAAGCGCTTTCAACAGCAGGGTATGGGCACCACCATCAGCCCAGTAATAGGAAGGCCAGGAAAATTCCCACGGCGCGCCATCCTCATCGGATGCTATTTCCACCCCATCGACATAGAGTGACACCGCCTGAACACCCGCTGCCGCGGGAATATCTACTCGCACATCGGTAGTGGAGCTAGTGACAGTGGAGCCGTTCGCCGGATAGGTGATGATGATCTGATCCGCCAGCTGCTCAAGATCAACCTGTGCGTCTTTGAGGCGATCCTTGTCGTCTTCTGTTAGTTCGCATCCAGCCAAGATCAAGACGCTGCTGATTACCAGTGCGGTGAGATTACGTGTCACTTTATTCTCTCTATTCTTACCCGGCCAAAACGACCACTTATTTTTTGTACCGTTTCTAGACTAGTCGCGGCCATAAACTGCGAACCAGGTCAGGCACCACGAGCCACTCTAGTCCGGGTTCGCGAGGGCTCCAGATTCGGCACACCGGAACTGCAGATCACTTCTCTTCGTCATCAAACAGATGACCGAGCTTCCCCTTTTTCGTGGACAGGTAATTCACATTGTGTGGATTGCGGCCTGACTGGTGTGGCAGACGCTCGGTAACCTTCACCCCCAGGGCTTCCAGCGCTTTCACCTTGCGCGGATTATTTGTCATCAGGCGAATCGACTGGATGCCGAGGTGGTCAATCATCGGCTTAAGAATAGAGTAATCCCGCATATCTGCACCGAAACCCAGCTGCTCGTTGGCCTCCACGGTGTCGGCACCGGCATCCTGAAGATGGTAGGCGCGGATCTTGTTCAGCAGGCCGATCCCACGTCCCTCCTGGCGAAGATAAAACACCGCGCCGCGTCCCTCGGTGGCAATCCGGTGCAGCGCATACTGCAATTGCGCACCGCAGTCACAGCGCAGGGAAAACAACGCATCCCCGGTCAGGCACTCGGAGTGAATACGAGCCAGTACCGGCTTGTCGGTATCCAGGTCGCCCATGGTCAGGACGACATGCTCCTTGCCGGTTTCCACTTCTTCAAAACCGTGCATTTCAAACATACCCCAGGAAGTGGGCAGTTTGGAGGATTCCACATAACGAATGGTCAAACTGATACCTCGCGTCCCATCAAAATTCGTCATCAATCGCGCGCGCGCAGCAGCAACAGACCATCCTGTTGCTGCATATCCACGCGGCTCAAAAAACTGTTGCCCAACAGCGTAATCTGCGGGAAGTCATCCCCCAGCACCGAGGCTTCCACATTGTGCACCTTGATACCACCAATAGTGACGCTGTCGAGCTGTAATCGGTAAGCACGGGCCATGCCGTTGGCAGTGGAGACCGTCATTGGCTGTGCGCGGGCGAGATCCAGTCCCAGATTCCGCGCCGTCGGATAATTGAAAGCGATACTGGTCGCTCCGGTATCCACCAGTACCGGCACCTGGCGGCCGTTGATCCACGCCGTGGTGCTGTAGTGGCCGCGGCTGTCCGCAGCCAGGCGCACCTCTGCCTTTTGCACCTCGGCGTAATTCGCGGCGATCGGAGCTGACAGCGACAGTTGCTGCGTACGGCCATCGATCTCTACGGTGGCATTTTCACTGGTCACCGAGACCAGCCTCACCCCTTCCGGCGAGGTGTTGCCGGATTTCAGCAGCCGCTGCCTGCCGTCGATCTCGAACATGGCGCTGGTACCGAAAATGGCCTTTAACCGGACATCCTGCGCCGCTGCGGACAGTGACAATAGCAACAGGACCAGACTAGAAATCGCGCGCAGTTTCATCGACGCCTCGCCTCAGATCATGTGAATGAGAAAGGCCGTGCCCTGCAACACCAGCGCGGCATAGATGCCTGCGAGTATATCGTCCAACATTATCCCCAGACCACTGTGCACCCGGCGATCCGCCCAGCGAATGGGTTGCGGCTTGGCAATATCAAAGATGCGGAACAACACAAAGCCATACAGCGCCCACAACCAGCCCGCCGGAGCCAGAAACATGGTCAGCCAGTAGCCGACGAATTCGTCCCACACGATACCGCCGTGGTCGTGCACACCGAGTTTTTTCGATGCGGCACCGCACAGGTAGCAGCCCAGTACAAAGGTGACCACAATCACCGCAAGGTACAGGGGCGCCGACAAAAACTGCAGACCGTACCACAGCGGCACCGCGGCCAGTGTGCCGAAAGTCCCCGGGGCTTTTCTGGCAAGGCCGGAGCCGAAACCAAATGCGAGAAACAGTACAGGGCTGCGAATTAATTGGGCAAACGTCGGGGTCATGTTGTTATTTTCCTGCCGCTTAAAAATGCCGGTAGCCGGGCTGTGCGTGGGTCCAGGGCTCGCCGTCGAGCGTACAGCGAATGCCGCGCTCACGGGTCATTGTGCCGATACAGGTGATCGGCAGGTTCAATACATTCAGCGCTGGCAGGTGCTGCTGTGGCACGGTAAAGCAGAGCTGGTAATCGTCGCCGCCGGTAACCGCAACGGTACGCGCCTGGTCACCGCTCATTGTCTGAGCCAGCTCCGCGACCGGCACCTGATTCAGATCCAGTTCCGCGCCCAGCCCGCTGGCTTCGCAGATATGTGCCAGATCCGCCAGTAGTCCATCTGAGATATCCAGCGCGGCACTGGCATAACCGCCGATGGCGCTGGCCACGGTGAATTGCGGCTCGGGGAAATAGTAGGACGCGTCCATCTGCTGCCGCTGGATCTCGCTGCCGCCGACTTCCCCCAATACGATGGGTAGTGCGGCCGCCGCGGCGCCGAGCCGGTTGCTTACGAAGACAGAATCCCCCGCTGAGGCGCCATCCCGTCGCAGCGGCCTGTCGCAGGCACCGGTCACCTGGATGGTAATCGCCAGCGGGCCTTTGGTGGTGTCGCCACCCACCAGCTGGACATCAAACCGCTTGGCAGTATCCGCCAGCCCCTCGGCAAACCCGGCCAGCCAGTCGGCATTGCTCTCGGGAAGGGTGAGCGCGAGGGTAAACCACAGCGGCTGCGCGTTCATGGCGGCGAGGTCGGAGAGGTTTACCCGCAATGCGCGGCTGGCGATGCGGTAGGGGTCGGCGGTTGCGGGGAAGTGCACCCCGGCCACCAGGGTGTCGACACTGGTGGCGAGAGTTTTACCTGCGGGCGGGGTCAGCAGTGCACAGTCGTCGCCAATCCCCAGGACAACACCGGCCTCCGGTGCACTCCCCTGAAAACGGGCGGCAAAGAAATCCCGAATCAGCTCAAATTCACCGGGGCCGGACATAGCGGCGATCAGCCTTTATCGGCCTTCACTTCGACACTGCGCTCTTTTACTGCCACCTTGTCGAGTATGCCGTTGATAAATTTGAACGCGTCGGTGGGGCCAAATTTTTTCGCCAGGGCAACGGCTTCATTGATGACGACTTTGTAGGGTACGTCGACACGGTTTTTCATTTCGTAAGTGGACATGCGCAGCAGGGCACGGGATACCGGATCCAGTTCTTCCACATTGCGATCGAGAAACTCGCTGTAGGCACCTTCGATTTCATCGAGGTTTTTCGCTACGCCGTGGAGCAGTTCGCGAAAGTAGGCCACGTCGGTTTTGCTCATGTCGTTGTCGGCATGAAACTCGGCTTCGATGGCGTTGAGATTGGAGCCGGCCATTTGCCACTGGTACAGGGCCTGCATGGCGTAGTGGCGTGCCTTGCGGCGGGCGGATGCGGTTACGGTCATTTCAGTTCAATCCGATTCAAATTTTGCCCAGCAGGGAAACCATTTCGAGGGCGGTTTCGGCGGCTTCACAACCCTTGTTGCCGGCTTTCGTGCCGGAGCGCTCGATGGCCTGTTCGATGGAGTCTACGGTCAGTACGCCGAAGGTCACAGGGATACCGGTGTTGAGGGATACCTGGGCGAGGCCTTTGGTGCATTCGCCAGCAACGTATTCGAAGTGCGGGGTACCGCCGCGAATGACCGCGCCGAGGGCGATCACGGCATCGAATTTTTTGCTTTCGGCAATTTTCTGCGCGGCCAGCGGGAATTCGAAGGCGCCGGGGGCGTAGTAGATGGTGATGTCTTCGTCTTTGATGCCCTTGCGACGCAGGGTGTCGAGGGCGCCGTTTTTCAGGCTTTCCACAACAAAGCTGTTCCAACGGCTTACCAGCAGCGCGTATTTACCAGTGCTGCCGACGAAATCCCCTTCAATTACTTTGATATTGCTCATAGTTTTTTTCCGTTTTCTACTGGATCCCTGCTGGACCCGTCGTACTTCGGGTCTCGTGCAGTGGCGGTGGTGCACTGGGGCAAACTTTTCAGGACCGCTGTGAACCCATCCCTGGGCGCTGCGGCGCAAACATCCTGTTTGCGACGCTCCTGAAAAGTTTGCCCCAGCACCCCACCTTAAAGTTGTACATAGGTAGTAATACCCACCTATGCGTGCTCTCTTAAATCTCTTCTGCGTTCAGATATTCTTCTACTTCCAGGTCGAAGCCGGAAATAGCGCTGAATTTAAACGGCGCACTCATCAGGCGCATTTTGCGCACTTTCAGGTCGCGCAGAATCTGTGAGCCGGTGCCCACTTGTTTGTACACCAGGTCCTGGCTCGGGCGCTGCTGCTTGCCACTGATCAGCCAGTCGATGCTCTCTTCAATTTCGTCGGTGGTTTCGTTGTGGCAGATGACGACCACAATACCTTTGCCCTCTTCCGCAACTTTTTTCAGTGCACTGCGGAAGGTCCAGGGGGCGAACTTCTCGTCGCCGCGACGCAGGCTGAAGACGTCGCGCAGGGTACTGGCGACGTGAACACGGACCAGGGTCGGTTCTTCCGGCTGGAACTCGCCGAGGTAAAAGGCAAAGTGACGTTCGCGCCGGGCTTTGTCCAGGTAAGTGCGCAGTTTGAATTCGCCGAACTCGGTATGCACCTTTCGCTGGTTGACGCACTCGACGGTTTTTTCGTTGAGCGCGCGGTAGTTGATCAGGTCGGCAATAGTGCCGATCTTGAGGTTGTGGGCCTGGGCGAATTTTTCCAGGTCCGGGCGACGGGCCATGGTGCCGTCTTCGTTCATGATCTCGACGATGGCCGCCGCGCCCTCAAAGCCGGCGAGACGCGCCAGGTCGCAACCCGCTTCGGTGTGGCCGGCACGGCTGAGTACGCCGCCGGGCTGTGCCTTGATCGGGAAGATATGCCCGGGCTGAACGATATCGGATGGTTTGGCGTTGCGAGCGACCGCTGCGCGGATCGTGCGCGCGCGGTCGGCGGCGGAGATGCCGGTGGTTACGCCTTCGGCCGCTTCGATGGAGACGGTGAAGTTGGTGCTGAACTGGGCGCCGTTGTCCCGAGACATCAGCGGCAGGTCCAGCTGCTCGCAGCGCTCCGCCGTCAGGGTCAGGCAGATGAGACCGCGGGCGTGGGTGGCCATGAAGTTGATATCTTCCGGCCGAACCTGCTCGGCGGCGATCACGAGGTCACCCTCGTTCTCGCGATCTTCGTCGTCCATCAGGATTACCATTTTGCCCTGGCGGATATCGTCGATCAGTTCTTCAACGCTATTCAGTTCCATAACTCTCTCAAATCGTGTTTGGCAATTCTTTTGGGCTTGCCCCATGTTTCTTTTGTAGGAGCCTGCTTGCAGGCGAACCGCTTCGATTCTGTTCGCCTGCAAGCAGACTCCTACTGGTGCTAGGCCTTGTAAAAACCGTGCTGGGCGAGGAATTCCATGGTCAGACCATCGCTCTGCGACTTGGCCGCGGCATCCCCCAAGAGTAGCCGCTCCAGGTAGCGCGCAATCAGGTCCACTTCCAGGTTCACCCGAGTGCCAGCCCGGTAACCGCCGATCACGGTCTCCGCAATGGTGTGGGGCACGATGGTGAGCTCGAATTCGGCACCGTCTACCGCGTTCACCGTCAGGCTGGTGCCATCCACGGTAATCGAGCCCTTGTGGGCGATGTATTTGGCCAGCTCGTCCGGGGCACGCAGGCGGAACTGTTCGGCGCGGGCGGTGGTTTTACGCCATACCACTTCGCCAATACCATCCACGTGGCCACTGACCATATGGCCGCCAAGGCGGGTCTGGGGCGTGAGGGCCTTTTCCAGATTCACCTTATCGCCGAGTTTCCAGTCTTTCAGGGTAGCGACCGCGAGCGTCTCGGCCGAAACGTCCGCCCAGTAACCGTCACCAGGCAGTTCGACCACGGTGAGGCAGACGCCGTTGGTGGCAATACTGTCACCCAGTTTCACGTCGGACAAATCCAGCTTGCCGGTTTTCACCCGCAGGCGCAGGTCGCCACCTTTTGGCTGTAACGCGGATATTTCGCCAACCGCTTCAACGATTCCGGTGAACAATTCGATGTGCCTCTAACGCTCTATGTCCGTGGTGGCAGTAATACGCCAGTCGTGGCCGACTGCACGCATATCGGTAATGGTGATGGGCAGCATGGAACCCATGCGCTCAATCGGCAGCTCAAACAGCGGTCTGGCGCTGGAGCCGAGAATCTTGGGCGCCACATAGACGATGATCTCGTCCACGTGGCCCTGGTACATAAAGGCACCGGAGAGGGTCGCACCACTCTCGACCAACACTTCGTTGCACTCGCGACGGGCGAGCTCTTTCAGCAGTTCCCCCAGGTGCACTCGGCCTTCTTTGTCCGCCGCCAAGACCAGTACTTCGGCACCGGTCTTTTCCAGCCGCACACGGCGCTCGCTGTCCGCCGCTTCCGTGGTGACCACCAATGTGGGGGCGTCGCCCTGCAATATAAAGGCTTTCGCCGGCGTGCGCAGTTTGCTGTCGACGATCACCCGCAGAGGCTGCTTTTCTGCCGCTGCGGCAGCCAGCGCCGGCTCCAGCGCCATCTCTTCCGGGCGCACATTCATGTTCGGGTTGTCGTGGCGCACGGTGTCCACGCCGGTAATGATCGCGCAGCTGCGCGCGCGCAGGTTCTGCACATCGGCGCGGGCGGCGGGGCCGGTGACCCACTTGGATTCCCCACTGGCCATGGCGGTACGGCCGTCGATACTCATCGCGGACTTGCTGCGCACCAGCGGCAGTCCCAGGGTCATGCGCTTGATAAAACCCGGATTCAGGGCGCGGCAGGATTCTTCCAGCAGAGGGCCTTCCACTTCAATGCCCGCATCGCGCAGTTTTTGTAACCCCTGGCCACCAACACTGGGGTTGGGGTCTTCCATGCCATATACGACCTTGGCCACGCCGGCAGCAATCAGCGCATCGGCACAAGGACCGGTCTTGCCGCTGTGACTGCAGGGTTCCAGTGTGACGTAGGCGATATTGCCTTTTGCACTGCCTCCAGCCGCTTTAAGGGCTTCGACTTCGGCGTGCCCTTCGCCGGCGCACTTGTGCCAGCCCTCAGCGAGGATATTGCCCGCGCTGTCGGCGATCACGCAGCCAACCCGGGGGTTGGGCATGGTGGTATAGAGACCGCGCTCTGCCAGCTGGATGGCGCGGGCCATCAGTTCCCTCGGGCTCACGACACGTCTCCGGGTTCGGCGGTGGCTTTGCCGCGGGTATTGAGGCGTTCGATCTCGTCGCTGAAGTCGCTGACGTCCTCAAAACGGCGGTAGACCGAGGCAAAACGCACGTAGGCGACCTGATCCAGCTCCCGCAACTGTTCCATCACCAGTTCGCCGATGCGCATGGCGGGCAGTTCCCGTTCGCCGGTGGCCTGCAGGGCGTGTTTGATCTGGGCCACAGCCGCTTCCACGCGCTCGGTGCTGACCGGGCGTTTCTCCACCGCGCGCTGGATACCGGCGCGGAGCTTGTCTTCGTTGAAGGGTTCGCGCTGGCCGTTCTGCTTGACCACACGGGGCAGCAGCAATTCGGCGGTTTCAAAGGTGGTGAAACGCTCGTGGCACTGCAGACATTCGCGACGACGGCGCACCTGGTCGCCATCGGCTACCAGGCGGGAATCGACAACTTTGGTTTCGTCTGCGCTGCAGAAGGGACAGTGCATGGGGAGGAGGCCCTGTAAAAAAGTGGGCGAGATTTTACCACAGCGTGGGGAATAAACCGCATTTGGCAGAATCTGAGGCCCGCAGGCGTTTTAGGCTCACAAATAAAAACGGCCCCTTACCGGGGCCGTTTTTTGCGCAATGTACCCGGGCTCAACCCAGGTATGGTTTGCCCGTTATCCCTTGTATACGGGGAACTTCGCACAAATTTCCAGCACCTTGACCTTCACTTCGGCGATGGTCGCATCGGCGTTGCCTTTCTCCAGCGCATCGAGGATGTCGCAGATCCAGTTGGTGAGCTGCTTGGTCTCTTCCACACCGAAGCCACGGGTGGTGATCGCCGGGGTACCGACACGCAGGCCGCTGGTGATGAAGGGGGAGCGCGGGTCGTTGGGAACCGCGTTCTTGTTCACGGTGATGTTGGCGTTGCCCAGGGCTTCGTCCGCATCCTTACCTGTGTACTCCTTGCCGATCAGATCCACCAGCATCAGGTGGTCGTCGGTGCCGCCGGAAACGATGTTGATGCCGCGATCCAGGAAGGTGGCCGCCATGGCGCGAGCGTTTTCCACTACCTTCTTCTGGTACGCCTTGTATTCAGGGCTCATGGCTTCCTTGAAGGAAACTGCCTTGGCCGCGATCACGTGCATCAGCGGGCCACCTTGGCCGCCCGGGAATACCGCGCTGTTCAGTTTCTTCTCGATCTCTTCGTTGGCCTTGGCAATGATGATGCCGCCGCGGGGACCGCGCAGGGTTTTGTGGGTGGTGGAGGTCACCACGTCCGCGTGGGGTACCGGAGACGGGTAAACACCTGCGGCTACCAGACCGGCAACGTGGGCCATATCGACCATCAGGTAAGCACCAACCTTGTCGGCGATGGTGCGGAACTTGGCCCAGTCCATGATACGGCTGTAGGCAGAGAACCCGGCCACGATCATTTTCGGCTTGTGCTCCAGGGCCAGGCGCTCTACTTCTTCGTAGTCCACTTCGCCGGTGTCGGCGTTCAGACCGTACTGTACGGCGTTGTACATTTTGCCGGAGAAGTTAACCTTGGCACCGTGGGTAAGGTGGCCACCGTGGGCCAGACTCATACCGAGTACGGTGTCGCCCGGGGCACACAGCGCCTGATAAACCGCGGCGTTGGCCTGGGAGCCGGAGTGCGGCTGGACGTTGGCGTAGTCGGCGCCGAACAGCTCTTTGGCGCGCTCGATGGCCAAGGCTTCTACCTTGTCGACATACTCACAACCACCGTAGTAGCGCTTGCCCGGGTAACCTTCGGCGTACTTGTTGGTCAGGCTGGTACCCTGGGCTTCCATGACCTGCGGGCTGGTGTAGTTTTCCGAGGCAATCAGCTCGATGTGTTCTTCCTGGCGGCGGTCTTCGTCCTGAATGGCAGACCACACATCGGGATCATATGAAGCAAGAGTGACGGATTTATCAAACATGGTGTTCCCTCGGATGATAAGGCGCAGATCGCGCAAGCATAATCTCGACAAGGGCAAATCCCGACCCATTTGTGACCGGCCCGCCCCAGAAAGCGGCGCATTGTACACCAAGCCGCTGGCCGCGGTGCAAAGGGTGCACGTGAAACAAATTCAATCCAGCGCCCAACTCTGCTCAAGTTACCAGGATCGGGAGAATCATCCGGAACGAAAGTACCAGCTGACGCAAGTATCAACAGTTAGTGACGTACCGCTATAGCAGTACGCGGTGGCCTGAAACTTCCACCAGCTGTCCGCGGTAGCCGTAGACCTGCTCCACCAGATCCGGCTGCAGCAGTTCGTCCGGAGCGCCATCGGCCAGGACGCTACCACTGGAGAGCATCACCATGCGGTCGGCGTAGCGGGCGGCGAGGTTGAGGTCGTGCAGAACTGCCACCACTGCCGTATTTTCGTCGGCAACCTCCCGCGCCAAGGACAGCACCTGGTGCTGGTGCTTGAGGTCCAGTGCCGAGGTGGGTTCGTCCAGCAGCAATATGCGCTCATCTCCCGGGTCAGCAAGGCTGAGCTGGGACAGCACTCGCGCCAGCTGCACACGCTGTTTTTCCCCGCCAGAAAGACTGGGAAACAGTCGGTCCCGCAGCTGCCAGACATCGGCCCGCTGCATAAAGTACCCGCCCCGCTCCTCCTGCTCCGACCGCGATAAGCTGCCGGGGGCCAGCCCCAGCTGCACGACTTCGGCGCAGGTGAAGGCAAAATTCAGGCTTGAATTCTGCGGCAGCAAGCCGTAGCGGCGCGCCAACGCTCGGTGCTCCTGTGGAGTGCGGTACCAGTCCTGCTGCGGCCGCCCGAATAGTTGAATGCTTCCGCTGTAATTCAATTCGCCACTGATGGCACGCAGCAGCGAGGTTTTGCCGCAGCCATTGGGCCCGAGCAGCGCGGTGACTTCACCACACCTGAAGCCCAGGGATATGTTTTTCAGCAGCGGATCACTGGCGCGGGGGTAGGAAATTCCGAGATTGTCGATCTGAATCAGCACGGGCACCCCTCAAAAAATCTGCCGGCGCTGCTGCCACAGCAGGTAAATAAAGAAAGGGGCTCCCAACAGTGCCGTCAGAATACCTACCGGCATTTCCGCCGGCGCCACCAGAGTACGCGCAACCGTATCCGCCACTACCAGCAACAGACCACCGGCCAGCACACTATAGGGCAACAGGAAACGGTGATCCGGCCCGCGCAACAGGCGAATGGTGTGCGGCACCACAAGGCCAATAAAGCCGATCATCCCCGAGACCGATACCGCCGCGCCCATGGCAATCGCGGTGACTACAATCATCAATTGTTTGAGGCGCGCCACATCCACCCCGAGGTGGCGGGCTTCTGACTCCCCCAGCAGCAGCGCATTCAGTGCCGGCGCACGTCGCCACAGCAATGCACCAGCCACCACCAGTACGGATGCCGCCATGGCCACAGAGCTCCAGGTCGCACCGCCAAGGGTCCCCATCTGCCAAAGAGTGATATCCCTTAAGGCGCGATCATCTGCCACGTAATTGAGCAGGCCAATTGCCGCACCGGCCAGCGCATAGATCGCGACACCCGCCAGCAGCATCATCACCACCGATTTGCCGCGATCACCCAGGCGATAGACCAGCCAGGTGCTCAAAGCTCCCCCAAGGCTGGCGGCGACAGGTAATAGCAGCCAGTGGATACTACTGAACAAGCCGCCAGCGAATGTCGTCAGTGCCGCACCGCTGGCAAATACCAGTACAAATGCCGCACCCACCCCGGCACCAGCAGAAACACCAATAATTCCCGGATCCGCCAGCGGGTTGCGAAACAACCCCTGCATCACCGCCCCGCAAAGCCCCAGGATACCGCCCACAATCAGCCCCAGCAGCAGTCGCGGCAGACGAATCTCACCGAGTACCAGCGAATATTGCGCCGGCACATCCAGACTCAAAAAACCCGGCCAGCCCCACTGCATCAGCCCGGCGAGTACATCCCGCCAGCCGATGCTCATGGCACCCACACCGAGTGACAGGCAGCTGCCAATCAACAACAGCGCCACCAGTGCCGGCAACAGACTTTTATCAGTCAGGCGAAATTCCAACGGAGGGATACCTCAAATACGGGATGTTCGGTGATCTATTCGAATAGAGGTGGCAAGCTGCCACTCCCCGGCTTACTTACCTGCAAATTTTTCGTTCAGTTTTTTCGCTTCACTCAGGCTCGCAAGGCCGATGCCACCCAACAGGGCATAGCCATCTACGGAGTAAA
The DNA here is from genome assembly GCF_029869925.1 of Microbulbifer bruguierae. Classification (NCBI taxonomy): domain Bacteria; kingdom Pseudomonadati; phylum Pseudomonadota; class Gammaproteobacteria; order Cellvibrionales; family Microbulbiferaceae; genus Microbulbifer; species Microbulbifer bruguierae. Next base: position 3,653,114 of record NZ_CP118605.1, on the reverse strand, counting down.
ACGCCTGTTTTTTGCCGGCCGGGGTCAGCTTCAGTAGCGGCTGCCACTCCAGCAGCGCCGCACCACCACGCAACTGTTCCGCCTGATCATTGGAAAACAGAATCCAGTCCGGGCGCAGCTGCAGCAACGCCTCATCCGACAACTGTTTATAGCCGGAAAAATCCACCGCGTTCACGCCCCCGGCAAGGCGAATCAGGCTGTCAGGGCTGGTACCGGTGCCGGCCGCTTTTACTCCACGCCCCTGCTGGGCACGCACAAACAGAATGCGCGGCGGCGTCGACAGCGTTGCACGGGCACGCTTTAGCGCGCGCAGTTGTGCGACGACCAGCTTGCTCAGTTCTGCCGCAGGCTTTCCCAGCACACCAGAAAGGCGGTCGATGTTGGCCAGCAACTGCTCACCATTTTCCGCCTCCGACAACTGCAGCACCGCCACGCCGGAATCCTTCAGCAACTGCAGGGTGTTTGCCGGCCCCATATGATCCCCCCCCACCAACAATTGTGGGTTCTGCGCCAACAACCCCTCCACCGGCAACTGGCGGTAATACCCCACCACAGGCACTTTTGGGAAATCCGCCGGCAACCGGGTGGAGGAGTCCACCGCGATCAGGCTGTCACCGCCACCGAGTGCCAACACCAGCTCAGTAATGGAGTGGCCGGCACTGATTACCCGTTCGGGAGCAGCCGCCCAGCTATTACCAAACGTCAGTACTAAAACTGCAGTGGAAGCCATTGCCGCCAATTTTTTAGCCAGGGTTTTCATGGTTCGAATCCCGTCGATAACGTTCGCAAAAATGAAAAACAAAAAATGCACAAATAAAATTTGTTACTTGGTTATTGATTCGCTGAGTCCGGCTGCAATGCGATCTCCGCCACGTCTACGCCCTCTTTCTGCAACAGTGCAAGCAGATCCAGCATCCGCTGCACCGGCACATTGCGATCACTGGCCAGGGCCACCGGGCGTTGGGGATTGGCCAGCAGTGCGGCCATCAGCGCCTGCTCAAACTCACCCTGATTACTGTAGCCACGATCATCGATACCCCACAGGTCGGGGCCGCGATTGGACAGGGAAACGGTCAGCGGGTCAGACGGCATGGCCGCGGCTGTGTGCTCACTGGCCGGCAGGTCCATCGGCAGGGAAGTCAGGCGCATATTCGCGGTCAACAGCAGGAATACCAGCACGATAAAAATGATATCCAGCAACGGAGTCAGATCCGGCGCCAGATTGGCCAGCGAAAATTCTCGTCTGTTGGGCGGGTTGATATTGATCACGCTGCGGGTACCGCCAGATCGCAATTTGATGTCGGGTTGCGCCCTTTTTCCCTCGCCGCCAGCACCCGTTTGCAGGCGCAGGGGTCCAGCCCCTCCAGCCAGAGACTGCCGCGGTTAAACAGGTGCTCCAGATCTGCCACGGTGCGGTCGCTCCAGATCGCCAGCAGGTGCGCACCGGCAATGGCCGGCAGCGCGACAATCAGGCCCGCAGCGGTGGTGCTCATGGCCATTCCCAGGCCGTCCGCCAACAGCGCCGGGGTCACCGCCTCATGGCTGCCGGAGAGCCCGGCAAACATGCCGATCAATCCCAGCACCGTACCCAGCAAGCCCAGCAGTGGGCTGATAATGCCAATGACCATCAACAGACGCAGACCGCTGTGCAGCTGGCGGCGCTGCTCCTGAAGCCAGACGGCCGCCACCTCTTCGCGCTGTTTTTTTTCTGTATTGCGGTGCTGCAGCAGCAGTGCGGTGGCGCGGCTGGCGAGCGCGCGCTCACCTTCACATTGCTGTGCCAGCTGATCCAAACCGGATTGAGCGGTGCACTGCAGCCGCTTGAAAGAACCGCTGATACCGCGATGGCCGGTAATCAACAAGAACCACAAGCGCTCTCCCAGCAGCGCCAGGGCCGCCGCAGAAACAACCAGCAGTGGCCAGCCCATGGGCCCCAGCTGGGCGAAAAATTCTGACCAGGTTTGATGCTCGAACATATTTCACTCAATGGTCGGGTACGGTCGTAGCCGCACGATAAATTATCGCCACCGGTTACAGCGAAAACCGGATGGGCAGGCGCACTCGAGACAGGCGCGCGCGCCCGTTTTCCTTGTAGGGCAGAAAATGCCAGGACTCCACGGCCTGCAGCGCCGCCTCATCGAGACTGTCTACCCCGGAGGACTGCAACAACCGCCGAATCACCTGAGCGCCATTGCGGTCCAGCCGCACCTCTACGATCACGGTGCCCTGCTGCCGGCGCTGTCGCGCCAGTTCCGGGTACACCGGCGCTGCGGGCGGACGGGCGAATGCGGGGCGCTCCACCAATACCGGCTCATCCCCCACACTTTGCTGGCGACTCTGCGGAGCAGTAGCAACCTGGGTATTCACCGCGGCCGCGGACGCTGATGGCGTTTCTGCTCCCGGCAGTGGCGCGACGTCCGGCTGATCAACGGGTTGGACAATCGGTTGTACTGGCACCTGCCCCACCGGTTGTACTTGTTCCGGCGTTTTCTTTTTGGGCTTTGACGGCTCGATTTTTTTAACGGGCTCTGGTTTAACAGGCTCTATCGCTGTCGCTTGCACGGCCGTCTCGGGCTGTACTTCGGGCGGCTGCGCCGCAAGTTTTAACTGCCCCAACTTCAGCGCTACCGACCCGGAAGGTGCCGTCACTGCCGGTGCCGGCGCAGCCCACAGCAGCCACCCGTGCAAGGCGAGCGAGCAGATCACCATCACTGTCAGGCGCAAGTTCACGCTGAAGTTTTCCCCGTATTTTTAATTTATTGAATTTCTGGCAAGACACCCGCCTCAGTGCCGCGCCGCAGCACCGCTAATCGCCATCCCGCTTCCGTTCCGATTCAAGCCCATTTCATTTCCGCAAGCCGAAACAGACACAGGCGTCCCAGTTACTTGTGAACAGAGCGAAGACTAGCAACTTGCAGAACCAATATCAAATGATAATAGTTTGCATTTACATAACTATTAACAACCACTAGTATTCGGCGCAATCGTACCAAGCGGCCAAAAAAATGCCGGCAATACGGATAACCACATGGGAATCAAAAAAAGGGGGCACCGTCATGGGCCAATTCAAGACTCTGAAATTTCATCCGCTCGCAGCAGCAATACTGGTACTGGGTACCAGCAACCTGATGGCACAGACTGATAACGGCGAACAACCGGTGATCCAGTTCGGTGAAGTGGTTGTCGCCGCGGACCGAAATCCCGCCACCAAAGAAAAGGACGCCACCACCGTGGTTGTGGAGCGGACACAGCTGGAAGAGCAGCAGCCGGAATCCATCGCCCAGGCGCTGAAATACGAACCCAACATCCAGGTTGAAGGCGGCCCCCGCTACTCCAACCAGGCACCGAATATCCGCGGTCTCTCCGGCGTGCGCGTACTGCAAACCATCGACGGCGCCCGCCAGAATTTCAATTCTGGCCACCGCGGCACCTACCAGCTGGACCCGGAACTGCTGAAACAGGTAGAAGTAAAAAAAGGCCCCGCCTCCAGCCTGTGGGGCTCCGGCGCCATCGGCGGTGTGGTGGCCATGTCCACCAAGAGCGCCGCGGACCTGCTGAAAAGCGGCGACGCTGTGGGTGGCTACCTGAAGCAGGAACTTGGCAGCAACGGTAGCTCCAGTGAAACCACCGCCGCGATTTACGGCGTGTCCGGCGAGTTTGATTACCTGGTAAACGGCTCTGTTTCCGATCACGACAATGTGGAAATCGGTGGCGGCGAAGAACTGGAAAACAGCGCCAGCGAAAACACCGCCCTGCTCGCCCGTGGCGGCTTCAACATCAGCGACAATCAGCGCGTCGATCTCTCTCTCCGCCACAACAACCGGGAAGAAGGCGTTCCCTCCAACCCCAACGCCAATGTCGGCACCAGCTCTCCACTGGTGGAGCGCGACATCACCGACCAGAACGTGACCGCCAACTACTGGGTGCAAGCGCTGGAAGGCAAACACACTTCCAGGCTCACGATTTTCCGCAACGACACCCAATTCGAAGAGTTCCGCCCGACTCAAGGTGAGACCGGCCAAAACGACAACACCGAAGTCTCCACTACCGGGATTGCCATCACCAATGCCACCGACGGCCTCGGCGCCCAGTGGGTCTACGGCCTCGACTGGTACCAAGATGAGGTGACCACCGTCCGCGATGGCGACAATCGCCCACAAAACCTGAACGCGGACACCGACGTACTCGGCCTTTACGCCCAGGCCGCCTTCACCTTTGCCGACGCCTTCACCCTGACCCCGGGCGTACGCTACGACCGTTTTGAAGCCAACAGCCAGCAACTGGTGGACTCCACCCGCGAAGACACCGCGGTCTCCCCGGCCATCGCCGCGTCGGTAAAAGCCACCGAATGGCTGAACCTGAGTGCCAGCTACGCCAAGGCCTTCCGCGCACCCGGTGTTGAAGAGATGTACACCCAGGGCACTCACTATGCCTACGGCGACTTCAGTTTTATGGGTATGGGTTTTCTCGCCAACACCTTTATTCCCAATCCGGACCTGAAAGCGGAAGAAGCTCAAAACGCCGAACTGCGTGCCGACGTCGCATTCAGCGGCCTCGCCACCGATAGCGACCAGCTCACCGCCAGCGCCACGGTGTTCCGCAACAGGGTCGACAACTTTATCGAGCAGGTAGTGATCAATCCGCACTTTATGTTCGGCTTCCCCATGAACACCACCTACCTGAACGTGGATGAAGCAGAACTGAAAGGCTTCGAATTGAGCGCGAATTACCTGGTCAACGACCTGGAAGTGGGCGCAAGCTACGGCCAGACGGAAGGCAAGGACCTGTCCGATGACAGCTACCTGAGCAGTATCCCCGCCGACAAATTCGTACTGGACCTGGGCTACTACTTCCTGCAGCGCGACCTGAAAACCGGCCTGCGCACCTCGGTGGTCTCCGCCCAGGATCAATTGCCGGCTGAAGAAACCCGCGAGTACGACAGCTACACCCTGGCCGATGCCTACGTGACCTGGGAACCCGCCACTGGCAACCTGAACGGCCTGAAATTGGGCCTGGCCCTGGACAACCTGGCAGACGAGGAATACCGGGTCGCCTTCCAGGAACTGTATATGCCCGGGCGCAACATTAAACTGTCTGCGAGCTACCGTTTTTGATCTGAAAATTTAAGTAACCGCCGAAGCAGTGGTAACCATTGCTTCGGCGACTTCTGTGATAAACGGGAAAAAATTTTTGGTATTGCTTATGCAGGAAAAAGTACAGGAACTGCTGGCCAGTGAATCCGGTTTTACCCTGGAACAAATGGCGCAACAACTCGACACCAGTGTGCGTGAAATCATTGCCAACCTGCCATCCGAGATGGCCTCGCTCGCCGCCAGCGACGCCGTGTGGCAGCTGATTGAAGAGCTACCCAGCTGGGGCAAGGTCACCACCATCGTGCAGAACGAGGGATCGGTATTCGAGTTCAAGGGGGAATTCCCCAAAGGCAGCATTGCCCACGGGTACTACAACTTTATGCACCACAAAAACCCTTTCCACGGCCACCTGCTGGTTGACGGCCTAACTGAAGTGGCTTTTGTGAGCAAACCCCACCGCGGCGCCGAAAGTCACTCCATGGTTTTCCTGGCGCCCAGCGGTAACTGTGTATTCAAGGTATTTCTGGGCCGGGATGCAGAGCGCAAGCTAATTCCGGATCAGATCGAGCGATTTAAAGCATTGAAACAGCAGCTGGCAGGTGCCGGCGCTAAGAATTCCTAACGGGGGAATTGGATCATGACAGAACAGAACAAACTTCAAACCCAGAATCCCAAAACCAACGACGGTGCCGACCTGGTGGCCGAGGTGCGCGATTTCATCGCCAGCCGCAAGCTGCTGAACCTGGCGAGCCTGGCCGCTGGCGGGCATCCACATGCGAGCACCGCGCCATTTCTGGCCGCAGATGGCAACTTTTACCTCTTTATTTCCGATCTTTCCGAGCATGCGGCCAACCTGAAAGCGAACCGTAAGGCTTCTGTGATATTTAATGCAGATGAAGCGGATACCAAGCAGGCGTTTGCGCGTTTGCGGGTGACGTTCAATGTTGAGGCGGGCCTGATCGGCCGTGAGGCGCCTCTTTGGCAGGAGCGCATTGAACAACTGCGGGAGAAGTTCGGACCGGTGATGGATCACCTGAAAGGACTGGAAGACTTCCACCTGTTTGAGCTAAAGCCCAGCGCCGGACGCTATGTCAAAGGCTTCGGCCAGGCCTACGCACTGGAAGGTCTGGAGAAACAGGTAGCCCTGCACCTGAAAGATGGCCACAAGGAAAAGAAAATCGACGCAGCCTGAACCCCTTCGGATTCAGTTTTCAGCCAGGTTTTCCGCCAGCACTGTCTGGCCAAGTATTCTGGCTGAGTCTTCCAACCCCACCCTGCCGACGCCAACAGAGTGGGGAAGTCTCCCTTGCGAACGTTCATTCCAGCGTTCCCAGCACGCCGCCGCTCTCCTGCAACCAAACTGAAATGCTTCTGCAATCCTCACTTGCTATTTTGGTAACAAATAACCAAAGAGTAACAATGATGTCTTCACGAAAGAGCTTACTGCTCCCCCTGCTTTTCCTCTCCGCCTGCTCCGCCAACCCGGCGCAGCAGAGCCTCACCGCCATCGGCACCCTGGTGGAAGAAAACGGCAAGTTCTACCTGCTGGGGGAAGAGGAGCATTACCACCTCAACCGTATGCCGCAACTGAATTACGGGCACTACATTGGCCAGAAGCTGGTAATTCAGGGCGAGATACCGCGCTACTGTCACCAGGCATGGCAGGATTCCATGATAAAGGTGCAGGGCGGCGCAGAAATGGTGGATATGAACAAGGTGGAGTGGTCTGAGTGCCTGGTGGCGGAAAAGGTGAGCCTGGTGACGGCGGATGGCTCACAGCTCATATACGACTGGGAAAAAATCGATCTGCAGGACTATTACTTCTAACTTGGTTACCCACCCTTCCCCCAGCTGGCGTGCGACGCCAGTACACCTTCTTTTTTGGCGCTGGCCGCAGCATCGTGTTACTGCGGCTTGATCCATATCAAGCTTCGACACCTGAGCCATACCAGAATAGAGCCGTGTATAAAGTGGAACTGCGCGAGAAGGAAAGCGTACACTTTCATAATGGAGTAAAGCGCCTATACCAGACGCTCTGCGAAAACCTCGTTGACCCGGCACCCGCACTCGCCAGTTACCCGGCGAAGCGTGTCAGACGAAGGCACGCAGCCTGGCGCCATTGAAATCAGCTACCTTCGTAACTGCAGTGGGTGCCCGCCAACTCGCTGAGAGCGATCAAATCCAGAATGGTGATTGCACGGCCCCGTACACGAATCAGGCCCTGTTTTTGAAAACGGGAAATCAGCCGGCTGACGGTTTCTGCAGTCAACCCCAGGTAGTTGGCAATATCCATACGCGGCATGGTCAGCAGAAATTCACTGGCGGAATAACCCCGCCGCGCATAGCGGCTTGAGATATTGATCAGCAGCGCCGCAAGGCGACTTTCTGCAGAGCGCTTGCCCAATAGCAACAGGGCCTCATTTTCCTGTTTCAGTTCTTCGGAAAAGATGCTGTAGATCTGCTTCTGCAGGGCGGGCACTTGCTGGGCAAGGCTTTCGAGCTGGGTAAACGGCAGCACACAAACACTGCTCTCTTCCAGCGCTTCAGCGTAACCGGGGTGCGCGCCGCTGCTGTAGGCATCCAGCCCCAACAACTCCCCTGGAAGCGCAAAGTGAGTCACCTGGGTGTCGCCATCGGCACCGATCACCGCCGACTTGAAACTGCCGGAACGAATGGCATAAAGATTGGAAAAGGGGTCGCCGGCGCGAAATAGTGGCTCGCCGGTCTTGAGGATTTTTTTCTTGCGCGTCACATGCTCCAGACGCTGGATATCTTCCTCACTCAGGCCCACAGGCAGGCACAGCCTTTTGACCGAGCAATTACCACAGCTGACGGCAGTGGAAAGTTTTCCCATAATTACGTCCATTTTCCCGAAACAAAGCTCAGAGATTCTCACCTTGATCGGGATTTTATCCCTTTCCTGAGGCTTTTCCAGAGGCTAGAGCACACGCGAATATTGCGCGTCAGTTTGCGCCTCATGCAGGTAAGTGTCAAAAGCAGCGGCGGCGTTACGCAGGAACCAGCGTCCACGCTCGGTGACGTAGAGGTCGCGGTCACTCTGTCCCAGCAGGCCATCCTCAAACATGGGCTGCAATCGCGCTAGCTCCCGATGGAAATAACCTGCAAACGGCGCGCCGGTTTTCCGCTCCAGCTCCCTCTTGTCGATACGCAGATGACACATCAATTCCATGATCAGTCCCTGCCGCAGCCGGTCGTCGTCCGTCAATTGCCAGCCGCGGAAAATAGCCTGGCCGCGGGCGGCAATGGCTGTGGTGTATTCCTTCTGGTTGTGCTGGTTCTGCCAGTAGCCATCGGCGCTATAGCTGATAGCCGAGGCCCCGAGTCCCACCAGCGCATCGGCCGGCATCAGGGTGTAGCCCTGGAAGTTGCGCGCCAAACGCCCCTCCGCTGCGGCGATGGCCATGGGGTCATCGGGGCGCGCGAAGTGATCCATGCCGAGAAAGACGTAGCCGGCCTCGGTGAGACGGCGGCTGGCGGCCAACTGCATGGCAATTTTTTCTGACGGCGGCGGCATCAGATCGGAATCGATCAGGCGCTGCGCCTTGAAGCGGTGGGGCAGGTGCGCGTAGTGGTACAGGGCAATGCGATCCGGCGCCAGCTCCAGCACGGTATCGATGGTACGCTCCAGGCTCGCCACGCTCTGCCCCGGCAACCCGTGGATCAGATCGTAAGAGATGGAGCCAAATCCGCGCTCGCGCGCGGCCTCGGTGAGAGTACGCACCTGCTGCGGGGTACAGATCCGGTTGATTGCCCGCTGCACATCAGGATTGAAATCCTGGATTCCCATACTCAGGCGGTTGAACCCAAGGTTGCGCAAGGTATCCAGAGTTTCCAGCTCCAGCACCCGGGGATCGGCCTCGATGCTGTACTCCACATCGTCACCACTGCGCAACTCGAACACGTCCCCCAACCCCACCATCAACCGGGTCAGATCGCGGTCATTCAGAAAGGTGGGCGTGCCACCGCCCAGATGCAGTTGTGTCACCGGCACCGGAGCGACGCGCTCGCGGTACCACTGGGCTTCTTTGAGCAGATGATCGAGATAGCTCGAGGCGAGGCCGTACTGGTGAGTAATAACCTTGTTACAGGCACAGAAATAACACAGGGAATGACAGAACGGGATATGCACATACAGGGACAGAGAGCGCACACTGTTCAGTGCATCCCAGGGTCTTTCTGCGCCGGCAACAGCACCGCTACTTTCATCCACAGCCAGTGGCGCGAAGCGGTCCGCGGTGGGGTAAGAGGTATAGCGTGGACAGGGCCCGGCATAGCGCGCCAGAAGTTCCGGTGAAAGCGGCAATGTAGTAGGCGAGGAGGCCGGCCGGTCCTGCTGAATTTCGTGGGAGGATAAGGTGCTATCGGTGCAATTCTCGGCCATGGGCGGGAACCTGGGATCCTGATCATCTTCGGGTGGGACGGATCGCGCAAAGGTACCCGGGGGCGGTTCGCCGACGCTTGATCCAGATCAACCGCCGGCGGGTTAGAACCGGGAAGTGCAGGGGTTTCAGTACTGCTCAGTCCCCCGCCGGGCGCCGGAACAGGTTCTGGATACTGGAGAAGTCCAGAGCGCGATTGAGCGGGTCGCCGCCGTGCAGCTGATACAGGTTTTTCGCCAGCGCTCCCAGCGGTGTGGACGAGGCGCTGCCGGCTGCGGTATCCATGGCAAGTCCGAGGTCTTTCAGCATCAGCGCCACGGAAAAACCGCCCTCATAATGCTGCGCCGCAGGCACATTTTCCATGACGCCCGGGTAGGGATTGTACTTTTCCAGCGACCAGTTGCCGCCAGAGCTCGCACCCATGATTTCGGACAGCACCCGTGGATCAAGACCGTTATCGACGCCCAGTTGCAGCGCCTCGGCGGTGCCAATCATTTGCACCGCAAGCAGCATGTTGTTGCAGATTTTAGCCACCTGCCCGCTGCCCGCAGGTCCGGCGTGAAACATATTCGCCCCCATCGCCGCCAGCACTGGCCGCGCCCGCTGCAACGCGTGTTCCGCACCACCGCACATAAACGACAGGGTACCGGCCGCCGCGGCAGCAGTGCCACCGGATACCGGCGCATCCAGTGCATCGATTCCGCGCTCACTGGCCGCGGCAATGATCTGGCGGGCATCGTTGGCGGCGATGGTGGAACAGTCGATCAGCAGGGTTGGCGGATTCATCGCCTGCAACAGACCGTGCACTCCCAGATACAGCGCACGCACCGCCTCGCCACTGGGCAACATGGAAATGACAACGTCAGCCCCTTCAATCGCAGCATGCGCGCTTTCGGCTTTGCTGCAGCCATTGGCCTGTGCCTTTTCCAGCATTACCGGGGACAGATCAAACGCGGTGACCGCAAACCCCTGTTTCACCAGATTCGCGGCCATCGGTCCCCCCATGTTGCCAAGGCCGATAAAGGCAATCCTCTGTGGCTTTTCCATTTTTTCCATTCCCTTAATTATTATTTTTTGATTCCTGAGTTCTGATGTCTGGTTACTATCACCTGAATTACCATCCATTGATGATCAGGATATTACAGATCCGCCAGCGGGCTCTCACCCCAGGGCTGGGCGAAACAGGCCATCACCTGCTCGGGTGTCACGGCCTCCAGCGTTGCCGGTTGCCACTGCGGATCGCGATCCTTGTCGATCAGCAGCGCACGCACGCCTTCTTTTACCTGACCATTGCTGCACAAATTCACCGCCAATGCCAGCTCCATGCGCAGTACATCAGCCAGCGACATGTGCCGCGCCCGGCGCAGCTGCTCCCAAACAATCCCGGCGGTAAGCGGACAACCAGCCGCAAGCGTGGCCGCCGCCCGCTGCAGCCATTTATCCTCACCTCGATAATTGATGATGGCCTGATACACCTCCGACAGGGTGGCGCCGTCGGTCAGTTCCTGGATGACGTCGTAGTGGGTGCGAAGGTTCGGTGCCGGCTGTTCGCTGGGGGACATTTCCCGGGACTGGATCTCTTTGCTCACCAGCACCTGGTTGCGCTGTGGATCCCCGGTGAAATCGAGCGCTGCCAGACCGGCGATCAGCGCGTCTTTACCGGCCGCCGGCAGCAGTCTGTCGGCCATGCCACAGTAGAGCGCATCGGTACCGTTAAACTGGGCACCAGTAAGCCCGAGAAACAGGCCGGTACGGCCGGGCATCCGATTCAGAAACCAGCCGCCGCCGACATCGGGAAACAGGCCGATGGTAATTTCCGGCATGGCCATGCGAGTGGTTTCCGTAACAATACGATGACTGGCACCACTCATAATGCCGATACCACCGCCCATAACGATGCCACTACCCCAGACGACGATGGGTTTGGGGTAGGTGTGAATGCGATAGTCCAGGCGGTATTCACGGGTAAAAAAGTCCTGAACGAACTGGCTGGCACCCCGCTCCCGGTAACTGCCAGACTCCCGATACAGTGCCACCACGTCACCACCGGCACACAGCGCTTTCTCACCCGCCCCTTCGATCCAGATACAGGCGAGACTGTCATCCTGCTCCCATTCGTCCAGTTGTGCGGCGATCTGGTCGATCATGTCGAGGTTGAGCGCGTTGAGGGCCTTGGGCAGATTAAGCGTCAATTTGCCGAGGGCGCCCTGGCGTTCAACAATGACGGGGGTTTCCTGGGTCATACTGGTTCCCGGTTGTCTTATTTGGGGCAAAGTTAACCATAGATAGGGCTAAGGTGGCATTACCTGCCTCTTCTTTTGATTGATCTTCCGTGGGCTGCTGAGGGTTTCGTGGTACGTACTTTCGCAAGCGCTGTGGCGGCAGAGCACCGGGGGACAGTTTTCGAAACCGCTGTGCATACATCCCTGTAAGCTGCGTCGCAAACGTCCCTGTTTGCGACGCTTTCGAAAACTGTCCCCCGCCACTCCGCCTTAGCGTTAAAGAAAATTGCTTCGTAGCCTTTTAGCTATACGGGAGTTGAAACGACTGTGCTCAATGCGAAGGCGCTGCTACCGGACTTTCCAAGTACCACCGCAGGACGAATCAAAAACAGCAGGTTGAAGTTTTCCAACAAACTGCTACCTTGCGCGCAAATTCTGACCGACTGGAATGATGCTCTAATGGCTGAATACGTATACACAATGAACCGCGTGGGCAAGGTTGTTCCGCCCAAGCGTGAAATCCTGAAAGATATTTCCCTGTCCTTCTTCCCTGGCGCCAAAATCGGCGTTCTCGGTCTGAACGGTGCCGGTAAATCCACCCTGCTGCGTATCATGGCCGGAGTGGATCAGGACTATAACGGTGAAGCCCGCGCCATGCCGGGTATCAAGGTCGGCTACCTGCCCCAGGAACCGCAGCTGGACCCGAGCAAAAACGTGCGTGGCAACGTGGAAGACGGGGTGCGCGAAGCCATCGACGCCCTCGCCGGCCTCGATCAGGTGTATGCAGACTATGCCGAGCCCGATGCCGACTTCGATGCCCTGGCCAAAAAACAGCAGAAATTCGAAGACATCATCCAGGCCTGGGATGCGCACAACCTTGAGCACCGTCTCGAAGTGGCCGCCGACGCCCTGCGCCTGCCGCCGTGGGATGCAGACGTAAACAACCTGTCCGGTGGTGAAAAGCGCCGTGTGGCCCTGTGCCGCCTGCTGCTTTCCCGCCCGGATATGCTGCTGCTGGACGAACCGACCAACCACCTGGACGCCGAGTCCGTGTTCTGGCTTGAGCGCTTCCTGCACGACTTCGAAGGCACCGTAGTGGCCATTACCCACGACCGCTACTTCCTCGACAATGTGGCCGGCTGGATTCTGGAACTGGACCGCGGTTACGGTATTCCCTGGGAAGGCAACTACACCACCTGGCTGGAACAGAAAGAGAAACGCCTGGAACAGGAGCAGAAAGGCGAACAGGCCCGCGCCAAGGCGATGCAGAAAGAACTGGAATGGGCCCGCCAGAACCCCAAAGGCCGCCAGTCCAAGAACAAGGCGCGCCTGTCCCGCCTGGAAGAAATGCAGTCCCAGGAATTCCAGGCCCGCAACGAAACCAACGAGATCTACATTCCGCCGGGCGAGCGCCTCGGTGACAATGTGATCGAACTGAACAACGTGAGCAAAGGCTTCGGCGATCGCGTACTGGTGGAAAACCTGTCGTTCCGCGTACCCAAGGGTGCCATCGTCGGTATCGTCGGCGGCAACGGCGCGGGTAAGTCCACCCTGTTCCGTATGATCAACGGCAAAGAGCAACCGGATTCCGGTGAGATCAAGATCGGTGAAACCGTACAGATCGCCAGCGTCGACCAGAGCCGCGAAAACCTGGACGACAATAAAACCGTGTGGGAATGTATTTCCGATGGCCACGACCTGCTCAAGATCAACAACTACGAAGTGGGCTCGCGCAACTATATCGGCCGCTTCAACTTCAAAGGCAGCGACCAGCAGAAACGTGTGGGCGAACTCTCCGGTGGTGAGCGCGGTCGCCTGCACCTCGCTTATACCCTGAAGCAGGGCGCCAACGTACTGTTGCTGGACGAACCGTCCAACGACCTGGATATCGAAACCCTGCGCGCCCTGGAAGAAGCCCTGCTGAGCTTCCCCGGCTGCGCCATGGTGATCTCGCACGATCGCTGGTTCCTCGACCGAGTGGCAACCCACATCCTGGCCTACGAAGGCGACAGCAACGTGGTGTTCTTTGAGGGCAACTACACCGAGTACCACGAGGACTTCGTGGCCCGCAACGGTGAAAATGCCACCCCGCACCGGATGCAGTACAAGAAGCTGAAGACCTGATCAGCCTCCAATGAAAACAAAAAAGCCCGCAACCGCGGGCTTTTTTGTGCCGGGAGCGCGGAGCTCCAGCTCCGCAAAGACCACACAACGAAAAAAGGCAGCCCGGAGGCTGCCCAAGAAGGGTCACGATACCTGATCAGAAATCAGAATGAGTAGCGCGCACCCAGTGCGAAGGTACGGCTGAACTTGAAGTTACCGAAGTTATACAGGTCGGCGTACTCATAGTATTCCTGCTGTTTTTCTTCGGTCAGGTTGGTTCCATCGAAGGTAATCACCAGGTCGTCGGTCACGTCGTAACTGGCCTGGAAGTCCAGACTGTTTTCCGGGCTGTGGTAAATACCCAGCGGGTTGGCAAACAACGCGGCCTCATTGCCGTACAGGAAATCCTCACGCCAAACGTAGGCGAGACGCATATCCAGATCGTAGTTGTCGTAGGCCAACACCACGCTGTAGGAAGAATCGGAAACCCCGAACATCGACATTTTGTCGGTGCCAATCACATTGCCATCTTCATCCGTAATCGGGACGTCCTGCCCTGAGTCCAGAATGGTGTAACTCGCCTGAACCCCGAAACCGTCCAGAATGCCCGGCAGGCTTTCCGGGAAGTAGGTCATGCCCAGTTCCAGGCCCTTCAGAACACCCCCCGACGCATTGTCTGGTTGGCTCAGGATGTAGTCATAAAAGCCAATATCCGGCACATCATTGGGGTTGTCCGCGTTGATTCGTTTGCGGAAACCTGCAACCAGCCCTTCGATATCACGCTGGAACCAGGTTACATGGATGGAGCTGGCATCAGCAAAATAGTATTCCAGCGCGATATCGATGTTTATGGATTCGGTCGGTCTCAGGTCGGGGTTACCACCACTCGCTTGTCCGTAACCGATGTTGGTTACATCCGCCTGGTAGGTAATATTGGGGTTGAGATCGACAAAATTCGGCATGCGCAGGGTTTCACCGTAGCTCGCACGGGCGATCAGATCTTCGGTCAGGTGGTAACGCACCATGAGGCTCGGCATAAAGCGGGTGACCGCGTTATTCGCGAGAATTACTTCACCTACATTGAACTGATCCGGGAACTCAATATCGGTATCGACATCCAGAACGCGGATACCCACTTCACCATCCAGGGTGCGCCCGGCAATTTCCGTAGAGAATTCAGTCTGCAGATATACGGCCACCTGCGTTTCATCGACGGCAAATGTCTCAGGCAATACCATTTCATCCGAAGTGAGCAGGCTATCACTGTACGCCCGGCGAATTTCATCGCCGTGCGCATACAACCAACGACCGTCTACCACTGCCCAGCTTCCGGGCATATCGGACTCACCATCGTAGAAATTATTGGTTGAGGTCAGCAGTCCCGGGTAATTGTCGAAGGAACAGGTATCGCATTCACCGATACCGGCACTGCGGGTATACAGGCTTTCTACCGCGGTGCGGCGGTCATAGCGCAGGCCGAATTCAATCTTGTCGAAAATGCCCCACTCGACGAAATATTCGCCATCAAAGGTGAGTGACTTCGCATCCCCTTCATTCTCGAGCTGTGTGTCGTACAGATTGCTCATCTGCCACAGCGCAGGATTGGTGAGATCGCTCTCGTCGATATCGGCGGTGTCCGGATCATCCAGATAGGTCAGCCCGGGAATACCATTGCCGCTATTGAAGTCGACGTACATACGCGGAATGCTGTTGTCTGGCCGCTTGGTCTGCATGGCCAGGAACTCGCTCTCAAAGGTACTTTTCTGGTAAACGAGTTCGGATTCCAGGCGCAGGTTCTCGGTAACGTCCCACTTGCCGCCGAGGGCGTAGACAAAGCTGTCCGTCTTACCCTTGGTGAAGTCGCCACTGGTAAACGCATTGGATTCGTTGACGTAGCGCTCTTTGACGATATTGGTGCCTTCGTACAAAACCACCGGATCCGCCGGATCCACCCCCCACCAGGCATCGGTGTAGGTGAGCAGCATGTTGTTGACACTTTCCTGACGGTAACCGTTATAGAAAGTTTCAAACAGATATTCGGAAGAATCGTTCGGCGCCCACTGCAGGGAGATATTGGCCGCGGGGCGCTCGCGCTCACCGGAGTAGGAATTCTGGATAATGGCATCGCGGCCCAGCAGGTACTCGGTGCCGTCTTCAAGAGTGGAACCCGCCGCGAAAGACAGACCGCGGTCGGTACCCGCCTGCCATCCGGAGAACAGGCGCTCCATCGGCGCATCCGGGTCTGAAGGCGCACGGAACGGAACCGCGGCACCCGCTTTGGCGCCTTCATCCAGGAAGTTGGTACGCGCATAGGACACGTTTACCAGGGCACCGAAATCGCCGGCGGATGTTTCCCAACGGTTACTGGCCAGGGCGCTGATATTCGGGTCCACCGAATCCGCCTGCTCCTGGTAGATACCGCGACTGACGACCACAAACTTGCTGTCGTCAAAGTCAAACGGGCGGTGGGTTTGAATATCGATCTGCCCGGCGATACCACTGGCAATCAGGTCCGCCGAGCGGGTTTTGTACACATTCACCTGCCCCAACAGACTGGCGGGAATGTCCTGCAGCGCAACATATCGACCGGAGGCGGTGAAGATGTTGCGACCATTGACGGTTGTGGTGACGTCATTCAAACCGCGAATGGACACCCCACTGACCTCACCGGCACCGCGGTCGGTTACCTGCACCCCGGTAACCCGCTGCAGGGATTCGGCCACGTTGTTGTCGGGGAATTTACCGATGTCTTCCGCCACGATGGAATCAACGATCTGGAATTTTTCGCGTTTGATATCAATCGCTTTTTCAAGACTCGCGCGCAGGCCGACAACAACCACCTCTTCGAGCGCCGAGGTATCGTCGACTTCCGCATCGAATTCGGAGTTTTGCGCCAGCGCCATGCCACTCATGCCGCCGAGTACGGTGGCCATGGCTATAGACGAGCTGAGTAGGTGTCGCTTGAACATGTAATCTCTCCCATCTGGGGTTTTTTTATTGTGTTTGCCGTTGCAGTGGATCCAGTGTTCAAACAAGGAAACCACCAACCGCCGCGCCAGACTTCAACGCGGAATCCAGCCAGTGCCCGACCGTCTCTGCGTCAACCCACGGTCCAGGGTGGCGCAAACAGGCACTGGCTATTCGGGTTTATTGCGCTCAGCGAACGCAAAACCCATCTCGGAATCGGGCAGGAGAGCGCCATTGAATATGGCGATATTGAGGGTAGATTGCAGACTAATCACTGCATGGCCAGCAGTGTCAGGGATCGCAGGAGTGCAACGCATCGCGATCATCGCATCAACCTCATCATCTCTCTTTATTATTCAGGCAAGCCTCATTGTGTCGCGGGCTCGCTCATTCTTTATATATCGAAGCATGGCGCTCTGGCTCTCTGTGAACCGGCCCAAGCTACATTTGTATTATGATTTGGCATCCTAGCCAGTATATTCTGCGCAGTCAACGGCGAAAAATACGTATTTGTTATACTTTATTACTTTAAAGACCGTTTAAATGGTCTGCTGCAGCTTACCCGTGCGCAGCTTGTTGATGGCTGATAATCATCTTCGGCCATTTTTTGCTCTACCGAATTTCTTGCTCCAGCCCCTCATATCACACGGTTATTAGCAATATTGGCGTAAATTTCCTCAAAAATCGCGTAGAAAATCAACAGACTTCACCTGAACACCCACAAAAGGTAGATTTAGACGCCTGCGCAGAGACGCCCACTGACAGGGGAATCCGCATCCAAAGCGCTCAAACACACAAAATATTATTGTAATACCAATAACCTATTGGCAAGATAACCGCTCCCCGAGGGCAGCACCGGTCGTTGCTCCTGTGTGCCCGGGCCTATTACACATTGCGGTTTGAGTGTGGACGGGCGGGAAATAGCGGAGAGAAAACTCCAGATAATAAATAAAAAGAGGGATTCCACCCATGAAGACCACAGCGAAAGCCAGGAATCTGGCACTACTTGCATCGGCCATCGCCGCCATTTCGGGTTGTTCTGACAATGGAAACACCTATTTCGATGGCGATAACCCACCGACCGTTCTAGCCCCCGAGCGCGACAAGGTTGCGGACGCGGGCGATCCGACTGCCGATGCCGCAGTCATTCAATACAACGACATGGCCGTACACGATCCATCGGTAATCCGCGATGACGACGGTACCTTTTATGTCTTCGGCTCTCACCTGTCTGTGGCCAAGTCCACCGATCTGATGAGCTGGACACGGGTCGCTGACGAGGTCAATGACGCGAATCCCCTGTTCAACACCTATGCCAGTGAAATTTCCGAAGGTCTGGAATGGGTCGGCGGCCATCAGGGCAGCTGGGCATCCGACGTCATCAAACTGAACGACGGCAAGTACTACTTCTATTACAACCACTGCGCCAACCCAGCAAGCGAAGCCGGCGACTGTAACGCCCCGCGCTCCTATCTCGGGGTAGCGGTTGCCGACACCATTGAAGGTCCCTACACCGATCTGGGTATCTTCCTGCGCTCTGGCATGACCCCAGAAGAAATTGCCGCGGGCTACGGGCCCGATGGCTTTACTGAAACCGAATACAATGCCTGGGTACACCCCAACGCCATCGACCCGGACGTTTTCTACGATAAAAACGGCAAGCTGTGGATGACCTACGGCTCCTATTCCGGCGGTATCTTTATTCTGGAAATGGATGAATCCACCGGTAAGCCAGTCCCGGGCCAGGGCTACGGCAAGCACCTCACCGGCGGAGATCACAGTGCCATCGAAGGCACTTATATGCTGTACAGCCCGGAGAGTGACTACTACTACCTGTTTATGTCCTTCGGCGGCTTCGTTTCCACCGACGGTTACAACCTCCGCGTGGCCCGCTCACGAAACCCTGACGGCCCCTTCCTGGATGCCGCCGGCAACGATATGGCCGTGGCTCGCGGTAACTGGGACAGCATCGCCCCCTACGGTGTGAAACTGATGGGCGGTTTTGAATTTGCTTCCGATGTAGGCGACACCGTAGCCAGCCGCGGGTACCTGGCTCCCGGCCACAACTCTGCCTACTACGACGCGGAAACCGGCAAACACCTGCTGATCACCCACACCCGCTTCCCCAATCGCGGCGAACAACACTCGGTAAGGGTTCACGAGATGTTCGTAAACGCCGATGGCTGGCTGGTGGCTTCCCCCGAGCGCTATGCGCCCATCGACGGCGACAATATTGTCGACAGCAACGACCTGAACGGCACCTACAAGCTGATCAATCACGGCAAAGACATCAACCGTACCGCCAAGCCGACCCTGTATGTCACCCTGGATGACTACGGCCGTATCCGCGGCGAAGTGAACGGCAGCTACGTGCACGATGTGGAAAATCCGAGCCAGATCCACTTCAAGCTCAATATCGACGGCGATACTCTCGAGTACGAAGGTGTTGCCAAATGGCAGTGGAACGCGCAAGCAGAAAAACTGGTACCCATCTTCACCGCAGTGTCCGCCAGCGGCGAATCCATCTGGGGTGAGAAGATGGAGACCCTGGGGGAATCAGAAGTACTCGCCAACATCGGCGATGCGCTGTCCCTGCCCACCAGCACCGCCGACAATAGCCTGACCCTGCCCACCCGCGGCACGCGCGCGGCGGATATTACCTGGAGCAGCAGTAACGAGCTGGTCATCAAGCCCGATGGCACTGTGATACGCCCGAACGCAGGTAGCGGCGATCAGACGGTCACCGTCACTGCCGATATCGAACTCAACGGCACCACCAGTAGCAAAACGTTCAATATCACCATTCCGCAACGCCAGACTTACAACCGCACCGCCTGGTTCCCGTTTGAAAATGATCTGACGGAAGCAGCAGGCCGCTTCGATCCGGCCACCGCCACCGGCGACCGTATCTTTAACAGCGGCAGTATTGCCTACGGCGCCGGGCAGGAAGGCCAGGCACTGCAGCTGGATGGCACCAACGGCGTACTGCTGCCGGAAGGCTTGATCAACAACTATGAGTACACGGTGTCCTTCTGGGCAAATCCCACCGTGATCAACGGTTTCACTACCGCCTTCTTCGGCGCGGTGAACGAGCAGATCGATGGCGCCGGCCTACCCTTCTCCACCAACTGGGTAAGCTTCCTGCCCCAGGGCTGGGACGGCAACACCATGTTGTGGAGCGGTAGTGAAGCCTGGTTCGACGGCTCTGCCGGTGAGCGCATTGCCGAAGGTGCCTGGACCCATATGGCATTCTCCGTCAATAAAGGTCTGGTGAATGTCTACCTGAACGGCGAACAGAAGTTCTCTGCAGGTAACGTGGCCGACTTCTTTACCGGAAACACCGGCAAGTTCGCCCTCGGTGTCAATTACTGGGACCTGCCCTACAACGGCATGATCGACGAGCTGAAGATTTACGAGGCGGCGCTGAGTGCTGAAGAAGTCAAATTCCTCGACATCGACAACAAGTCCGATGCCGAACTACTGGCTTCTGCCGCGGCCATTCTCGACCTGGGCGATCTGTCTGCGGTGGCAGAAGACCTGCAGCTGCCAGTAACCGGTCCTTACGCGGCGGCCATCAACTGGACCTCTTCCAATCCGGCGGCTATCAACGTATCTGGAGACACCGGTGTGGTTACCCGCCCGGAAGGTACAGACGCGGAGGTCACCCTGACCGCCACCGTATCCCTGAACGGCGCCCAGGAAGTGAAAACCTTCACCGCCACTGTGAAAGCTGCGGGCCTGCCGGAACCGGTAGCCCACTACAGCTTCGAGCAGGGCCTGAGTGACAGCACCGGCAACTTCGGCAGTGGTTCCATCGTCGGTCCCAAGATCGGTGAATCCGGTGGCAACATCACCTACGCCGAAGGCGTGATCGGTCAGGCGGCGGTATTCGACGGTGCGTCCGGTGTGGTACTGCCAGACAGCCTGATCGAAGATCACAGCTATGCCTTCAGCCTGTGGCTGAGCCCATCGGCACTGAGCGCCTACACCACCAGCTTCTTCGGCTGGGCCACCGATTCCAGCTGGATCAGCCTGCTGCCGAACGGCTTTGGCGATGACACCATGTTGTGGTCCGGTACCGCCTGGTACGACGCCAATACCGGCGAGCAGATTCCCGCCGATGCCTGGAGCCACGTGGCCGTCAGCGTCAACGGCGGTGAAGTGAAGGTGTTCATCAACGGTGAAGAGAAGTTCAGCGGTAACAACTTCCCGAACATCTTTGGCGCTGCAACCACCAGCCACTTTGCCCTGGGTGTGAACTACTGGGATACCCCCTACACTGGCATGATCGACGAGCTGAAAATCTACGAGGACGCAATCCCCGCGGACGACATGCTCGAGCTGTACGAAGCAGAACTGCTTGGAGCCCAGTAATATCCAGCGGTTTACACAACGTACATTTGCGTAACAAAGAAGGGGGCAGCCAATGGCTGCCCCCTTTTTTATTCGCACGCTTTTCCCGAAAGACGCAAATTCAATAAACAATATGCCCGCTCGATGACCCGCTCGCGCGCTTCAGTTGCGCAATGGTCTCCCCCAGCCGACTGCGCGCCCTGGAAATATTGCCGACACCCACCAGTTTAAGTAGTGTGGCAAGGTACAGACAGGATCAATGGCCTCCCCATGAATTTCCCTCGCAGGATGCGGTTACCCTTGCTTCGCCATATTTTACCGATCGGTCTTATTGCCCTCGTGCTAATGGGATTAGGTGAGTGGACGATAGCCACACACCTAGCCCAGCAAGCGCCGCTACTCGGCTCGGCGGCAAGGATGGTTTTGGCGACAACACTGGTAGGTGTTTCCTGCTACCTGCTGTTTCGCCGACATCAGTGCCTCACCAATCGTCTGGCCAGCCTGCTGGTACGCCAGGAAAAGCTCACCGAACAATACCAGCGCGAGCTGGACGAACGCGAGGCCACCCAACAGGCACTATCCGATCAGCTGCAATTCCTGCAGATCCTGATTGATGCCATTCCGGCACCGATTTTTTACAAGAATGCCGAAGGGATCTACAGCGGCTGCAATCGCGCCTTCGAAGCCTTCCTTGGCAAGCCTCGCGAAGAAATTATTGGCCGCTCGGTTTACGGCGTTTCACCGGGGCCCCAGGCGCGTATCTATCACGAAAAAGATATCGAACTGATGCGCCAGCGCGGCCACCAGGTTTATGAATCGTCGGTTCTTTACGCCGACGGTACCCTGCACGATGTCATTTTCAATAAAGCCTCCTACGAAACCCTGGACGGTCGCCTTGGCGGGCTTATCGGCGTGATTCTCGATATCAGTGAACGCAAGACACTGGAGCGGGAACTGGTTCAGGCCAAGGAAAAAGCGGAATTCTACAGCCGCTCGAAAACCCAGTTCCTGACCAATATGAGTCATGAAATCCGCACACCGCTCAACGCTGTTGTCGGCTTCAGCCAGCTACTGCTAAGCCGCAGCAAAGGGGCCGTATTACCACAGGACTTTCAGGATTTTCTGGAGAAAATCGCCATCAGCGGCCAGGGACTCGCGCAGCTGGTGAATGACGTGCTGGATATTTCCCGTATCGAAGCGGGCAAGATCGAAGTCGTCGAAGAGAATTTCCGGCTGCAGGGACTGATCAAGAACATTCTGATTTCCTGTGAGCCTCAGGCGGCCTGCAAGGGGCTGAATTTCAACTGCCATATCGATACCCAATTGCCCGAGTTCATTCGCAGTGACCGCGGCAAGCTCTCGCAGATCCTGATCAACCTGATTGGTAATGCCATCAAATTTTCGCCAACCAATAGCGCGATTGATCTGCGGCTGCAAAAACAGGAAGGAGAAAACATTTCTGTTGAAGTCATCGACCGCGGTATCGGCATCCCCCGGCATCAACAGGCTGTGATCTTTGAGCCTTTCGAGCAGGTGGATAAATCCCGGGAAGGACAAGCCAGGGGCACCGGGCTTGGGCTGCCCATCACCCGCAGCCTGGTGGAGCTTCTGGGGGGCAAAATAACTCTGGAGAGCGGTGATAATGGGGGCACCTGTTTCCGCGTGGAGCTGCCATTGCATGAAGGGCAGGATGAATATCCGATGCCCGCTGACATTGACGCATCTCTGGAGCTGCTAAACGGGATCAGAGTTCTGATTTTTGAGGACAATGCGGTTAACCAGGCATTGATGCAGGCCTTCTGTAGCGACCTGAAAATAAACGCCACCTTTGTGGCCGATGGCTGGAAGGGTATAGAGAAGGCACTGCTGATCCGCCCCGACATCATTTTTATGGACGTACAGCTGCCCGGCCTCAGCGGTATCGAGGCTACCGAAAAAATACGCCAGATCCCGGACCTCTGCGATACCCCGATTATCGGTTTGTCCGCCGCCGCCTTCAGTGAACAGCGACGCGACGCGCTGGCCGCTGGCATGGACGACTACCTGGCAAAACCCATTGTATTTCCACAACTCATTGCGGCCATCAGCAAACACCTGGTCCGCGCGGAAGCCTGACTGCGCGGAAGTTTTCACGTATCCGGAAAATGCTATTCCACTTACTCGTGGCAACTGAAGCGCAGAAAAAAAGCGGCGTATTACCACGCCGCTTTTTTATTACTGCGGTTTACAACAGGAACCCATCCTGTGAGAGATCGGATTACCCTGGGGTTACACAAATAAACTGTTACCCGCAAATTACATCTTTCTAAAACTTAAACCTGTCTGCGAATTAAACCTGCCTACAACTTACTGCGGCCCTGTCTAACTCGATAGCACCGAAGGAAAATTACCAGCGCTTCCCAATGAGTAGCGGTAAGGCACACTGAACACGCTGTTGCCGGTATTGGTCGCAAAATAGGTGTGTCGCACCAGTAATTGCTATACGTCAGCCAGCGAGCGGCTGACGGATTAATGGGGTCACCTACGAAGGTCACTTTGTCCGCCACCATAAATACCGAACGGTAATTGCCCGCAGTAACGCGATAAACATTGCCCGCATTTTTTCTATCTGATATTCAGTCTTCCCCATAACGAACGAGGATATCTCAGACGCAGATTGCGCACTGTTGGTAGATGCGGCAGTCGTCGCAATAGGAAGTATGAAGAACAAGTAAAAGAGAAACCGGACAATTGCCGATAAGTTATTCACCGGGGCTCCAGATCTTCATAGTTGTGCGGCAGGAACCTGGGCGAACAGATGGCCAGGAACACAAGATCCTGATCTGCGGTATTTGTAATCCGCTGCCGGCACCCCGGCGGAATCAGAACCACATCGCCCTCGCCCACCGCCCGCGGCGACAGTTCGCCAATCTCGACCAAACCCTGCCCCTGCAGAATCACATAGCGCTCGGTTGTATCCCGCAGGCGGTGCCAACATGTGGTCACTCCCGGAGCAACCCGGGCTCGCGCGATGGAAACCTCGGTATCATCGGTCGTATTCGAGAGCTCGGTGATATAACACTTTTCTTCGGTGTAAAACTCGCGCTGCTGCTCGGCAAAAATTACCTGTGCTTTCATCGGTACGTCCCTGTCTACCTTTACTGATCAAGCGGCCTGTGGCATTCAATCCGTTTTGCCCACAAAGTGCAACGCGTCGGCCTGCTCCTCAACCGGCTTCTATACTGAACCGAACATCCCATTCCAAACTATTCAGACGACACAGGGAGCCCCCTATTGTGGATCTTCAACTGCATGGAAAGACCGCCTTTATCAGCGGTTCCACCAAAGGTATCGGCAAGGCCATCGCCGTCGCACTGGCGAAAGAAGGCGCTCGCGTCATTATCAATGGACGCAGCGGTACCGAAGCGGTGGTCAAGTCACTGTCGAGCGCGGGCGATGTGCTGGGGATCGAAGGTGACCTCGCCGACCCGCAGGACACCCAACGTATTTGCGAAGAAATCGACAAGATTGGTCCGCTGGATATCCTGATCAACAACATGGGCATCTTCGAGCCAAAACCATTCGCCGAAATCCGTGACGAGGATTGGCAGAAATTTTTTGATGTAAACATCATGAGTACCGTGCGGCTATCGCGGTATTTTTTCGACGATATGCTGCAGCGGGATTTTGGCCGCATTATCCACATCGCCAGTGAGGCCGGGCTGCGCGGGCTGGAAAGTATGGTGCACTATTCGATGACAAAAGGCGCTCAGGTCGTCATCGGTCGGGGGATGGCCAACCTGACAAAGGGTTGTGGCAACAATATTACGGTCAACTCCGTATTGCCCGGCCCCACCCGCACCGAAGGCGTCGACACCTGGTTGAAAGACAGTGCCAAGGTGCAGGGAAAATCGGAAGACGAGTTCGTCGCAGCATTTTTTGCCGAAACGGAACCCAACTCGCTGATCCAGCGCTTTATTCAGCCGGAAGAGATCGCAAGCGTTGTCACCTTCCTGGCCTCACCCCTGAGTTCGGTGATCAATGGCGCTGCGATTCGCGCGGAGGGTGGACTGATCAAATCAATCGTTTAGAGGTTGTTTATTACGCTCGAAAAAAAACGGCAGCGTTTGCCAACGCTGCCGTTTTTGGTTGCCGCTACCCGGTAGCGGCGAGGTTCCATCCTGTGAAGATGATGGATTACTTCAGATCGAAACGATCCAGAGTCATCACCTTGGTCCACGCAGCGACGAAGTCGTTGACGAACTTCTCGTCGTTGTCATTGGTAGCGTAAAGCTCGGACAGCGCGCGCAGTTCGGAGTTGGAACCGAAGATCAGGTCTACCGGCGTAGCGGTCCACTTCACTTCACCCGTCGCGCGATCCTTACCTTCGTACAGGCCATCTTCCTTGAAGGACTTGGACCACTTGGTGTCCATATCCAACAGGTTGACGAAGAAGTCGTTGCTCAGGGTACCCGGCTTGTCGGTGAATACACCGTGCTTGGAGCCGTCGTGGTTCGCCCCCAGGGTACGCATGCCGCCTACCAGCACGGTCATTTCCGGCACGCTCAGGTCCAGCAAATTAGCGCTGTCGATCAGCATATCCACCGGCATCATGTGCGCTTCTTCGCTGTAGTAGTTGCGGAAACCGTCGGCTTTGCGCTCCAGGTAACCGAAAGACTGAACGTCGGTCATTTCCTGGGTGGCGTCGTTGCGACCCGGCTTGAACGGCACGGTAACCTCGTAACCGGCGTTTTTGGCGGCTTGCTCAATCGCTGCGGCACCGCCGAGAACGATCATGTCCGCCATGGACACCTTCTTGTTACCCCAGGCCTTGCTGTTGAATTCCTTCTGGATTTTCTCCAGCTGGCCCAGCACCTTGTCCAGTTCCTGCGGGTTGTTTACCGCCCAGTCTTTCTGCGGAGCAAGACGGATACGAGCACCGTTGGCACCACCGCGCATGTCGGTACCGCGGTAAGAGGACGCAGAAGCCCACGCAGTACGCACCAGCTCAGGTACAGTCAGACCACTACCCAGTACCTGTGCTTTCAGGTTTTTTACGTCGCGATCGCTGATCAGTTTGAAATCCACTTCAGGGATCGGATCCTGCCAGCTCAGTACTTCCGCCGGCACTTCCTCACCCAGGTAGCGCGCGCGCGGGCCCAGGTCGCGGTGAGTCAGCTTGAACCACGCCTTGGAGAAGGCCAGCTGGAATTCTTCCGGGTTCTTGTGGAAGCGCTCGGCGATTTCCTTGTACTTCGGATCGAAGCGCATGGACAGGTCAGTGGTGAACATCATCGGCGCGTGACGCTTGCCTTCAACGTGTGCATCCGGAACGAACTTCACCTGCTCGGCATTCTTCGGCTCCCACTGGGTAGCGCCGGCCGGGCTCTTGGTTTTCACCCACTCGAAACCGAACAGGTTGTCCAGGAACTGGGAGCTCCAGGCAATCGGGTTGGCAGACCAGGCGCCTTCCAGGCCGGAAGTGATGGTGTCTTCAGAGTGGCCTTTGCCACACTTGTTTTCCCAGCCGAAGCCCTGCTGTTCGATCGGGGCACCGCCGGGCGCTGCGCCGACACATTCTTCCGGTTTGTGCGCGCCGTGAGCTTTACCGAAGGTGTGACCACCGGCGATCAGCGCAACGGTTTCTTCGTCACTCATGGCCATGCGGCCGAAGGTGTCACGAATACGGTGGCCGGCAGCCAGCGGATCCGGGTTGCCGTTGGGGCCTTCCGGGTTTACGTAGATCAGACCCATGTGGTCCGCCGCCAGCGGTTTTTCCAGCACATTGCCGTTGAATCGCTTGTCGTTAGCGACCCACTCGCGCTCGGAACCCCAGTAAACGATGTCGGCTTCCCAGTCGTCTTCACGGCCACCGGCAAAGCCGAAGGTTTTGAAGCCCATGGACTCCAGGGATACGTTACCCGCCAGCACCATCAGGTCTGCCCAGGAAATCGCATTGCCGTATTTCTGTTTTACCGGCCACAGCAGGCGGCGGGCTTTATCCAGGCTGACGTTGTCCGGCCAGCTGTTCTGCGGCTCGAAACGCTGCTGGCCACCACCGGCGCCACCACGACCGTCGTAAACACGGTAGGTACCGGCACTGTGCCAGGCCATACGAATGAAGAAAGGACCATAGTGACCGTAGTCAGCGGGCCACCAGTCCTGATCGGTGGTGAGGACTTGTGCGAGGTCTTTCTTGACCGCGTCCAGGTCCAGCTTGCTGAAGGCTTCGGCGTAGTCGAAGTCAGCACCCATCGGGTTGGACTTGTCCGCGTTCATGCGCAGCGGCTGCAGGTCGATTCGGTTTGGCCACCAGTCCTGATTGGACATGGCTTCATTAGCCGGAGCGGCATTGACGTTGACGGAGATGGCAGTTGCCAACGCTACCGCCAGAGGGAGGGCTTTCTTGAGCATGGGATTGTGTTCCTTATGGTCTCATCAATCGGACGAGAGAAGCCTATAGGGTCAAGCAATCACCTTGAAATTAGACGTTATTATCGGCCTTATTGATATCCGCAATCTGATAGAAGTTATTTATAGCCGGACAATATCAGCCTTATAGTCACCCGCAATTCATCGGATAAAAATCCATCAATCCAGGGTCAGGCTGGCAAGGGGGACGCGGGTGACGATGATATCTTCCTTATTTTCCCCGTAAGCCACATACAGATGCTCTTTCCATACATAGGATTTGGGATAACTGAAGCCCTTTCTTTTATACAGCCCCTCGTAGCGCGGGCCTTCGAGCTGCTCGCCTCCGGCGCGCAGCAGATAAGCGCGGTCAAACACCTCGCCGTTTTCGCTGATACTGATAACCAGAGGCTCGCGGATTTTCGATCCGCTGGGATTGTTGACCAGGAACACCGAGCCATCGGGGAGATTGCCCGCGCTCTGTTTCGCCCGCGAGTCCGGCATCTGGGTCACTTCCACCGGTGACCAGGTGGCAGCATTGTCTTTGCTTATGGAGGCAAGTACACGGAAACTGCTCTGCTGATCCCGGAACACCATCACCAGCGCCCCGTCTTTACGCTGAAAATTGCTCGGTTCCAGTTCGCGGCTTACTCCTTTGGTTACCGAGAGGTTGGCGAATTCGCCCACTTTCCAGCCAGAAAGTGCGGAGGGATCATCGGTGTAAACCGGCGTTGCGCGCAGACCCGGCTGGCGGTGCAGCGCGGTGACAATACGCCTGCCGGAGTATTGATGAAAATCCTGCTCGATCACTCCGTCGAGTGGGCTGCCGTCAGCAAACGTCGGGCGCCCGATATTTTTCCAGCGCGTGCCGTTCAGGCTTTCGAGTATTTCCACATATCCACCACGGGGTTCCAAATCCTGCGGCCACACATTGATAAATGCATAGAGCTTGCCACCCGCTGACCACCAGCCGCCGCTGGTTACCACCGCGCCTGCCCGCGCTGGCGCGAGCAGTTTGGCGGCACTCCAGGTAACGCCGTCGCGACTGGTGGCATAGAGTACCGAGGTATCCGCGGCATCCTCGTCTCTGGCCGAGCTTTGCCACTGCACATACAGGGTGTCACCGTGGGCGTACGCCACCGCGCCGTGGTTGTACTGGCTGACTCCAGGCTGCCCGCGGAAGACGGTGACATGTTCCACGTCCTGCGGAGAAGAGAGTCCGAGGGTATCCGGCTTTGTACCGTCAAAAAGGTCTGGCCCGAGGCTAAACGGCTGTGCGGAAACCAGCAGTGGGCAACACACAAAAAACAGCGCGAGGGTTTTCGCCAGGGATTGAAACATCATCATCACTTTTCCGCTTAACCTTTTTACCTTTTAACCTTTTTATTTATGCTTCCGCTTACTGCTCAAACTCGACCACAAACCCGTCCACCTGCGGCCTTCCATGCGCTCCGCGGGGGAGTTCGCCGTTATCCGCTCTGGAGCCGAGACCACCCTGAAGCAGGATATACCCATAATCCCTGAACTCATGGCCTCTGCCCCGCTCGAGCCTGTCGCGCATATTCGCCGACAGACGGGTGCCGTTTAGCCAGGTCCAGTCGCCCTCGACCTTTTCATCCGTCAGTCCAACCCAGGCAATTCTCCGTCGCGGGATCTGCGACTCCAGATACATCAGCTCTTCGACGGTTTCGAATATCGCCAGGCGGCCGCCCAATTTTTCAGCTTCAGCCTTGGCCTCATGCCAGGAAGTTCTCTTGGCAACGTATTGATAAGTACTGTTCTGGTATTGAATGCTGCTGGATGAGCAGCCGGCCAGGACCAGTCCAAGCAGGACGGCAGTAAGTTTTTTCATTGTTGTTTTCGACTCGCTGATTTTTCCACATTTAGGGGGGCGATAAGCGCGCTGCTGGAATCGGCGATGATGCAGGCCATACACCACCGTGACCATTACCGAGACGGATCATTCTACCGCCATTTGCGCAAAGGCCTAAACCCGGTGTGCTCAGAAAAATCCCTGCCAACCTCGTAGCCTCGGTATTACTCGACGTCATATCCCAGAGTTACCGCGACAAGTACAACTAAACTTGCGCGGATGATCGCCTTTCGCTCCAGCTAAACAAGGCGGTGATCCACCAGCAATTTTGATCATCAACAAATCAGTCGGGATCAGGCAATGGATTGCATTGACGACAAACCTCACCACGCCACGAAGCTAGCGCGGTATTTGATTACCCTGTCGCTGGTTCTTTTGAGCCTGCAATCGCGGCTTGCCACCGCGGATTGCCAACCGTCCCCGCCCGGCAACGGCGACACGGTCACCTGCACCGGCGCCATTGATTCCGCATTTGACGTGAGCGGTCTCGGCAGTCTGACGGTGAATATTCAGGGGGCGAGTTTCAACGTGCCCTTTACCATTTCCGATTCCGGCACCGTCAGCGTGGACAACCAGGGCAACTTGCAGAGCGCCACACTGCAGGACAATTTGACCGTTGACTTCACCAACGCGGGCAATATCAACAACGGTCTGTTCCTTATCGGAGATGGCGACCACACGGTTACCAACCTACAGGGTGGCAATATCAACAACACCTTCTCGTTTACCGGAGATGGCAATAATCAGGTAATCAATGAGAGCTCGCTCAATGTCGGTGTAACCGTTTCCGGCAACGGCACCATGAGCATTCTCAACCAGGCCAATGCTTTTATTAATCAGCAGATTTCCGTAACCGGCGCCACTGATACCACGGTGGACAACTTCGGTACCATACAGGGAACTTTTGTGCTGGACAGCGGCACCGATCAGGTCATCAACCGCGCCGGCGCCACCATCAATGCCGAGGTATTCCAGGGTGCTGGTGACGACGATTTCCTGATGGAGGGCGGCACCGTCAACAACTCCATTCAACAGCAGAGCGGCAATGATACGGCGACGATTCTGGACGGAAATATCTCCGGGTTCCTGCGCGCCGGCAGTGGCGATGACTACCTGCTGTGGACGGGGGGACTGGTGGGCGGTATCGATATGCAGGAGGATGACGATCTGGCCGAGTTTGTCGGTCTGACGGACACCGAGCTGCGCACCATCGAAATCAACGGCGGCCTGGGTATCGATGAGTTGCTGTGGGATGGGGTAACCGGCAGCCGCCCCGACCGCATCATCAATTGGGAAAGTTTTCGACTTACCAACGGCTCGGTACTGAATATGGGAGGCAACCTGGTACTGGGGGATACCGGCACTCTGGCGGGCAGCCTGTTTATCGACAGCAGCAGTACGGTAAATGCCACCAACGGCCAGTACTTTATTCAACCCGCCGTCGGCACCACCGGACTCAGCGTCACCAATGCCGGCACCATCAATATGCAGGATGGCGCCTCCAATACCGACTCTCTCACGATCGTCGGCAACTACACCGGCGATAATGGCAAACTTCTGCTGGATACCTTTCTCGCCAGTGACGGCGCACCTTCTGACAAGCTGGTTACCCAGGGTAATGAAGACGGCCTGACGACCATTTTTGTGAATAACGTCGGCGGCCCCGGGGCGCTGACCACTGCAGACGGCATATTGGTGGACGAAGTCATCGACGGTGTCAGTACTTCCAGTGCGTTCACCCTCGGCAATATTGTGGCGGCCGGCCCCTACGAATATCTGTTGTTTCGCGGAGGCGTCTCGCCGGGCACGGAAAACAATTGGTATCTGCGCTCGCACGATACCAGTTCAAGTTCCAGCTCGAGCTCGAGCTCGAGCTCGAGCTCAAGTTCCAGTTCAAGCTCCAGTTCGGGAGGCAGCAGCTCAAGCAGCTCATCCAGTTCCTCCAGCTCTTCGGGAGGCAGCACGTCCAGCAGCAGTTCATCCAGCAGTAGTTCGTCCAGTTCTGGCGGCAGTAGCTCCAGTAGTTCTTCAAGCTCGTCCAGTAGTGGTGGCGGCAGCGGTTCTGGCGGCAACATAGTGCCGATCTATCGGCCCGAAGTATCGGTGCATGTCGCCATCCCCGGTATCAGCCGTGCGCTTGGACGCGAGACACTGGGTACCTTTCACGAACGCGAAGGCGAACAGGCCTGGTCCCGCCGCAGCGAGACCGAGTATCTGACCACAGTGTGGGTCAGGGCATTCGGCAATAACCTGCAACAGCTTCAGGGCGGCACTGTGTCTCCCGATTTCGACGGTACTTCGTGGGGTATCCAGGTCGGGCTGCCGGTATATGATCAGGGCGGCCCTCAGGGCCAGCGGGATATTTTTGGCCTGATGCTCGGGCGCAGCGGCGCCACCGGTGATGTGCGCGGTTTTGCCCTCGGCGAAGAAAACCAGGCCACCGGCAAGGTGGAGCTGGACCAGTACAGCCTGGGCGGCTATTGGACCCATCACTGGCCCGGTGGCGCTTATTTTGACAGTGTGCTGTTACTCTCGGCTTTCGATGGAGAAAGCCGCTCCTATCGCGGGATCGGGGCTGACATCGATGGCACCGAGGTGCTCGCATCCATGGAAGTGGGCGGCCCCATCCCACTGGATGACACCTGGAGCCTCGAGCCCCAGGGGCAGCTGATCTGGCAGTACCAGAACATCGACTCCACCAGGGATCTTTTTTCCCGTATTCGCTTTGATAACGTCAGCGCGCTGACAGCGAGAGTTGGCGGGCGCTTTGTGGGGGACTTCCCCCGTGGTACCCAGCTCTGGCGCCCCTATTTCAAGGCCAATATCTGGTACGAAGACCACGGCACCGATGAAGTCCTGTTCAATACCACCCCCATTTACACCAAACGCGGCCAGGCGGTACTTGAAACTGGTATCGGGTTAACCGCGGACTTCGACAATAACCTGGGCGTGTTCGGCATCATCGATTACATCAACAATATCGACACCTCGGAAGTCGATGGGTTTGAAATCAGGATCGGGGTACATAAAAACTGGTGAACGCCAGCGGCGTCCGCTCTCTCACGAACGCCGCGCCCCCTACCGAGAATCCCTCTTCCACACCACTACCATCACCCCGCGCGGCCGCTCCCCCTCCGGCAGACCATCGCAGTACCCTCTGTTTCCCGAACCAACCTCTAACAATCCAGCCCTCGCTGTCGCTCTCGCCCCGCACCTGTCAGAGACATTGAGTTGAGATCGATACTGAGAATCTATATTATTCGCATCCAAAATTAATTCCCATAGCGAACGAATTTGGGAAACACTCGACTCGTTCTACCAGGAGACAAGGAATGACTTCCGTCTATAAAAACATGCTGGCTGCCGCAATCTGTGGCCTGTGCGCGTCCGGTTCGAGCCTGGCCGCGGAAACTATCGAAACCGTTACCGTCACCGCGAGTCGCAGTAACAAACCGATCAGTGCCATTCCCAATACCGTCAAAGTTCTGGACCGCGAGGCGCTGGACCAACAGCTGGCCATGAGTAGCAGTCTGCTGGACGGCCTCAGCTTTACCGTCCCCAGCCTCACCCCCGCCCACCAGAAAATGACCAGCAACGGCGTAACCCTGCGCGGGCGCGCGCCCCTGTATATGGCCGACGGTGTGCCGCAATCCACACCTCTGCGCAACGGTGAGCGCAGTGCCTTTACTATCGATCCAGATTTCATCGAGCGGGTGGAAGTCATTTACGGGGCCAATGCCATTCAGGGCGTGGGCGCCACTGGTGGCGTCATCAACTACGTCACCACGGGCGCGCCGGAAACCGGCGAATGGCTGCGCAAAGTGAATACGTCGCTTTCCACGGACTCCCTGCGTGACAGTGGCAACCACTACAAGTTGTCAGGCCTGGTAGGTAAAAAATTCGGCCAGAGTGATTTCGTCACGGGAATCGCCTACGACGCACAGGATATTTATTACGATGCCGACGGCGAAATGATCGCCGTCGACCCCGTTCAGGGTGACTTTATGGATAGCCAGAGCTGGAACCTTTTCAGCAAATTCGGCTACGACCTGGACAGTGCACAGCGCCTCGAAGTCTCCGCCAATTACTTCAACCTTGCGGGGGATGGCGACTACCGGGTTGTCGCCGGTGATATGGCACAGGGGATACCCTCTACCTCCGAAAAAGGTCGCGGCGAAGGCGATCCCACAGAAAACGAAGCCCTTAACCTTACCCTGAGCTATACCAACCGGGACCTGCTCGGCGGTGAACTGAGCGCGCAAACCTACTACTACGATTTTTACGCCCTCTACGGCGGCGGTACTTTTGCCGCGTTCCAGGATCCTGACATCGCCCCGGTCGGTGCCCTATTCGACCAGTCTGCCCTGGCCTCGGAAAAGGCCGGTGCCAAGCTGACATTTATTCGCGACAACACCTTCTGGGACGGTCTGCAACTGGTCACCGGTATCGACTATCTGCGCGACAATACCTATCAGGAACTGGCCCAAACCGACCGTTTGTGGGTACCCAACATGGTGTACCAGGGCTGGGCGCCTTTTGTACAGCTGGAACAGAGCCTGATGTCAGACCGCCTGCGCCTGTCCGCCGGCGGTCGCGCTGAAAACGTCACCCTGAAAGTTCCCAGCTTTACCACCGTGGCCGGCGCCAATAACACCTTTGTAGAAGGCGATGCACCGGATTTCAGCGAGGTACTGGGCAACGCCGGTGTCGTGTATGACATCAGCGGAAACCTGACCCTGTTTGCTTCCTTCGCCGAAGGCTTCACCATGCCCGATGCGGGACTGATTCTGCGCGGCGTAAACAGCCCGGATCAGACGGTGGCGGACCTCGTCGACCTGCAGCCGGTAATTGCGGACAACACCGAAATCGGCGCCAATTACAAAAATGGTGGTCTGGAAATTGCCGGCAGCTATTTCTGGTCTGACTCTGACTTCGGCTCACGTATTCTTGTGGTAAACGGCGTGGGTCAAATCACTCGCCAGAAGACCGAGATCGAGGGCCTGGAGCTGACCGCCAGCTACCAGTTTGCCTCCGGCCTGCGGGCAGGTGTTGCCTACAGCCAGCTAGAAGGCCGCTTCGACAGTGACAGCGACGGCCGCCTGGACAAGGACCTGGACGGACGCAACATCGCTCCGGATCGGGTAAACCTGTATATCGCCGGCGCCCTGACGGAACAGGTACAGGGAAGACTGCAGTATTCCTCTCTGCTGGATCGCGATTTTGACGGTGGCCTGCCACAGCATAACTTCGACGGTTACCAGCTGGTGGACGCGGTGGCAACCTATCGCAGTCGGGAACTGGGAGTATTTACCCTGGGTGTGGAAAACCTGCTGAACGAGTCGTACATCACCTACTACTCACAGACCCTCACCTACGTGAATGACAGCACCTACTTTGCCGGACGCGGCCGCAGCTTGACCCTGAGCTGGAACAAGGCCTTCTGAACACCTGCCCTTCGGCCGCATCACTAAAAAGGCCCCGGAGTGTAACTCCCGGGGCCTTTTAGTTTTGCGTGGAGCAAATTAATCTGCTCAGTCTTTCAATGCCACAACCAGTACCGATTTCGCCGGCATCTCCAGCTGCAATGCACCGCTACCTTGCACCTCCGCGTTATATTTCCCTGGGACGATCTGCTCCGGCGCACTGAAGGTATTGTGCGCATCCATGGTGCTGGCAGTAATCAAGCGGCCACTGGCAGCAGTCACTTCCAGCCCTTTGACGTCCACGGCAACCGTTTGCGGCCGGTTGGGGTCCAGATTCACCAGTGAAAGATACACCTGGCCATCCTTGCCGCGAGCAGCGGATGCACTGATCCCCGGCAGCGACTGGTCGCCCATGCGATAGCTGCTCGGATTCTCGATTTCGAATGGGAGTGCCGTCGCATCCTGAAATACCTGGTAAAGATCGTACACATGGTAGGTCGGGGTCAGCACCATTTTTTCCTTGTCAGTCAGGATCATCGCCTGCAGTACATTCACCATCTGCGCGATATTGGTCATGTGTACCCGGTCCGCATGCTCGTGGAACACGTTGAAATTCGACGCGGCAACCACTGCATCCCGCAGCGTGTTCTGCTGATAGAGGAAGCCGGGGTCACGCCCCTCTTCCGGGTTATACCAGGTGCCCCACTCATCCACGTAAAAACCAAGCTTTTTCTCCGGATCATTCTTATCCAGCACCTTTTTGTTCAGACGGATGAATTCGTCTATGCGGAGGGTCTGCCGCAGGGTGGCGAACCACTCACTTTCCGCAAAGCCCGTAGACTCACCTTTATCGTCCCAATCACCCGTGGGCAAGGTGTAGTAATGGAAACTGATTCCGTCCATCTGACGCTGAACATTCTTGCTCAGGGTATCGGTCCAGGAGGTATCGGTAGTGTGACCGCCGCTCGCAACATATTTCGGCTCACTGCCACGGGGTGTTTTCAGGAAAGTGGCGAAATGGTTGTACAGGTCCGCATAGTAAGCCGGTCGCATATGTCCGCCGCAGCCCCAGGCCTCGTTACCCACACCGAAATAGGCAATTTTCCACGGCTCATCGCGGCCGTTTTTACGACGTTCTTCCACCACCTCGGAGTTACTGGTACCGGTCATGTATTCCAGCCACTCGGCCATCTCGCGCGGATTACCGGTACCCAGGTTGCCATTCACATAGGCTTCCGCACCGATCAGTTCCACCAGCTCGAAAAATTCGTGGGTGCCGAAGGCATTGTCTTCTTCCACACCGCCCCAGTGCGTATTCACCCGTACCGGACGCTGGTCACGCGGGCCGATACCATCGCGCCAGCGATATTCATCGGCGAAACAGCCGCCCGGCCAACGCACCAGCGGCACATTGATATCCCGCAGCGCCTCGATCACATCGGTACGGAAGCCGTTGATATTTTCGATTTCCGAGTCTTTACCTACCCAGACCCCCTCGTATATCCCGCGCCCCAAATGTTCGGCAAACTGTCCATAGATATCGCGGTGAATGGTGGCACCCGGTTGGGTGCTGTCGATGGTAATACGGGGGATGTCTTGTGCAATCACGGTGGTTGTCGACAAACCGATTGCCAGGGTGGCAAGGTAGCGTTTCAACTTCATGTTTTCTCTCCGTTATTGTTATACCTATGACGTTCGAAAAATAAAAAAAGGGTGGTCTACATTGCTGCAGCCACCCAAGCCCGATAAAAATCGATCACACACTCACTAACAAATTACTGACCAAGAGCGGAGCCTCGCCCTTGCATCGGCACCTCGCGCAGCTGGAATTTCTGGCAGTCGTTATCTGCGGCAGGCGCCTGGGCAAAGGTATTGCCCTCGGCCAGACCGCAGTGGGCCAGATCCAGGTTGTGTCTGCTTTCGCGATTCTTGATCTGCAGGCTGCCATCCGCCAGCGGTTGCAGCAGCCACTGGCTACTGGTGCCTTCACAGCTACCCAGAACCGCCGGCGCACCGGGAACTACCGCATTGTCGGCGATGGTCATGCACTGGTCGCCAGTCTGGATTTTGACGAACCCTTCATCCGCGGGGGTGATACTCCAGCGCTGGCAGGAAGCACCACTCCAGGCTGCCTGGCTGATATCCGCACCCGTAGCGCAGGCAGCGGTCTGCAGTACACGACCACTTTGTACGCTGGTAATGGCCACGGTTTCTGCGGTTTGCAGGGACCACTGTTCACAGCCTTCACCGTTGCAATCCTGTGCGGTCAGAGGCTGGCCGGTATCGCGATTGAGCAGCTGAACCCAACCGTTTTCATTCTGCTTCAGGGTCCAGCGCTGCGCTTGGGTATTGGTCCAGGGGGCCAGTTCACCGCTCTGATTGAGGAAGTTGCCACTGGCGGCATTGGCAAGGCGGTAGGCCCCGTCGCCGGTATTATCCAGTACCCATTCGCTGTCGCTGGATGCACATGCCCCCGTGCCCGCTCCACTCAGGCATTGATCGTTCACCGCATTCGCCAGTTTCCAGCGCGCACCCTGCACCTTGGTGGTGATCGGGCCGTTTTCACCGGAGGGCAATTTCTGGAATTCACCTTCCGGAACCGGCTCACCGAAGTTTGGTGTGCCGTCGTCATTCCAGGTAAATTTCTGCGCGCGCACCGAGCGGGTTGCGCTGCAGCCATCGGTTTCTTTGGAATTACCGTGATACACGAGCCAGTCCTCGCTGCCGTCCGGCGAGGTGAAGAAGCCGTTGTGACCCGGACCAAACACACCGTTGCCGCGTTGGAATACCGGTTCCGGATATTTGGTCCAGTGCTCGGGGTTCATCGGATCGTCACCGGTCAGTTCTTTCATCGCCAGCTTGTAATCCGGCGTGTCGCAAAAACTGGCGGAATAGATCATGAAAGTGCGGCCATCCTTCTTCAGGATCTCTGCACCTTCGTTCACCTTGCGACCACTCTGCTCCCACTCGGCCTCCGGGCGGGTGATGACCACACGCGGTCCTTCAATGGACCAGGGGTTGGTCATTTTGGAAATCCAGTTCAGCTGCTCGTCACCCACCCACTCGGACCACAGCAGATACAACTGGCCGTTGTGTTCAAGGTAGGTACCGTCAATATTCCAGCTATCCGGCATCGGCGAGCCTTTGTAAACGTACGGCCCCATGGGGTCGTCGCCGACACTTTCCAGCACCGACAGGTGCTGGTGGTCCAGGGTTCCGTGTTGGCCGGAGGTGTACATCAGATACCAGCGCCCGCCGTTCGGGCCGTTCAGGCGGTGGAATTCAAACGCCCAGAAATTACAGCAGCGCGCGGGATCGGTATCGGACCAGATATTGATGGGTGCGGCGGTGGCGAGGCCATCCAGGGTTGGTGATTTGCGCATTACCAGCTGGGAAGTCCAGGTAGTCGTGGTGAGGTAATAATTGCCATCCCAGTATTCCAGCCAGGGGTCCGCGCCGTTAGCGAATAACGGGTTGGCAAAGGTCCCCTCAGGGCCCAGAATTTTTTCCGGCTGAGCGAACGGCATTGACACTGAGTTGGATACAGCTTTTTCCCCGGTCTTATCAACGGCTGCCTTGTCGACAGAAGGCTGGCAGGCCGTAAGACTCGCCAGTGCCACTCCGGCAAAAATGCCTCTGGGGGTAAACCACGATTTCTTATTGATATTCATCCTGTAACCTCATCTCTCTCTAATTTTTTGCCAGGGGATCTGCGGGGAAAACCATCGTAAATCCACCGTTACCCTTGATCCCCAGGTTTACTTCAATACCGCTTTCAATATCCCGGCGAACCAGTGTCCGCGTATCGTCGCCGTCGGTAATCAGGCTGCCCAGACGCGGCCCCATAAACGACAAGTCCAGCTGCACGGTTTTTTCTTCGGTTTGCGCATTGATTCCCGAAACATACCAGCTGGCGCCACTGCGACGGGCAATCACGGCAAACTTGCCAGGGAAGCCATCCAGCAGGCGGCTTTCCTCCCATACCGCGGGAATATCACGCAGATACTCCCGCACGAACGGCGCCACCTCCATCATGCCCGTATCGGTTTCGGCAACATGCTGTATCCCGGACAAAAACAATACCGGCAGCGCCAGTTCAAATCCGTTACTGGTACGACGTTCGATATTGGGGATTTCGGAAAATACCGTGGGGGTAAAATCCATCGGATCAAACGCGTTGCGGGTAAACGGCAGCATCGCCATATGCGCGGCGGCCCTGTCTGCAGAGTTCTGCATGAAGGTGATCATTTCAAAACCGTGCACCGCTTCCGCGGTCATAAAATTCGGAAAGGTGCGGTGCAGTCCCCGCGGCAGGGTAGCGCCGTGAAAATTGACCAGCAGCTCAAACTCGGCGGCGTCGGTGAGAATCTGGCGGTAATAGTCCACCATGGACACACCATCACCGGCGAAGAAATCCACCTTGATGCCGGCTATACCCATCTGCTGCAGACGGGCGAATTCCGTACGGCGCTGTTCGCGGGTCAGCAACTGGCTTTTCGGGGTGTATTCGGTTTTGTTCCAGGGACCGGAAGAGTTGTACCACAGTAACAGGCCAACATTTTTCTCCGCCGCGTAACCGGCAAGCTCGGCCATTTTTTCGTAGCCGATGTTCTGATCCCAGTTCACATCCACCAGCACATAACGCCACCCCATGGCCGCGGCGTAATCGATAAACTGCAGCTGGGTGTCGTAGTTCACCGACTCATCCTTAAGCAGCGCCCAGCTCCAGCTCGCGGTACCCGGTTTAACCCAGTCCATTGGCGCAATCGCGGGAGCAGCCAGGTCGGTGCCGAGGCTGGACTCAGCAATGGTAGCCAGCTCGCCAATCGCAATAATTCGCCAGGGCGATTTGAACGGCAGCTGCGACTGCCCCATCAAGGCACCGTCCGTATAGCGCTCGGCGTCCATCGGGTAGCCAATACGGAATTCTCCTGCACGGGATTCGCCCTGCAGGCGCGAGGCATGATAACGGCCATCCATACCTGCCTCGGTAATGAGAGCCCAGCCGCCATCGGTCTTGAACAGCGACGGAAAAACCCAACCTGCCTCACTGACGTTCACCTCAGTAACCGGCACATCCATGATGTAGTGCTCTTCATAGGACGGATTGGTATTCATCCATCCGGTCTGGGCCACAGCCACCGGCTGCAGCCAGGCCCTGGCACGATCGGTAAACGCAAAGCTGGTGGTTTCGGCGCGGACAGTTTTAATATCCACAGACTCGCCCGGCAGATGGTACTGGAACGCAACGCCGTCATTGGAGACGCGAAAGGCGATATCCAGTTTCTGGCCGACAAGGTTCTGCAAGTGAAAAACCTGTTCCATGGCGGTGTAGGTATTGTGACGGCGCTTGCCCTGACGCAATTCGTATTCGCTATGCACCAGTGTCGGCTTTGTGGCGGAAAGCAGTTCGAGCTTTTCACTCAGATCGCGATCATCCAGCACGATACCCAGTTTGGAATTATTCAGAACCGTTACCTGATTGCGGCTCACCGCATAGCGGACCTCACCGGTTTCAGTGAGGGAAAAAATCACCTTCAGACTGCCGTCGGGACTCTGCAGACTGTAGCGGGTGTTGTGCTCACAGGCACTGATGACCAACAGATAAGTCAGCATCAATACCGGTATCAGGTATTTTTTCATCGCAGTAGTGTCTGGTTATAAATTATTTTTCAGTAACACCGTCGTTTCTGTTGTTGTAGGAGCCTGCTTGCAGGCGAATCGGCGGGCTCGTAGAAACCCGCTAATCGCCTGCAAGCAGGCTCCTACATTACGGGCCGATTATTTGACCGGGTCCACACCTTCGGAAGTCATCACGATTCGTTTGATAGTGCCGTCTTCGTTGTAGTAAAGGTCATCGATACATACGGAGCGACGGAAACTGCCCCCCTCCGGCGTACCACCATTGTGATAAATAAAGAACGAGCGGTCCTTGTAGTCAATGATGGACTGGTGGTTGGTGTTGGAATTACCCGCCAGCTCATTGAGGATGCCCTTGTATTCCCAGGGACCTTCGATGGATTTGCTCATGGCGTAGCCGATTTTTTCCGGGAATCCCATAGCGTAAGTCAGGTAGTAGTAATCACCATGCTTGTGGGCATAGAGCGCCTCGGTAAAGTTCGGCAGATCCAGGCTGTGGATGGGCCCATCCAGTTCAATCATATTGTCTTTGAGCTTGGCCCAGCGCGGCTTGGTGTTGCCAAAGAACAGATAAGCCTCACCGTTGTCATCGATAAATGCCGCCGGATCCAGATCGTCCCAGTCAATCTTGGTATCGGTGGTCATGTCGTTGCTGATCAGGGCCTTGCCCAGGGCATCCTTGAATGGTCCGGT
This sequence comes from Microbulbifer bruguierae, assembly GCF_029869925.1. Classification (NCBI taxonomy): domain Bacteria; kingdom Pseudomonadati; phylum Pseudomonadota; class Gammaproteobacteria; order Cellvibrionales; family Microbulbiferaceae; genus Microbulbifer; species Microbulbifer bruguierae. Next base: position 3,611,957 of record NZ_CP118605.1, on the reverse strand, counting down.
AGGGCTGTCAGAAACGGCAACGCCGATGGCAAACCCGGGCTTCGTTTCATCGTGGCGCACAGTGGTGTAGAAATAGAACTTCCCATCTTTTTCCACCACGTGACTGGCCCAGGCATCGCCACGGGCCCATTTGAAATCCTTTACCGCCAGTGGTGAGCCTTCATTTTTCCAATTCACCATATCGGTGGAAGAAAATACCAGCCATTTATGCATTTCGTAGAAGCCCTTATTATCTTTGGCTTCGTCGTGGCCGGTGTACAGGTACACGGTACCATCGTGTACCATGGCCGCGGGATCGGCGGTGAGAACGTCTGTGATGGCCGGGTTAGCGGCATGGGTGATCACTGCGGTGGTGGCAAACCCGGTTGCGGCAATAGCCGCGAAAATTTTGTTCTTCATAGTCTCTCACTTCTATTTTTATATTTTCAATTCGAAACAAGTGTTTAGTCCGGACTGTGCTGGCGGAAATCCGGCATGCCACTGTGGTCCCAATGCAACACTCGCACGCGGGTCGCGCGATTGGTATCCATCAACGGGTTGCCTTTGATCTCGCGGTAATCCCGCGCGTGGTATACCAGCAGGTCGGTTTTACCATCTTCCGCCAGGGTAAAGCTGCTGTGTCCGGGACCGAAACGTTTTTCTTCCGCGTTGGTAAAAAACACCGGCTCGGGTGACTTTTGCCAGCTTGCAGGATCCATCAGATCTGCGCTCTGGTCGGCCCAAAGTAACCCCATCGCGTAATTCGCGTCGGTAGCACTGGCAGAGTAGGTGATAAAAATACGGTCGTGCTTTTTCAGCACCGCGGGACCTTCGTTGACCTTGTGGCCTATCCGCTCCCAGTCAAAGGTAGGGTCGGACAGGGTGATCACCGGTTCCCGGATTTCAACCGGCGATGCCATCTCGGCCATCAGCAGGGATGAGCCGCGCACATTCTCTTCGTCGTACTGGGCCCACACCAGGTAGCGTTTGCCGTTGTGGCTGAAGCTGGTGGCATCCAGTGAGAAGGTATCAACCGGGGTGGCGATGCGCCCCATCTCCTGCCACTCGCCATTGCGCGGATCAGTGCTGGCATTGCGCAGGGCGTACATACGAATTTTCCACGGGTTCTCCGCCTCGCCGGCGGCAAAGTAGATATACCAGGCGCCGTCGATCCGGTGCAGCTCCGGCGCCCAGATATGGGCGCTCATCGGGCCACTGGGATGTTTGCGCCAGATTACGCTGGGAATGGCGTTGGCGATTTCGGTAATGATATCGGCACTACGTAATTCGATGCGGTCGTATTCCGGTGCAGTGGCAACGAAAAAGTAGCGGTCCTGATAACGCAGCATCCACGGGTCCGCCCGCTGGGCGACCAGGGGCTTGGGGTAATCCAGCGGGACACTGGTCGACGCGGCCAATGCAGCCTGGGCACAGGTCAACAGCCAGATACAGGCGTAGCCGAGTGCCCTTCGGTACAGGGTTCGGGAGATCATCGCTTCGTTATCGTTTTTAATCTTGTCTTATTCGCGACTCAGCCCCAGGGTATACATTCCCGGGTGCGGTTGCCGCACTGCAAACAATATTATTATACTACCAATAGCCTAACAACCCTGATCGGCACCGTTTTGGCAGAGGTTTTGACAACAGTGCATCCGGGCTTGTAAGAATGAGAGAACACCAAAAAGACCTATAACAGAGAAGCCGTTATGTTTCCGCTTCCCGTCGCCTTCTGGCGCCCTGCGGCCCTGCTCGCCGCCTGCCTCACTCTCCCTCTCAGCGCCTGCGCCGACAGCGATGCCCAACCTCCGCGCCAGATCGATGTACACGATCCGGTCATGGCCAAAGAAGGGGATACCTACTACCTGTTCAGTACAGGCCCCGGGATCACTATCTACAGTTCACGGGATATGCGCCAGTGGCAGTACGCTGATCGCGCCTTCTCCGCTGAGCCAGTGTGGGCGAAAACGGTTTCTCCGAGCTTCAATGGCCACCTTTGGGCGCCGGATGTTATTGAGCACGATGGGCGCTTCTATCTCTACTACTCGGTTTCGGCATTCGGCAAAAACACCTCCGCCATCGGTGTGACGGTTTCCGAAACCCTGGATCCACACGCTCCCGAATACGGCTGGCATGACCAGGGCATTGTGGTGCAGTCGATTCCCCACCGGGATCACTGGAATGCGATTGATCCGGCGATCATTTTTGACCAGCAGGGTACGCCCTGGATGAGCTTTGGTTCTTTCTGGGAGGGACTGAAGCTGGTAAAGCTGGCCCCATCCCTGACGAAGCTGGCGGAGCCCCAGGAGTGGCATACCATCGCCCGCGGCAACCGCCAACAATACCAGCCTGTGGATAAGGCGGGATCCGAGGAACTGGAGGCACCGTTTATCTTTGCGAAGAACGGTTATTACTACCTGTTTATTTCCCGCGGTCTCTGCTGCAAGGGCGATGACAGCACTTACCGCTTGGCGGTGGGGCGCTCAAAATCCGTAACCGGTCCCTATGTGGACAAAGACGGTGTGGATATGGCGCACGGCGGCGGTACCCCGCTGATCTCCGGCAACAAGGCCTGGCCGGGGCTGGGGCACAACAGTGCCTACACCTTCGACGGGAAGGATTACCTCGTTCTGCATGCTTACGAGTCTGCGGATAACGGGTTACAGAAGTTGAAGATCATGGATCTTGAGTGGGATGAGGGGCTTTGGCCTGTGGTGGACCCTTTGCAGCTGGATTCTTACAAAGGGTACAAAACTAAATAGCTCCAATAGCCACAGGCGGGCGTTGGTCCCCTTGAGTGGCGGCCGAGCACTGGGTGGAGGTTTTTGAAACCGCTGTGAATATATCCCTGTACGCTGCGTCGGCGACGTCCCTGTCGCCGACGCTTTCAAAAACCTCCACCCAGCGCTCGGCCTTCACGATAAACCTACTTACTTCGTTAGCATGATTAGCTACGTAGTTCGAAAATCAAAAATGAAGGCACTGCTACCGCCACAAATATATCTACGAAGCACCTCAAGACCACAGAACCCCAAAATCATCCACAACAATAAATTCAAAACAACGAGACAGCGATGAAAAAACTACTCCTGAGCCTGGCTTTGAGCTCAATTGCAATCGCAGGGTGTTCCGAAAAAAGTAAAGTGCCCGTAGAAATGGCGCCCTTCCCTCTCGATCAGGTACGTCTGCTGGAAAGCCCCTTCAAACACGCCCAGGATAAAAACATCGAATATATTCTGGCCATGGATCCGGACCGCCTGCTGGCGCCCTACCTGAAAGAAGCGGGGCTGGCGCCGAAGGCGGACAATTATGGCAACTGGGAAAACACCGGTCTCGATGGGCATATCGGTGGCCACTACATAACCGCTCTTTCTCTCGCCTGGGCGGCTACAAGTAATGAACAGGTCAAGCAGCGCCTCGACTACATGCTCGATGAGCTGAAGCGCGCACAGGATAAAAACGGAAATGGTTACCTGAGTGGCGTGCCCGGTGGCAAAGCCATGTGGGATGAGCTGGCCGCAGGGAATATCCGTTCAGACCTGTTTACCCTCAACGAAAAATGGGTACCCCTCTACAATATCCACAAGGTCTACGCCGGTCTGCGCGACGCTTATATTTATGCGGATAGCCAGCATGCACTGACCATGCTTATCGCCCTATCCGACTGGAGCGCGAAGCTGATCGCCAACCTTACCGACGAACAGGTACAGCTTATCCTGAAAAGTGAGCATGGCGGACTGAATGAAGTCTATGCGGATGTGGCCGACATTACCGGCGACAAAAAATACCTGGAAATTGCCCGGCGTCTTTCCCACCGGGAAATCCTGACTCCACTGGAGCAGCATCAGGACAAGCTGACCGGTCTGCACGCCAACACCCAGATTCCGAAAGTGATCGGCTATAAACGGGTTGGCGATCTGGCCGGGGATAAAAGCTGGCAGGCGGCCGCGGCATATTTCTGGAATGAAGTCGTGGAACACCGCACCGTCGCCATCGGCGGCAACAGTGTGCGCGAACACTTTCACCCCACCGACGACTTTACCCCCATGGTCGAGGACGTGGAGGGGCCGGAAACCTGCAATACCTACAACATGTTGAAACTTACACGGATGTTGTACCTGAGCGAACCGCAAACCCGCTATGTCCGCTACTACGAACGGGCTATCTACAATCACATTCTGTCATCTCAGAATCCGGATACCGGTGGGCTGGTGTACTTTACGCCCATGCGCCCGAACCACTACCGCATGTACTCACAGCCACAGGATGCCATGTGGTGCTGCGTGGGTTCCGGGATTGAAAACCACAGTAAATACGGCGAAATGATTTATGCCCATCGCGGCGACGCGCTGTATGTGAACCTGTTTATTCCTTCCACTCTCAACTGGGAGCAAAAAGGAATCCAGCTGCAACAGGAAAACCATATTCCCGATACCGAGAGTACCGCCATCACCCTAACCGGCAGCGGTAAATTTACCCTGCAACTGCGCTACCCAGCCTGGGTCAAAGAAGGTGAACTTGCGATTGCCGTTAACGGAAAGCCAATAACGGTCACGGAAACACCCGGTAGTTACGTGGCGATTGAACGCCACTGGCAAGACGGCGACCGCGTGGAAGTACATTTGCCCATGCATATCGAAGCCGAACAACTGCCGGATCAATCCGACTATTTCGCGCTGACCTATGGCCCGGTGGTACTGGCGGCAAAAACCCAACCCTTTGCCGGCGAACACCTCAATTATTTTGCCGACAACAGCCGCATGGGGCATATCGCCAGCGGCCCCATGTGCCCACAGGAGCTGACGCCCACATTTGTAAGTGAAAGCCGCGATTTCCTTGGCAACCTCGAGCGTCTGCCCGGCCTGGAGTTGCGACTGGCCGCACCGGACAGTCTGCAGCTAGCAGACATGCAAACATTACAAGCCAGCGCGTCCTTCTCCGGACTGCCACAACTGAATCCACAGGCCGGTCGCAATCTGGAGCTGATTCCGTTTTTTCGCGTGCACGAATCCCGCTACACCCTTTACTGGCCGTACAGCACCCCACAGGGTCTGGCGGAAAAACAGCAACAAAGGGAAACGGAAGATCGCGCGCGAATGGCCCTGGCCCGCCAGACCATCGACAAAGTGGCACCGGGAGAACAGCAACCGGAGGCCGACCACTTCTTTGCTGGCAGTGACACCGAAGCAGGTGTTCACCTTGGCCGTCACTGGCGCCACACCCGCGACTGGTTCAGCTACCAGCTAAAGGATCCGGAGCAGGAAGCCCACAGGCTGCGTATTACCTATTACGGTCTGGATAGCGGCCGCCACTTCCGCATCCTCGCCAATGACGTAGAAATCGCGGAAGTGGAACTGGATGGCAGTGGCGGCGATGATTTTTTCGATGTGGACTATCTGGTACCAGTGGAAGTACTGGAAAAATCCGATACGGGCACCATCGATCTCAGGTTTGAGGCCGGAGAAAATTCTCTAGCAGGGGGGATTTACGGAGTACGCCTGCTGCGAGGCAAAAACGAGCGCAGCTGAGGTATCGATATCAGGTCTTCTGTGATCGAAAAAATCCCCGGCCAGCAATCCTGAGCGGGGATTTTTTTATATTTGATCCGCTTTCAGGCGAGTTCTGCCACCGCCTCTTGCTGCAGTATCTGGCTGGTGTTGAAACGGAATCCCATAACTCCCTTGAACGGCGTCCGGAATACGAACAGGTTGCCCGCTTGCCACTCCCGATCGAGCGTCCACTCGTTGAGCGATTCCTTCGCTGTGGTGACGAACATCAGGTTCATGTCCGGGCCACCGAATGTGACGCAGGTTGGCTGACTGACTGGCACCGGGATGGCACCAGCGAGATTGCCATCCGGAGCGTAACGCTGCACCCTGGCACCGCGCCACTGTGCGGACCACAGATAACCGTCGGCATCGACGGTGGCGCCGTCCGGGTAGACACCGAACATGGTGCGCGCAAACAGTTCGCGCTCGCTGAGATCACCGCGACGGGCATCGAACTTGTAGCGGTAGATACTGCGGCGAGGAGAATCCGCGAAGTAGAAATGGCTGGAATTCACATCCCAGCAACAGCCGTTGGAAATATGGATATTCTTTTCCTGCTCACTGACGATGCCGTTTGGCTCCAGGCAGTAGAGAATACCGGCGGCGCTATCGCGGCCATCTTCCGCCATGGTGCCGGCCCAGAAGCGTCCCTGGCGGTCGATCTTGCCATCATTAAAGCGCAGACCACTGCCCTTTTGCAGCAGGGTTTTCTGCCAAAGAATTTTTCCGCGGCGGTAATCAAACAGGGCAAATCCGCTTTCAAATGCCGCAACAATGCAGTTTTCGCGGTCGGTAAATGCAAACGCACACAGCCGCTCAGGGGTGTCGAACACCTCCAGCTCCCTCCCCGGCCACGTCAGCCGGTAGAGTTTGCACTCATGAATATCAGTCCACCAGACACTCTGTTCCGTGGAGTTCCACAATACACCCTCGCCCAGGGTATTGCCGACTTCGATTGCATCTATGCGCTGTACTTCGAGCATATGAGCCTCTTATTTTCTGCATCGCGTTAATTTTTATAATGATTGCGCGCAGCAACCGCCTAGTGTGCCGCTGCGCTGGCCTGGCGCCGAGTCAACAAGCGTTGCATGCCGATAAAGGCAAACAATAACAGGCCAATGACGATCTTGGTCCACCAGCTGTTGAGAGTGCCATCAAACGAGATGTACGTCTGAATAACACCCATGATCAACACGCCAATCAGGGTACCCACCACATAACCGGAACCTCCGCTCAACAGAGTACCACCAATAACCACTGCGGCAATGGCATCCAGCTCCATTCCGACCGCAGCCAGTGAATAGCCTGAAAAGGTATAGAAGGAATAGACGATCCCACCCAGAGCCGACAGGACGCCGCTGATAGCGTAGATGCTGATGGTCGTGCGAGCGACCGGAACCCCCATCAATTGCGCAGACTGGGCGCTGCCACCGAGGGCATAGATAAATCCACCGAGACGACTGTAATGCGCCAGGAGTATCGCAGCGAGCAACACTACCAGCAGAATCAGAGTGGAGGCACCCACCCAGGCGCCACCGGGCAATGACAGCCCGAAGTCCGCCACTGCATCGTAAAACGGGTGATCAATCGGGATGGACTCTTCGCTCAGGGTGGTCGCCAGGCCGCGAGCAAGAAACATACCGGCGAGAGTGACAATAAACGGCTGCAGTTTGTAATAGTGGATCAGCGCGCCCATGGACGCACCAAACAAACCTCCGCCGATCAGCACCAGCGGAAATACGATCAACGGGTGCATTTGCAGTTCACCGATCAGCAAGCCGCACACCACACCAGTAAGCGCGATCACCGCCCCCACCGAAAGATCGATACCACCGGAGATGATCACAAAGGTCATACCGATTGCAGTAATCACCAGAAACGCATTGTCGGAAAACAGGTTAGCGACGACCCGGGTGCTGCCAAAACCCTCAAACTGAACCGCGCCCACCAGAAACAACAGTACAAACAGTGCCGTGGTCACATAGAGCGAAGTAAACCTGGAATTTGCGATAGAACCGATCATGGCTGCGCCTCCCCAACGTTCTTTTTGCCGATGGCTGAAAACAATGCAGCCATCTGCTGCTGGAAACGCGGTGATTGCAGCAGCAGTACGGAAATGACCACTACCGCTTTGATCAACAGATTAAATTTGGCCGGCAGGCCACTCATGATGATGGTGGTAGACAGGCACTGGATCACCAGTACACCGATAATAGACAGCGCCAGAGAAAAGCGTCCGCCCATTAGCGAGGCACCGCCGATCACTACCGCGAGAATTGCATCCAGTTCCAGCCACAAACCGGCGTTGTTGGCGTCGGCGCCCTGAATATCTGCAGCCGCGATCATTCCGGCCAGGGCAGCACAGACACCGGCGATGCAGTACACCATCATCTTCACCGCACGCTGGTTAATACCCAGGTAATAGCTGGCACCCGCATTGCAGCCTACACTCTCCACAAACAGGCCCAGGGCGGTTTTGCGCATCAGCAATTGAACCAGGGCAAATACAATAAGAACCAGAACAATGGGGAACGGCAGACCGAGAAAAGTTCCAGTACCCAGAAACGCGAAGGCCTGATTCTGGAACGTCACGATCTGACCGGAATTAATCAGCTGAGCAATACCGCGCCCGGCCACCATCAGGATCAGAGTGGCGACGATGGGCTGAATTCCCATGTAGCTCACCAGTCCGCCGTTGATCGCACCGGCGACCAGTCCGGCTGCCAGGCCCGCGGCAATGACCAGAAAAATATTATCGATTCCGGCAACAATCAGGCTCGCGCACACGGCGCCAGCAATGGCCATGGTGGCACCCACGGACAGATCGATACCGCCCGTTGCAATTACCAGAGTCATACCAATCGCCAGCAGTGCCACCGGCGCGCTGCGATTCAGTACATCGATCAGACTACCGTAGAGGCGACCATCCTGGATTTCGATATGGAAAAATTCCGGGGCCAGAACCAGATTGATGGCCAGCAGGCAAAAAAGCCCCAGCAGTGGCCACAAATAGCGGCCGGAAAGATTCGGCAGTTCTATTTTTTTCCGCGGTGCGGCCTGGCCGACGGTAGTGTTCATATTATTCACGTTGGTAACTCGCTTTTGTAGGAACCTGCCTGCAGGCAAACCTTACAGGTTGTCGGCACTGGGTGCCGGTTCGCCTGCAGGCAGGCTCCTACAACGTCAGATTCGTTCAGGCTTCAGCGATGGCACGCATGATATTGCTCTCGCTGATGTCATCGCCTTCGATCTCTGCCACTTTGCGGCGGTCGCGCATCACCGCGACGCGATCGGAGAAGGCAACCAGTTCGTCCAGTTCGGACGAGGTCACCAGCAGAGACATACCCTCGCTACAGAATTTCTTGATCAACTTCAGAATTTCCGCATGCGCACCGATGTCGACGCCCCTTGTGGGTTCGTCCAGTACCAGCAGCTGCGGATTGGTGGCGAGCCAGCGCGCGAGAATGACTTTCTGCTGATTGCCACCGCTCAATTGTTCGATCGGCTTTTCCGCATCTGGCGTCGCAATCTGTAATTCCCGAATAAAGCGATCGGCCAGTTGTTGCTGTTCCGCTCTGTTCATCGGGCGCCACCAGCCGCGACGGGCCTGTAGAGCGAGTGCAATATTTTCCCGAATGGACAGCGGGCCTACGATACCGCTGGTTTTACGATCTTCCGGGCACAGTGCCAACCCCCGGGCAATGGCCTCTGCCGGCTGACTGAAACTCTGGTCAGCACTGTTTAATTTGAGTTTGCCGCCGGTTTTCCTGTCGACGCCGAACACCGTGCGACACACTTCCGAACGACCAGAACCGAGCAGGCCCGCCAGACCCACCGCTTCACCCCGTCGCACCGTCAGCGAAGTTGGCTGTAGGGAACCCCGCACTGCGACTTCTTCCAGTTCCAGCAGGGGCTCGGCGAGGGATTTTTCCTCCCGCTCACCGCGACCGTGGGTCTGTGCCTGCAGCTCCTTGCCGAGCATATGCCCCACCAGATCTCTGCGGGACAAGGTCGCCGCATCAAATTCACCAACCAGCTGGCCATTTCGCAGAACGGTAATGCGATCACTCACCGCATAGACCTGATCCAGGAAGTGGGTGATAAACACGATACCGATGCCCTTGGCTTTCAGCTCGCGCATCACCCCAAACAGCTGCTCACATTCGTCCGCGTCGAGGCTCGCTGTGGGTTCGTCCAGTACCAACACCTTCGCCGACATATCCACACCGCGCGCGATGGCGATCAGCTGCTGCACGGCTACGGAGAAGCTCGCCAGCGGCCGGGTCACGTCGATATCCAGTTCGAAGCGCTCGAGTACCTCCCGGGACTGCCGGTTGATCCGCTTCCAGTCGATCAGTCCGAACTTTTTCGGCTCACGCCCCAGGTACAGGTTCTGCGCGACACTCAGGTTTGGCAGCAGGTTCACTTCCTGATAGACGGTGCTGATACCCACGGCCTGGGCGTCGGCGGTACTTTTCAGTTTCAGCGGCTGCCCGAGATACGTCATGCTGCCGCCGTCACCCTGCAGCGCGCCGGTCATTACTTTGACCAGCGTGGATTTGCCGGCTCCATTTTCCCCCAGTAGCGCGTGAACTTCCCCTTCACGCAACTGGAAATCCACGCCGTCCAACGCCTTTACACCCGGGTAGCGTTTTTCAACTTTACTCAGACTCAACAAGGTCATGGCTCACACCCGCTGACTATTTCTTTGCGCGTTTGGTGTATTCCGCCGCAGCGGTTTCCTGGGTAAACAGATCACCAGTCGTGGTAATCAGTTTTTCCAGTTTGCGCTCACCTTTCAGGTAAGCTTCGATCACGTCAAACGCAGGGCCGCCCAGGTGTGGATTCAGCTCTACGGTGGCATTGGCATCGCCGTCCGCCATGGCTTTGAAGTAGTCCGGAACACCGTCCACGGACACCACCAGGATGTCTTCACCTGGCTTCAGCCCCGCTTCTTTGATGGCCTGGATGGCGCCGATGGCCATCTCATCGTTATGAGACCAGAGTGCGCAGATGTCCTTGCCGCCGCTTTCAGCCTTGAGCATGGCTTCCATCACTTCTTTGCCCTTGGTACGGGTAAATTCGCCGGTTTGGCTGCGCACGATTTTTGCTTCGGGATAGCCGGCAATGACTTCGTTAAACCCCTTCATTCGGTCTATGGCGGCAGTGGCACCGACAGTGCCCTGAAGTTCGAGAATGCTGCAGTTGCCCTGGGTTTCATCCATCAGCCACTGGGCAGCGCGACGACCTTCCTCAACAAAGTCAGACGCAATGCGGGTGAGGAACAGGCCGTCGTTATTGACGTCGATATTGCGGTCGAGAATGATCACAGGAATACGCGCGCGCTTGGCCTCCCGCAGCACCGGCTTCCAGCCGGTTTCCACGACCGGAGCGATCATGATGGCGTCAACGCCCTGGGCGATAAAGCTGCGCACGGCCTTGATCTGATTTTCCTGCTTTTGCTGCGCATCGGAAAACTTGAGTTCAATACCACGCTTTTCGGCTTCCGCTTTGACGGACTCACTGAAGCTGGTGCGCCAGCCACTTTCCGAGCCGACTTGAGAAAAGCCGATGGTGGTTGCGGATACTGCCTGGCTGGCACACAGGGCCATGGCGAAGGCGCTGGACAGGATTTGAGAGATCTTCATATCGGACTCCTCATCACTTTGGATTGTTTATATTTATTCTTGGGGGCTGAGCTGCGAGGTCCCTCTCGCAGACAGTCCCGGGTACCGTTACCGGATCGAACCCTTCGCAGTAAATTTCTCACTACGAAACAGGTTGAATAACTATTCCGTAGAAAACTGGTAGATCGTCGTCTGTCTGTACTCTTCACTTTTCTGCAAAATCACAGAAGGAAAATTGCTGTGGTTTGGCGCATCTGGGAAACCGTGGGTCTCCAGGCAAAGTCCCGCATACTGATTCATGGGAGAACCGCCATCGCGGTTGCGGCTTCCATCCAGGAAATTGCCACTATAAAACTGTACTCCAGCTTCGCTGGAGACAATTTTTACCGAGCGACCGGAGGCCGGATGCACCAGAGAAGCAATCGGCTTCAGCACTTTCTCTGCAGTTTCATCCACTACCCAGAAATTATCGTATCCGCCCGGCCACCATTCGATATCGCGGCCGATCGTTTTGCGCTTGCGAAAATCTACTGGTGTATCGTCAACCTTGAGTAACTCACCCGTGGGAATCAGCTGTTCATTCAATCGAAGCAGGTGATCCGCGTAGATTTCCAGCTCGTGTTCCAGGATTCCATCGCGCCCGGCCAGATTCCAGTAACAGTGATTGGTCAGGGCCACCGGAGTATCCGCATCGGATACCGCGCGGTATTCCAGCGTCAGCGCATCCTTTTCGTCCAGACAATATGTCAGCTCAACAACCAACTTGCCCGGATAACCGCCCTCGCCGTCGTCACTGACACAACGGAAAGTGACCGACTGAAAACGCGCGGTGGATTCGCTCTGCACAACCTGCCAACGCTTGGTATGTAAACCCTGCGGGCCACCGTGTAAATGGTTTTCACCATCGTTTGCCGGCAGTTGGTAAGTCGCCCCACCCAGCTGAAACTGCGCGCCGCCAATACGATTGGCTACGCGACCGGCCGTCACCCCCAAATACCAGTTGTTTTCCAGCCAATGCTGGGGATCCGCGTAGGTCAGCAGGATATTATCACTGTGTCCGTAGCGATCCCTTGTGTGGATCGAGTACAGGCTGGCACCCAGGTCACATAGAGTGACCCGGGTGCCGCAACTGTTTTCCAGCGTAACCAGTTGCAGCGGCCGGTTGCTGCTGCCCTGTTGTTGACCAACGTCCAGTTCGGAGGTCTCAATACCGCTGGGCATGACCAATTCAGATTGCATCACTGGTTTTTTCACCGTTGACGAGACGTGCAATATTCAGCGGGTTGCTGTTTTTCAATGCGTCAGGCAGCAGGGCTTCCGGATAATTCTGGAAACAGATCGGGCGCACGAAACGGGCAATGGACATGGTACCGACGGAGGTGAAACGCGCGTCCGTCGCTGCCGGGAAGGGGCCGCCATGCATCATTGAATGACATACTTCCACGCCAGTGGGGAAGTTGTTGCACACCACGCGGCCCACTTTCTGGCGCAAAAGCTCGACCAAATCACCGTATCCGGCAAGTTCGGCTTCGGTGCACTGCAGCGTACCGGTGAGCTGCCCCTGCAGGGAAGCAACGGCCTGCAGCAGCTCTTCGCGGTTGCGGCACTTCACCACCAGTGACATGGGACCGAAGACTTCTTCCTGCAGTTCCTTGTTGGCCAGGAAGTTCTTGCCGTCCACAGTCAGCAGGCCCGCCTGACAGGTGAACCCCTTGCTGTCGCCAGCGGGTTCACCACAGCCGACCTGCTCAACACCTTGCTGGTCCCGCAGGCGGGCGACACCGCTCTGGTATCCGGCCAGAGTATTTTCGTTCAGCATGACACCACTGCCGACGTTGGACAGGGCTTCGCAGGTAGCGGCGATAAAGCGATCCAGCCCTTCACCTTCCACGGCGAGTACCAGGCCCGGGTTTACGCAGAATTGGCCGGTACCCAGAGTCAGGGAACCAACAAACCCTTCAGCGATGGTTTCGGCTTTTTCTTTCAACGCCTCCGGCAACAGGACTACCGGATTGATGCTGCCCATTTCGGCAAAGACCGGGATCGGCTCGGGACGCGCGTTGGCGAGATTGAACAGCGCCATACCACCCTGCAGGGAACCGGTGAATCCGACAGCCTTAACACCGTGCGCTTTCACCAGTTCGGCACCGACGCGCCGGCCGGAACCCATGATCAGGGAGAATACGCCGGCGGGCATACCGGTGCTCTTTACCGCCTTGTCGATCGCCTGGGCGACCAGCTCGCTGGTGCCGGGATGAGAGTTATGTCCCTTTACAATCACCGGACAACCGGCGGCAAATGCTGCCGCGGTGTCCCCACCAGCCACGGAGAAGGCCAGCGGGAAATTGCTCGCACCAAAGACCGCAACGGGCCCCAGTGCCTGATTGAAGGAGCGCAGATCCGGGCGCGGCAGGGGCTGACGCTCCGGCAAGGCAGTGTCGATACGCGCATCCAGGTATTCGCCCTGTTGAATCCAGTCTGCGAACAGGCGCAACTGGCCGCAGGTACGACCGCGCTCGCCTTCGGCGCGGGCGCGCGGGTAGCCGGTCTCGGCGGATACCCGCTCCAGCAGTTCGTCACCCAGCGCCATGATTTCGTCGGCACAGGCGTTCAGGAATTCCGCGCGCTTCGCCGGCGCCAGATTGGCAAATTCGGTGGCGCAGGCGCTGGCCGCATTGACCGCTTCGGTTACCTGAAACTCATCGGCGGCGGTAATTGCCGGCTCTAGATTTTCACCGGTGGCCGGGTTTACGCCGTAAAAAGATCCTGCACGGCCATCAGTCCAGTTGCCTGCGATCAATTGCTTTCCGGTAATGGTCATTCAATTTCTCCTTAAGATGTTTTTCTCACTCAATACGCCGCAAAAATCGAGTTACGGCGTAGCGAGCGGGTCGCCGGAGCGGAAGCGCCGGAGTGTGCAAATTCGTACATGGGGATGCTGAGCACCGCCGGGCACCACCTGGCACCCACGCAGTAGCTACAGACCATTTTTTAGATCCAGCCGCCGTCGACGATAAAGTTCTGCGCGGTACACATGCTGGCATCGTCCGAGGCGAGGAACAGTGCCATTGCACTGATGCTTTCCGGCATCAAGGGGTCTTTCACACTCTGCCCCTTGTCGATGGCTTCGCGCGCGACTTCGTCTACCCGCTCGTTCAGTTGTTTTTCGGTCATCACCCAACCGGGCACCAGGCAGTTCACGCGGATGCGATCCGGACCCATATCCCGGGCAAGCCCGCGGGTCAGGCCCTCGATGGCCGCTTTGGAACTGGTGTAACCCGGCATCCCACCCTGTCCCGCGTGCCAGCTCATGGAACCCAGGTTGATAATGGAGCCGGCACCCAGCTCTTTCATGTACGGATACACCGCCTGGGCGGCGAAAAAATGGTGGCGCAAATTGACCGCCAGGCACTTATCCCACTGTTCCGGACTGACGTTCTGAAAATCATGGCGAGTATCGTTAGCAGCATTGTTGATCAGCACGGAAATCGCCCCCAACTCAGATGCAGCCAGAGCAATAAGTGACTGCAGGCGCTCGATGTCGGTGAGGTCACAGGGATAAAAGCGGACTTCACCATTCCCCGGCACGCCGCCGAGCCTGTCCACCAGTGCCGCGGAGACATCTTCCTGAATATCCACGAACGCCACTTTGGCGCCCTGCTGACAGAAGGATTCCACCAGACTGGCGCCGATGCCAGAGCCTCCGCCGGAAACAAATACGGTTTTGCCTTTCAGGCTTGGATATTGATTGGTCAGCGTCATCATTCGCTCGTTTTATTGTTCTCTTGGGACCGGCGAGGATTCGGAGAATCCAATCTACAGGTGTGTCCGCATACGCTTGGGAAAAAAGGCGCCCTGAGGGCGCCAGGAGTCAAACGCGATAAACCGGATGGATTACCTGGAGAAAATCTTTTGTGCCATCACAGCGCATGCAGCGGCAGTCTTAGTGAGAGTGCGGTGGCACCTCGGAGCCGCGGCAGCCCACCAGAAAATCGAAGTCACAGCCTTCGTCGGCCTGCATCACATGGTTGCGATACATGGCTTCGTAACCACTGGTGCTGACGATAACCCGGTTGGCCTTGAGCTTTTCCAGGCGCGCGGCGATTTCTTCGTCCGACACTTCCAGATGCAGCACGCCATTGTCTGCGTCCAGGTGGATCATGTCACCGTCCTGAACCGCTGCCAACGGACCAAATTCCATGGCTTCCGGCGCGGTGTGCAATACCACCGTACCGAAGGCGGTACCACTCATACGCGCGTCAGAAATACGCACCATATCCTTGATGCCCTTTTTCAACACTTTCGGCGGCAGGCCCATATTGCCCACTTCTGCCATGCCCGGGTAACCCTTGGGCCCACAGTTTTTCAGAACCATCACGCAGGTTTCATCGATATCCAGATCCGGATCCACCACGCGGGACTTGTAATGCTCGAAATCTTCAAACACCACCGCGCGTCCACGGTGATTCATCAATTCGGGCGTCGCTGCAGAGGGTTTCAGTACCGCGCCGCGAGGCGCCAGGTTGCCGCGCAATACACAGATACCACCATTTTCTACTAATGGATTGTCCAGCGGACGGATCACATCGTCGTTGTAGCAGGGAGCATCTTCCACGTTTTCCCAGATGGTCTTGCCGTTGACGGTCAGGCAGTCTTTCTGCAACACACCGGATTCACCCAGGCGCTTCAGGACTGCGGGCAAGCCACCGGCGTAGTAAAACTCTTCCATCAGGTACTTACCAGACGGTTGCAGGTTTACCAGCGTAGGGACACCGCGGCCTTCTTTCCAGTCGTCCAGCTCCAGGTCAACACCCATACGACCAGCAATAGCCTTGAGGTGAATGACCGCATTGGTGGAACCGCCAATGGCCGCGTTGGTGCGAATGGCGTTCAGGAATGCGTCTCTTGTCAGCACCTTGGACAGGGTCAGATCCTCATGCACCATGTCGACGATGCGCATCCCGGAGAGGTGGGCCAGCACATAGCGACGGGAGTCCACCGCGGGAATCGCAGCGTTGTGTGGCAGGCTCGTACCCAGGGACTCCGCCATACAGGCCATGGTGGACGCGGTGCCCATAGTGTTACAGGTACCGGCCGAGCGCGACATACTCGCTTCGGCACTGAGGAATTCATGCAGGGAGATATTGCCGGCCTTGTACTCTTCGTGGGCCTGCCACACCAAAGTACCGGAACCCACGTCCTTGCCCTGGTGTTTGCCGTTCAGCATCGGCCCACCGGTGACCACGATGGTCGGCAGATTACAGCTGGCAGCACCCATCAGCAGAGCCGGGGTGGTTTTGTCGCAGCCCACCAGCAGCACCACAGCATCGATCGGATTGCCACGAATGGCTTCCTCGGTGTCCATAGCGGCGAGGTTACGGGTGAACATGGCGGTGGGGCGCAGGTTGGATTCACCACTGGAAAATACCGGGAACTCCACCGGCACGCCGCCGGCTTCGATCACGCCCTTCTTGACGTGCTCGGCAATTTTGCGAAAGTGAGCGTTACAAGGGGTCAGCTCCGACCAGGTATTACAGATACCGATGACAGGCTTGCCTTCGAAGTGGTGCTCGGGAATACCCTGATTTTTCATCCAGCTGCGGTACATGAAACCGTTCTTGTCCCGTGTACCAAACCAGTTGGCCGACCGCAGAACCGTCTTTTTCTTATCACTGGCCATTGTTATTGAACCCCATTTATTCTCTCATAACTATTATTGTATGACTTATTAAAATTCGGGACAAGCTCCACGGTGTTTTTGCACCCGAATCAGCCAACAAAGCTGGGAGCGGCACCTTTTAAGTGCGCTCATTGAGATACATCATATTGTATGATATTAATAATGACCAGCGCCTGAGCAACAGATTTTGCGACCGGCGCAGCACCAAAGCATCCCCCCACCGGCCTCTTGATTTAGACGTATCGGTGATCCCAGAACAGCAGGCTAATAGAGAAGAAAAAGCGATGAGACTGATCCAGTTCAGCACCGAAAGCGGCCAACGCGCAGTGGGCGCCGTGGTCGACAATAACACCATTGAGCAACTGAAAGACGTTGAAACCGTTTACCAGCTGGCACAACGCGCACTGGAATCCGGCACATCACTAGAGACCCTGGCCAGTACCCTGCTTTCAGACCAGCGACTCGACTATCAAAACATTATCGACCAGGGCCGCCTGCTGGCGCCCATCGACCACCCAGAGCCCACCCAGTTGATGGTCGCCGGCACCGGCCTGACCCACCTGGGTAGTGCCGACACCCGCGCTGCGATGCACGCACAGAACTCCACCAGTAAAGTGGAAGAGATGACCGACACCATGAAAATGTTCAAAATGGGTGTCGAAGGCGGCAAGCCAGTCAACGGCGAAACCGGTGTACAACCAGAGTGGTTCTACAAGGGCGACGGCGACTGCGTGATCGCCCCGGAACAGGCAATCCCCAGCCCGTCATTTGCCCTGGACGCCGGTGAAGAACCGGAAATCGCCGGTATCTATATCAATGACACTGAGGGCAATCCACGCCGAATTGGCTTTGCCATCGGCAACGAACTCTCCGATCACGTCACCGAGCGGCAGAATTACCTGTATCTCGCCCACTCCAAACTCCGCCACTGCTCGTTCGGCCCGGAATTATTAGTTGGCGAACTGCCAGCACATATTGAGGGCACCTCTCGCATCCGGCGCAACGGCGAAGTCATCTGGGAAAAGAATTTCCTGAGCGGCGAGGACAATATGTCCCACACCATCAAAAACCTGGAAGATCACCACTTCAAATACAACAATTTCTGTCGTCCCGGCCACGTGCATGTGCACTTCTTCGGCACCGCCACCCTGAGTTTCGGAGACGGTATTAAGCCTGAAGCCGGTGATTGTTTCGAAATCGAATCCACTACCTTCGGCCGCGCCCTGCGTAACCCACTCAACGTGGTGGAGCGCAAAATTCCGACGGTGAAAGCGCTGTAACGCGCCCTACAAACGACACAAACAAAAAGGGCTGCTCAATGAGCAGCCCTTTTACGTTCAAAACCCAGCAGGGAAACCACCCGGGAGCTGGTGGAAATTAAACCGCCTCACCCACCTTGCCACGCTCTTCTTCCGCCAGGTGATCAAGGGCCTTGCGGGAGGACTTGCTCAGCAAGGACTTCATCTCAAAGCGGGCACGCTCCGGATCGCGATCGCGAATCCCCAGAAACACCGCGTAATGGCCGGGCAGGGAAGCCTGGTATGCGGATTCCTTGGAGCTGCTGATACGAAACAGTCCCATTAGTGCGGTCTTGATGGACTCCCCCAGGGAAACCATAAACTCATTGTTGGTACCGCGCAGGATCGCCATATGGAACTCGATATCGGTCAGGATCACCTGATCGGTCCCCGGCTCCGCGGCTTCCATGGCCCGGTAGGCTTCCTCGACCGCCGCAATCTGCTCGTCCGTGGCACGTTTGGCCGCGAGGGCGGCAGAGGTAGGCTCGATCATCTCGCGCACCTCAAACAGGGAGCGCAGAAATTCAGGGGAAGGGGTGGAGTCGAAACACCAGCGCAACACCTCGGAATCGAACATATTCCAGAATTCCCGCGGGCGCACCCGGGTGCCAAGCTTGGGGCGGGATTCTATCAAGCCCTTGGCAGTAAGAATTTTGAACGCTTCACGCAATGCAGTGCGGGATACTTTCAATTCTTCGCCAATGGTTGCCTCGTTCGGAATATATTCACCGGGCGTGTAGTAGCCGGTCACGATGCGGGTACCCAGCTCATAAGCCACCCACGCGTGAACACTCCGCGGTCGACCTTCCCTGACTTGCTTAACCATAATTAATGCCTTATTTGGTGCCACAAACACGAACCACCCGAAACCTCCTGTTGGCGAGTGGAATGCGGCACTCATACTCTTGTGCGTGCGCTGAACGCGCACCCACCATTTCCGGTTTTTACCCGACTGACACTTTATTTGACGGACAGGTCAAAGCATCAATCTCCTCACCAAGTGACCTGACCAGATCACTTGCCCCGGATTAACGCCCACCTACCCAACGCAGGACCCGTTGCTTTTTCAGCGACATCCTTTTAAAAGTGACAAGGTCACGCGGCTGAAGGGTGGGCCGCAGACGGCCACAGGGTACCGCGAAGCGGACGAGATTTCCGGGAAGCAGATCCCGGAATGTACGCTTATTTCCATCCAGATTAAAGCGGACACGGCCCGGCAACCGCTTTGACTTTAATACTACAATAATATATATATCGCCGTATCACAAAAAAATAATTCCGCTGCGACAGCAAAGCGGCAAGCGAAAATAAGAGAGATAAACCATGCAGCAGTCGAATAAGTTGTCTGTATTCGAGAAGGCCGGCTTTGGTGCCGGCGATATGGCCGTGAATGTGATGATCGCGGCCATGTTTTATTTCATGCAGTACTTTTACACGGACATTTTCGGCCTCAAGCCGGTCCACGTTGGCACCCTGTTTCTCGCCGCCCGCTTGATTGATGCATTCAGCGATCCGCTGATGGGGCTGATCACTGACAAGTTTAAGGGCCGCCACGGCCGCTTCCGCCCCTATTTTCTGTACCTGTCCATCCCCTACGGGTTTGCGGTATTCCTGCTGTTCACTACGCCGGATCTGGACTACAACGCCAAGCTGGTATGGGCCTACGTCACCTACCTGTTTGCCACCCTGATGTTTACTGGCGTCGCCATCCCGTATATCTCCTACATCGGCGTACTGACCAACGACCCGCAGGAACGTCTGTCGGCCAACGGCTACCGTATGTTCTTCGCCAAGATTGCCAATGTGGTGATCGTGACCTCGGTGCCGACTCTGGCGCTGTGGTGGGGCGACGGCAACCCGGCCAAGGGTTACCAGCTGGCCATGGGCTTTATGTCGCTGATCGGCGTGGGCCTGCTGATGCTGTGCTTCTTCACCACCCGCGAGCGGGTAGAGCACATCGTTGATCGACAGCCTCTGGGACAACAACTGAAACTGTTGCTACAGAACGATCAGTGGCTGGTACTGGCCGGCGCCTGCATACTCGGCACCATCGGCTACGCCCTGCGTGGCGGTGTGGCCTTCTACTACGCAATTTATTATCTCGGCGGCACAGAAACCCTCGCCTCCAAATTCACCGGCGCCGGCATCGCTGCTTCCATCGTGTCCATGGTCGCCTCCACCTGGATCACCAAGCGCTTCTGTAAGATCAAGCTGTTCAGCTGGTCGCAGATGCTGGTAGGCCTGATCAGCGTACTGATGTTTTTTGCCGTATCTCCCGGCGATATCGTTCTCGCCTTTGTGCTCTATATCATTCTGTCGTTTGTGGTCGACCTGCACGCACCCGTGTTCTGGTCGGCGATTGCCGAAGCTGTGGATTACGGCCACGTAAAGGAGGGCAAGCGCGTTTCTGGTCTTGCCTTCGGCGGAATCTCTTTCTGCCAGAAAGCCGGCGCCGGACTCGCCGGATTTATCACCGGTTTACTGCTCACCTATTTCAATTACCAGGCCGGTGAAACCCAGAGCGAATTCACCCTCACCGGCATCGCCTTGATGCTCACCATCATTCCCGGCCTGTTCCACTTTCTACTCGGCCTGTTGATGAAAAAATACATCATTACCGACGACTACTACCACAGCCTGAAAAAAGGCCATGCCCAGCCCAGTGCCAACGATGCCGATGGCAGTGTATTGAATCCTACCGCAACCTGAACACTATTTTTACACCCGAGCTGTAACCGGAGTTAACCGTGATTCCAGAAAAAACCGCAGAGCCTTTAGTGCAACCACTTATTGAACAGCGCGCTGATCCCTATATTTACAAACACAGCGATGGCTTTTACTACTTCGTCGCCTCTGTGCCCCAGTACGATCGCCTCGAGCTGCGCCGTGCAGACACCATCGCCGGACTCGCCAGCGCGGAAAAGGTCACCGTGTGGACCAAACCGGACACCGGCCCCTATTCCGACTTGATCTGGGCACCGGAAATTCACCACGTCGCCATCGAAGGCCAGCCCCCGACCTGGGCAATCTACTTCGCCGCCGCACCGTCACGGGAAATCAAACACGATCTGTTCCAGCATCGCATGTATGCACTGACCACCACCGATGCGAACCCCCTTGAGGCGGAATGGAATCTCAGTCAGGTAGATTCCGGTATCGATACCTTCTGTCTGGACGCCACGGTGTTCGAGCACAAAGGCAAACACTACTACCTGTGGGCTCAGAAAGGACCGGGTATTCCCGGCAACTCCAACCTGTATATCGCAGAAATGGACTCGCCAACTTCCATTGTCGGCGAGCCGGTTCTGCTGACGAAACCCGAATACGATTGGGAAGTGATCGGCTTTCTGGTAAACGAAGGTCCCGCAGTAATCAAGAAAAACGGCCGTATTTTTATTGGTTACTCCGCCAGCGCAACCAACCACAAATATTGCATGGGCCTGTTGTGGGCCGATGAGAATGCCGAGTTGCTGGATCCGGCAAGCTGGGAAAAATCTCCCAAACCGGTATTGGAGAGCTGCTATGAACGGGGTATCTATGGCCCCGGCCATAATAGCTTTACGGTCTCCGAAGACGGCAGTGAAGATATTTTGGTGTTCCACGCCCGCACTTATACCGAAATCGTCGGCGATCCCCTGTGGGATCCCAATCGCCACACCTTCGTCAAAGTAATTCGCTGGAATGCGGAGGGCTTTCCGGAATTTGGCAAACCGTCTGAGCCCTGACCGGATTGCAGACCTCATACTCACCTGCTCGATCAGCAGGAACCGCATGGCGATCCATCGGATCGCCATTTTTGTGCCATCTCCCGCCGCGACCATTGCTATGCCCGGAAATATCCATCCGGTGTACGCAACTCCACCTGAACTGCAAATTGGCATGACAAAAAAACAAAGATGCCGCACAGATCTACAAGCATTGAAACGCCAGAAAAGCACTCTCTTCGTTACAACGGTGTATATACAAAAAGTATAAGCGCCAATAAATCAGTAACTTGGCATTTATATCGGTACACCTGTGCCAAATAAGCCTGACAGAAAATCACATTTTGGTCAGATCAACGCATCTTGCGCACCTGGTAACAGCGTGCAAATATCTTCATACCAAATTAAGAAATAATAAATATTTGGTCAGGCAGAAGCGGCAACCAGTGCCTGGAAAATCGAGCCGGCTCCGGAAACGACCTTCACCGGGAGCGCGTAGTCGACCATTTTCCAAAGGATTCAAGCCAAGCATTTTATCCAGCGCATTTTTGGAAATCGCACCGAAGACAGGCTGTTTTCATTCGGGTACCGGTTCATTCCCAAACCTGAAATAAAAAAATGGACGAAAAATAGCGATGACTTTTAATAAAACCAGAAACACTCTGTGCGGTTGGGCCATAGCCCTGTCTGCAATATTAGCGCTGCCACTGGCAGCGAACGCGCAACCGGTGGGCTTCGCCAGCCTAAACGGCGGAACTACCGGTGGCGCTGGCGGCAGCACGGTGACTGTAAGTACCGGTACCGCCTTGCAGAATGCCATCAATAATACCAGCGGCCCGATCACCATTTACGTCAACGGCACCATCACGCCAGGTAACTCTTCAGACAGCAAGATCAATGTGAAAGACACCCAGGATGTGTCCATCATCGGCGTCGGCAGCAGCGGCCGTTTGGATGGCATCGGCATCAAGATCTGGCGGGCAAACAATGTGATCATCCAGAACCTCACCATCCACGAAGTGGACACCGGGGACAAGGATGGGGTCAGCATCGAGGGACCGGCAAATAACATCTGGGTTGACCACAATGAGATTTATGCGTCCCTGAATGTCGATAAGGATTATTACGATGGACTTATAGACAGCAAAAGCGGCGCCGAGTACATCACGATTTCCTATAACTATCTGCACGACAGCTGGAAAGCTTCCCTACACGGTTCCTCCGACAGCGACAGTGGCAATCGCTATGTGACCTTCCACCACAACCGCTGGGAAAACATCAACTCCCGCGCACCGCTGTTTCGCTTCGGCTACGGCCACATTTACAACAATTACTACTACAACGTGGAAAGTACCGGCATCAACTC
This sequence comes from Microbulbifer bruguierae, assembly GCF_029869925.1. NCBI lineage: Bacteria > Pseudomonadati > Pseudomonadota > Gammaproteobacteria > Cellvibrionales > Microbulbiferaceae > Microbulbifer > Microbulbifer bruguierae. The sequence continues at coordinate 3,588,757 of NZ_CP118605.1, read as the reverse complement.
GCGCATGGGCGCGCTGTTGCGGGTGGAAAACAATGTGTTTGAAAACGCCCAGAACCCGTTGGTATCTTTCTACAGTGACGAGATCGGCTACTGGGATGCGCGCAATAACATCCTAACCAATGTCACCTGGGAAGAAGGCGACGGCATAGTGGCAGGCAACAGTATGGCGTCCACTACCACCTATAACCCGCCCTACAGCTACAGCCTGATGTCCGCCAGCGAAGTGAAGTCTCACGTCATCGCCTGTGCCGGCGTCAACAAGGGGAGCAATTGCAGCTCCAGCTCATCCGGAGGATCCAGCAGTGGCGGCAGTTCCAGTGGCAGCAATAACGGCACCGTCAACGGCACTTACCGCATAGTGCCCGTCCACAGTGGCAAGGCTATCGACGTAACCTACTGCGGCAACACCGCCGGCACCAATGTGCAACAGTGGACCTGGCTGAATAACGACTGCCAGAAGTGGAACATCTCCACCGTCGACGGAATCTGGCACCGTATTTCCCCGGTCAATGCGACTAATCTGGCGCTGGATGTGGACTCTTTCTCCACCGTCGCCGGAGGCAACATCATGTTGTGGGACTACTGGGGCGGCAGCAATCAACAGTTCCGCTTCCAGAGCGCCGGTAGCGGCAAATGGCGAATCATCAACCGCAACAGCGAGCTGTGCATGGACGTCAACGGGGTTTCCACCGCTGACGGTGCCAACATTATGCAGTGGACCTGTATCGCCGGCAGCACCAACCAGCAGTTTGAACTGATCCGGCAGTAAACGCTCTCCTCGCACTGACCGATCGTATTGGCCCATCTCACTGTGGGCCTTTTTTGTTGTGCCACTTGCCTATACCCTTGCGGTATCCAAGTGACGATTTCAGGAGTCTGCGGTGGAAATTTCCGCGCTGTATCATTTTCCGGTCAAGTCCCTGCAGGGCCACAAATGCAAAGCCCTGTCGCTGGATCGGTTCGGAGCGGTCAACGACCGTCGCTGGATGCTGATAGATACGGACAACCAGTTCGTCACCCAACGGCGGTTGCGAACCATGGCACAGCTCAAGGCCACCGTTACCAGAGAAGGTGTGCGACTGGAAAATCCGGAGGGCGAACATATCGAGGTCCGCCAACCGAACGTCGATGCAAAACTCAGAAGCGTACGTGTGTGGCACGACGAGGTCACCGCCCGGGATGCCGGTGACGATGCCGCCCATTGGCTAAGTGAACAACTGCAGTCCGCAGTGCGTCTGGTGGCCATGGGCGAAGAGTTCAACCGCCCCCTACAGACACCGCGCGCAGACCGCCAGGTGGGCTTCGCGGATGCTGCGCCGCTGCTGGTGATCAGCCAGGCTTCCCTCGACGATCTCAACAGCCGGCTTGCAGAACCCGTATCCATGTTGCGCTTTCGCCCCAATCTGGTGGTCAGCGGCTGCGGTCCGTTTGCCGAAGACACCTGGAAGACCCTTACCATCCACACCCACGATGGCTCCCTGGTCTTCGACTGTACCCACCCCTGTGCCCGCTGCGCCATTCCCGGATTGCACCCGTTTACCGGGCGCGCGCAAAAGGAGCCCCTGCGCACACTGGCAAGCTATCGTCGCGGGGAAGACGGGCAGATTTACTTTGGGATGAACCTGACCCCGACGGCGGCAACATCAGCACTCTTTGGCGACCCGAATTCAGTGACCATACACTTGAGCGATCGAGTGGAGTTCAGCTGACATCCGCTGACGAGTAAATAGAGGGCGAGACCATGAGTATCACCCGCGACTGCGCGCAACTGCTGGAGGCAGGTAGTCGCTTTCACGTCCACTATGGCGATCGTCTCGCCAACCACCTGCCCATGGTACTGATCGCACTGGATAAAATGGGGGGGACCCCAAGGGAACTCCGGCATGCCTTCGACCGCTCCACCCCGCACCTGATCACACGCCCCGGCAGCCCTGTGGACGAAATCCACGATGTCGCCCAGTGCCGCAATCGCGACGATCTATTTCCCAGCGCCCTGCACTACTATGAGCAACAATTGCGGCAACTGGGCATCGCCAAATGCTTGCAACAGGAACTGCCGCCGCTGTTACCTTCGATCGCCACTGCCGCCTTTCACGGTCTGATCCGCACCGCCTACGGCGTCGACGCTCGACACCTAGAAGAAGTCGCCATGGGCCTCGCCTACTGGAATCTGGACTACCACACACTGGAGAGCAGCAGGGAAAGAGCACCTTGTACTGCAGCCGAGGTCATTTCCCAGGTCGCAGAAAAATTTACCGAGATACCCCTGGCACCGGGCAATATCGCCGATCACATGCAATCGGTGACAGGCCAGCCCGGCTGGATGGATGGAAACCACTATCCAACCACAACAACTGGCACTGCAAGATATTGCCCAGGTCGCCATCCGCACCTATCTCGGCACCCGGGATTTCACCCTGCTACACGGCGTCACCGGCTGCCATGCACTGCGTGTTATATTGCCCTACTGTACCGATCGGGCAACAGCACTGCGCTACTTCTGGCAGGGTTTTATCATTGCGTACCTGAGTACCGGACCGAAGACTATCCGGCCGGTGGCCACGGAAGAAACAGAGTCGATCAAAGATATTTCGAAGCGGCAGGCAGCGATCAGGGAAAGCGCGTTAAACAGCGATGACGATCATGTCATCAAACTTTCATACAGCGCACTGGAAGAATTTCACTACTACGGAGACAACAAATATCTGCAGGTTTTCAGTTAAAAACTTTAAAACCCAGATCAATTTTTTACCAAATATTTCAATGCGCATTAGCCGAACGCAGCACCGCCAGAAAGCTATCCAGGCAGAATCCTTATCGTGCGACGTACTAATATTGAAAGTATTAATTTTTTAAGTACTACACCGCCAGATACTGCCGAATCAACCCATCATCCAGATTGTCCATCTTATCCGCCGCAACCACGGCGCCTTTCTGCATCAAGCGGAACTCTCTCCCCACGCGACGAGCAAAGCCCAGTTTCTGCTCTACCAGAATCACCGTCAGGCCATCCTCCTCATTGAGCTGCATGACCACATCGCCGATCTGGCGCACGATATTTGGTTGAATACCTTCATTCGGCTCATCCAGAATCAGTACTTTCGGGTCGATGACCAGTGCGCGAGCAATGGCCAGCTGCTGTTGCTGCCCGCCGGAAAGGTCCCCGCCGCGCCGATGCAGCATTTCACGCAATACCGGAAACAGCTCGAAGATCCTCGCGGGAATTTTCTTCAGTCCATCCCGCCGCGCCGGTAAGCCAATCTGCAGGTTTTCCTCTACGGTCAGCAATGGAAAAATGTCCCGTCCCTGGGGTACATATCCAATTCCCATTTTCGCGCGCGCCTGCGCCGGAGAGCCCTCGATCGGCTTGCCTTCAAACAGAATCCGTCCGCTGCTCGCAGGCAACAGTCCCATCAGGCATTTCAGCAGGGTCGTCTTGCCGGCGCCGTTGCGGCCCATGATGCAGGTGCAGGATCCCTGTTCCACATCCAGGTTCAGATCCCACAGGATCTGTGTGCCGCCGTATTTCTGGCTCAGGTTTTCAATCCGGATCATGCTTCCTCTCCCAGATACACTTCGATCACTGCGGGATTATTCTGCACCTGGTCCATGGTGCCCTCCGCCAGCACCGAGCCCTGATGCAATACGGTGACGGTGCGGGCGATACTGCGTACGAATTCCATATCGTGCTCCACCACAATCACCGTGTGTTTACCGGCAAGGGAGGTCAGCAGTTCCGCAGTGCGTTCCGTTTCTTCTGCCGTCATACCGGCAACGGGCTCATCTACGAGCAGCAGACGCGGCTCTGCTGCCAGCAACATGCCGATTTCCAGCCACTGTTTCTGGCCGTGAGAAAGTGCACCGGCCAATTGGTGGCGGACCTTTTCCAAACCGATGGTTTGCAATACCTCATCGATTCGATCGTGCTCCTGTCCGGTGAGCTTGGCCGTCAGCGCGCTCCAGACCCCTTTACTGCCCTGCAGCGACAGTTCCAGATTATGAAAAACCGTATGCGCCTCGAACACCGTGGGTTTCTGAAATTTGCGCCCGATCCCCAGTTGCGCGATCTCCGCTTCATCGTGCGCCAACAGGTCAATATTCTGCCCAAACCAGGCGCTGCCACTGTCACACTGGGTCTTGCCGGTAATCACATCCATCAGGGTGGTTTTACCGGCGCCGTTGGCACCGATCAAACAGCGCAGCTCGCCGTCGTTAACATAAAGGTTAAGATCGTTCAGCGCCTTGAAACCGTCAAAGCTAACGGACAGTCCCTCCAGGTACAGGATTACCTGCTTGGATACATCCGGGGAACGCCGACGCGGCACCAGAAACGGCCATGCAGTATCCCGACGCATCAGCTCCCGCGCCTGACCGGCAAATTGATTCAGACTGTTCATACACTTGCCTCCGCGGATTCCACCACTGTGGCAGACTCTTGTTTCGCTGTTCTGCCAGACATTTTTTGCAAAGGCCCGACCGGCAAGCGTTCAAGCAATCCCGCCAGTCCCTTGGGCAGATAGACGGTGACAATCACAAACAGAGCGCCCAGAGCGAACAGCCAGCCGTCCGGCATGATTGCGGTAAAACGCGTCTTGGCGTAGTTCACCAGCAGTGCGCCAACGATGGCGCCGTAAAGTGTGCCACGACCACCCACCGCCACCCACACCACCACTTCGATGGAATTGAGCGGCGAAAACTCGCCCGGGTTGATAATCCCCACCTGGGGCACATACAGGATGCCGGCTACCGCAGCGATCAATGCCGAGTAGACAAACAGCCATACTTTGTAGCGCTCGGTACGATAGCCAAGAAATCGCGTCCGCGCCTCCGCATCCCGCACCGCCACAATCACCCGACCCAGGCGCGACTGAACAATGGCGCGACTGGTGGTAAACGCCACCACCAGCAGCAAGGTCGTCATCAACAGCAAAGTTACCCGGGTAGTATCCGCCTGAAGATCAAAGCCGAGAATATCCTTGAAATCCGTCAGCCCGTTGTTGCCGCCGAACCCCATTTCGTTGCGGAAAAATGCCAGCATCAGCGCATAGGTGAGCGCCTGGGTCATGATCGACAGGTACACCCCGGTGACCCGTGATCGAAACGCCAGCCAACCAAAAATAAATGCCAACAAACCCGGAACCGCCAGCCCCATCAACATCGCAAACCAGAACTGGTCCATACCGAACCAGTACCAGGGCAGCTCCTGCCAGTTGAGAAACACCATAAAGTCCGGCAACTCCGCGTTACCGTAGACCCCGCGATCGCCGATCTGGCGCATCAGGTACATCCCCATACCGTAACCGCCGAGAGCGAAAAAGGCCCCGTGGCCCAGACTCAGGATGCCGCAGTAACCCCAGATGATATCCACGGCCATGGCGAGCATGGCGAAACACAGGTACTTGCCCATCAGTGTAATGGTGTAGGTACTTACATACAGTGGCGAATCCGGGCTCAGCAACAGGTTTGCCGCTGACATCGCCAGGGTCACCGCCAGCAGAATACCCACCAGCAGTGAGGAACCGCGACCGGGCTGACGTAACTCGCCCAGTACCCCGGTGACGCTTGTCAGTGCAGATTGCATGGTCTTCATTCTGCGGCCCTCCCGCGCTGCGGGAACAGCCCTTTGGGACGTTTCTGGATGAACAGAATCAGGCATACCAGCACAATAATATTGGCCAGCACTGCGCCGGTTGCAGGTTCAAGAAACTTGTTCGCGACCCCGAGCGAGAAGCCTCCCACCAGCGTCCCCAGCAGATTGCCGACGCCACCGAATACCACCACCATAAACGAATCGATAATGTAGGACTGACCGAGGTTGGGACCAACGTTGGTCAGCTGGGAAAGTGCCACCCCGGCGATACCGGCAATGCCGGAACCGAGACCAAAGGTCATCGCATCGACCATTTCCGTACGCACGCCCATGGCTTTCGCCATATCCCGGTTCTGGGACACCGCGCGCACGTTCAATCCCAGGGAAGATTTTTTCAGGATCGCCACCAGCGCCGCAAATACTGCCAGCGCAAACAGCAGGATATACAAACGGTTATAGGTCACGGAGAACACCGGATTGATCGCCAGTGAACCGCTCATCCAACCTGGCGTGATGACCTGCATATTGAGCGGCGAGAAAATACTGCGTACCGCCTGCTGCAAAATCAGACTGATACCAAAGGTGGCCAGCAAGGTTTCCAGCGGCCGTCCCTGCAGGTGCCGGATTACCCCGCGTTCGATCAACACACCCACACTGCCGGATACCAGAAATGCTGCCGGTACCGCCACCAGCAGGGAATATTCAATGGACCCGGGCATCAGCTGCTGAACCACATAAGTGGTATAAGCGCCGAGCATGATCATTTCGCCATGGGCCATATTGATCACCCCCATCACACCGAATGTGATGGCGAGGCCGATGGCCGCCAGTAACAGTACCGATCCCAGGCTGAGGCCAAAAAACAGCTGTTCAAGCTGGCCAAAAAATTCGATGCGATCGGTGATTTTTTCAAGCGCCTTACCTGCGGCAGCTTTTACCCTCAGGTCCGCTTCGCCCTCGTCATTTACCAGTCGCTGCAACTGGTTGCGCACCGGCGCTTCCAGGCGGTGACTCATCACTTCAATGGCTGCCAGTCGCTCGTCGGTTGCATTGCCGTCCCGCAGGCGCACCATGGCGTTGGCCAGGTCGATCAGTTCAGTTACCGCATCGCTGGTTCCGGCATCGGCAGCGCTGCGCAACAGACGCATATTTTGCAGTGAAAGATCGTCCAGGATCGCCAGTACCGCCGCCTGCTGCTCCGCTGCACTACCGTGCAGCAAATTGAGCCGGGCGATAGCATCCCGCAGCTGGCTGCGCACGCGATTATTGACACGGACTTTGCCGATATCGCCACCGGACTGTGGCCCCAGATCCTGTCCGCTGAAAATATCGCGACCGAGTCGATCGCCCGCCGCGTTTTTATAGACCGCGAGGAGATCGCCACTGTCTTTGCGGTAGTAAAGATCACCGGCCAACATAACCTCAAACAGGGGACGCATCGCTGCGCCCCCCGCCTGTTCCAGCTGCTGTACCAGGGCGCCGGTTTGGCGCAGGTTCGCGTCCGGTAACTGCTGCAGTACTGCCTCTACCTCAGCGGTCTGCGGCTGCGCATTTGCAGCCGGTGAGACCAGCTGCAGCAACAGCAGCGTTAACAGACACCCGATACTCAGTAGTAAAGACTTCACCATTTACTCCGGGTTTACTGACCCTGGCCGCTACAGGCCTTTGACTTGGTGTTGTAGTTGCCGCACTTGATCGGCGCGGTCCAGTCGGCAATCAGGTCTTTGGAACCCGGCAGGAAATCAGACCAGGCATCGCCGGCAACAACCCCTTCGGTTTCCCACACCACCTCGAACTGACCATCGTCCTGAATCTCACCGATAAATACCGGTTTGGACAGATGATGGTTTTTGTTCATTTTGGCAACGCCACCGGTGAGGTTGGGGAACTCGATACCGATCATCGCCTGTTCCACGTCGTCCACTTTGGTGGTGCCGGCTTTCTCCACCGCTTTGGTCCACATATTGAAGCCAATGTAGGTTGCCTCCATAGGGTCGTTGGTCACGCGCTTTTCATCGCCGATGAACTTCTTCCACTGCTTGACGAAATAGTCATTGGCTTCACTGTCGATGCCCTGGAAGTAGTTCCAGGCAGCCAGGTGACCTACCAGCGGCGCAGTGTCGATACCGGAAAGTTCCTCTTCACCCACCGAGAAGGCCACCACCGGGATGTCTTCCGAACTGATACCCTGGTTGCCCAATTCCTTGTAGAAAGGTACATTGGCGTCGCCATTGATGGTGGAAACCACGGCGGTTTTCTTGCCGGTGCTGCCAAACTTCTTGATATCAGAGACGATGCTCTGCCAGTCGGAGTGCCCGAACGGGGTGTAGTTGATCATGATGTCTTTCTTCGCCACGCCCTTGGATTCCAGATACGCTTCCAGAATCTTGTTGGTGGTACGCGGATACACATAGTCGGTACCAGCCAGTACCCAGCGCTCCACTTCCAGGTCGGACATCAGGTAATCCACGGCGGGAATCGCCTGCTGGTTCGGCGACGCACCGGTGTAGAAAACATTCTTCGAAGACTCTTCCCCTTCGTACTGCACCGGGTAGAACATCAGGCCATTCAGTTCCTCGATGACCGGCAAAACAGATTTACGGGATACGGATGTCCAGCAACCGAAAATCACATCCACCTTGTCCTTGGTGAGCAGTTCACGGGCTTTTTCGGCAAACAGCGGCCAGTCGGATGCCGGGTCCACAACCACGGCCTCCAGCTTCTTACCCAGCAGACCACCCTTGCGGTTCTGCTCGTCCACCATCATCAGCACGGTATCTTTCAGGGTGGTTTCACTGATGGCCATGGTGCCGGACAGGGAGTGCAACACCCCTACTTTGATGATTTCCGCGGCCAGCGCGACACTGCTGACCACAGAGGTTCCGGCGGCAAAAGCGAGACCTGCGACAAATTTTTTCAATTTCATTTGAGTGACTCCTGTTCCTTATCTTTTTTTGACTCTTAGATTGAATCGCATCTGAATTACAACTGGACTTGCATACCGAGGCTCAGCACATCGACATCGGCACCGGCATAACCAGAGGCGTTGGCATCGCCAGAGACATAGCTAAAGTTGACGCGGGTGTTGTGGCCGTTGACCACATAATTGAGACCGAGCTCGGTAGAGCTGCTGCTGGCGGCATCAGAGGGACTGTTCTCCACCAGGCGCAAATAGGGCTGGAATTTTCCCGGGCCGACATTGGCCGGGAACAGATAGGCCGCAGTGGCAAATACGGATTCTCCGTCAAACAGGCAGAAGCAGGCACCGGTGGTCGGTTGCGAGGCGAGGGTGTAGTCTGCGTCGAAGCTTTTATATTCCGCTTCCACGGTCACCACGCCTTCGTTACCAAGCACGGTTTCCGACAACATGTCGATGGTCCAGCCGGAAAAATCTCCCGCTTCGAATTCACTACCGACACCGTCTTCCTGGCTCTGCAGTGACAATGCGAGAGTGAAGATATTTCCGAGTCCACCGTAGTAGGTGGAGCTGGTGTAATAGCCGGGATTTGCCTCCATGCTCAGGAAGTTGTAGGCGAAACGGGCAGCATAAAGCGGATTTTCGTCCTGATTGCTGTATTCATCCAGACCGTAAAAGGCACCCGCGGCATACTGGAACTTGCCGGCAGTACCCCAGAAGGTTACCCCCTCATCGCGTCCGATCAATCCAGCCTGCCCCCCCTGGTCCGAGGCATACAGCGGCTGGCGGTACTGATTCCAGCTGAGTGCATAATAGGGTCCGCTCATTTCGATACGGTCCGCTGGCGTCAGCATCCTTCCCACCCAGAGATTGAATTCGGGACTGAACTCAAACTGTGCAATCGCATCCAGCACATCCGCGCTATCACCGTCCCGCTGCTGCACGTTGAAGGTAAATTTGACCTTGTCACTTAACTGGCCGGAGGTGTAAATGCGGATATCCGGCAGAGAGTAGTCGCTATCACCCTCTACCGATTGAAATTGCGAACGGAAGCCGGCCCCGATATTGAAGCTCTGGCCACCGTCTGATTCGAAAGACTTCCCTGCCTGTGCTGGCAGCGGCGCCGCTACTGCTGCAATAACCGCTAAGGCCCCGCTACTTTTCAACCATCGCTGTTTCGACTGACGCCCAGCTTGCAGTCGTGCACTTTCTGACAACATTTCCATGTTTATCCCCTCTGTTCGAATCGTTAGCCGCACTTGGCAGTTTTGAGTTGTTTTGGTGCTATCGATTATTCGGAGTGGGTGACAGAGGTGCCATACGCGTATTGGGGCCGGGTACTACGTCATTTGACGGTTTCCCGGCTCGCACAAGTAAATACACTAAAGAGCTAAGAAACAGTGCGGAATCCGGTATTCTTGTTACACGCAGCACATTGAAGAAAAACAACAGGTAGTAGGCAGCACCCGGTGGTTGAACTATTTACGGGCAACAATAACGACAACGAACAACAGGCCATGCGCCCCGCACAACAGGTATTCCGCGTACGACGGACCTACAACAAGTGGGTGGGAGACGAGACACTCGAAGATTTCGCACTGCGATTCACCGCCGTGCGCGGGCGTCGTTTTACCATCGAACAGGTGGCCAAAACCGCCCTCGGCGCCACCGCGTTTCTCGCCCTGGAAGCCATCGCTGCCGCCGTCACCCTGAATTACGGGTTTATCAATACCGTCGCCGCCATGCTTGCGGTGGCTGCCGTTATCTTTATCACCGGCTTCCCCATCACCTACTACGCGGCCAAGCACGGACTGGATATCGATCTTCTTACCCGCGGTGCCGGCTTCGGGTATCTCGGCTCCACCATCACCTCCCTGATCTACGCCTCGTTTACCTTTATCTTTTTTGCCATCGAAGCCGCGATCCTCACCTCCGCCCTGCACGCGCTGCTGGGTATTCCGCCTGCCGTGGGCTATATCCTGTGCGCAGTCGCGGTGATTCCCATCGTTACCCATGGCATTCATGCCGTGAGCCGCTTCCAGATCGGCACCCAGCCCCTGTGGTTGCTGCTGCAATGCCTGGCTCTGGGGATTGCCGCCTGGTTCGAGATTTCGCGAGTGGAAGACTGGACACAGTTCGCACCGGCGCACAGCCCCAACAGTGGCAGCTTCAACTGGATGCTGTTTGGCGCTGCCAGTGCGGTGTTTTTTGCCATGGTGGCGCAGATTGGAGAACAGGTGGACTACCTGCGCTTTATGCCGGAAAAGACCCGGGAAAACCGCGCACGCTGGTGGTTCTGGCTGACCCTGGCAGGGCCGGGCTGGATTCTGATCGGGGTGATCAAGATGCTGTTCGGCTCCTTCCTCGCCTACCTGGCAATTACCGACGGCGCTTCCACTGAGCAGGCCGCGGACCCGGTGTATATGTACCAGATGGTATTCAATTACCTCACCCACTCCCCCACCATGGCATTGATTATGGCCGGGGTGATGGTGGTGATCTCGCAGATGAAGATCAACGTCACCAATGCCTATGCCGGTTCGATTGCCTGGTCGAATTTCTTCTCCCGCCTGACCCGCAGCCATCCCGGGCGGGTTGTATGGCTGGTATTCAATGTGAGCATTGCACTGATTCTGATGGAGCTGGGAATTTACCGCGCGCTGGAAGGCGTATTGGGGATATTTTCGCTGGTGGCGATCAGCTGGCTGGGATGCCTGGCGGCAGACCTGATGATCAACAAGCCGCTGGGTATCAGCCCTTCCTATGTCGAATTCAAACGTTCGCACCTGTACGACTTCAACCCGGTGGGTGTCGGATCGATGCTGCTGGCGTCGCTGATCGGCATTCTGTGTTATCTGGGGCAGTTTGGGGACGGAGCGAAAAACTTTGCCAGTTTTATCAGTCTCGGCATCTGCTTTGTGATGGTACCGCTGATGGGTGTGATTACCGGCGGAAAGTTTTATCTCGCCCGCCACCGGGACTCACTCGATGACAGTGCGCAGTCGACCACCGCCCCCATTCTGCGCGCCCAGACCTGCTGTATCTGCGAAAACGATTTTGAACCCGCAGATATGAGCCATTGCCCCGCGTATCAGGGCCCTATCTGTTCACTGTGTTGCTCGCTGGACTCCCGCTGCCTGGACGCCTGCAAACCGGACGCGCGCTTTTCGCATCAGTTTGTCGCCCTGCTGAAAATACTCGTGCCGGAACAGGTGGTGAACGGGGTAAGCTCGCGTCTCGGGCGTTTCGCCCTATTGCTGCTCGGAGCCAGCCTTTGTCTCGCGGGAATGCTGTCTCTGATTTACGGACAGTTGTCCCCGGCGACCGCCGCCGAAGCGGACACACTGCGGCAGGCACTGTGGACGCTATTTGTATTACAGGTGTTGATTGCCGGGGTGTTGTGCTGGCTGTTTCTGCTTACTCACGACAGCCGTGAGGTAGCACAGACGGAATCGAACCGGCAAACGCGATTGCTGCTGAACGAGATCGAGGCCCACAAAGAAACTGACCGCGCCCTGCAGCAGGCCAAGGAGCAGGCGGAAAGTGCGAACAGCGCCAAGAGTCGCTACCTGTCCGGTATCAGTCACGAACTCCGCACACCGCTGCAGTCCATTCTCGGTTACGCCCAGCTGCTGAATCAGCAGCAGGATATTCCGGAAAAACATCGCAACGGCCTGCGCATTATCAAGCGCAGTGGTGAGTATCTGACGGACCTGATTGAAGGCTTGCTGGATATTTCCAAAATTGAGGCCGGGCGGCTGGATATTTACCGCAATCATGTGCGCCTGCCAGAGCTGCTGGAGCAAATGGTGGATATGTTCCGCCCTCAGGCGGAAGGCAAGGGGATCCAGTTCCTGTGCCATATTCACAACCCTCTCCCCTCCACGGTGGTTGCCGACGAAAAACGACTGCGTCAGATTCTGATCAACCTGCTGTCCAACGCCATCAAGTACACCCGCAGGGGCCGCGTGGAATTCCATGTCCGCTACCGCAACCAGGTGGCGGAATTCACCATCGCTGACACCGGTGTGGGCATACACCCGGAGGATCAGGCGCGTATTCTCAAACCCTTCGAGCGCGTGCGCAACGGCGATACCCCCACCGTTACCGGAACCGGCCTCGGACTTACTATCGCCTATCTGCTCACGGAAATTATGGGGGGCGAACTGCGGTTCGAAAGCGAACAGGGCAAAGGCAGTCGCTTTACGGTTTCCCTGCTGCTGTCCTGGGTGGACTCGGAACACCGCCATGAGGCGCCCAGCCGACGCATCATCGGGTACCGGGGCGCCCGGCAAAGTGTCATAGTGGTGGACGATGAACCCATTCACCGCGGTCTGATTGGCGACTTGTTAACCCCGCTCGGCTTTTCCCTGATGGAGGCCCAGAACGGTGAGGATTGTCTGGCGCTGATCAATATCCAGCAGCCGGATCTGTTTTTACTGGACGTCACCATGCCGGGGATTGACGGACTGGAACTGGCCCACAAACTGCGCAACCAGGGCATTTCCGCACCCATCATCATGCTGTCTGCGGATGCGCAGGAGCGCCACCTGAAGCCCGGGGACGCTCCCTCTGCACCGCACGATGCCTATCTGGTTAAACCCCTGGTAAACCAGAAGCTGTTCGATACCATGGCCCGGTTACTGGATCTGCAATGGCACTACGCGGACAGTGCCGATGACACCAGCCCGGCCATTGTGACCGCGAGCAATCACGAGCAGCATCAAGCGCTGCCAGATCATCCCCTGCTGGCAGAACTACAGGCCTATGCGCGTATCGGATACCGCAGCGGGGTACACAAGACCCTGGATCGGATAACGCAGGACAGCGCGCTGTCGCCCCACCAGATTGAAAAGTTTCGCCAGATGGCGGACACCATGCGCTTTGAGCAATTAAGCGAAGCACTCGAATTCAAGGAAAGTTGATGAATATCTGCGACGAAACCGAGCGCCCCCTTGAAAAGGTCGCGGGTAACCATACCGGCGATATTGTGCTGGTGGTGGATGACTCGCCGGATACCCTGAGCTTGATCAACGATACGCTGGAGCAGGCGGGAGTCGACGTACTGGTGGCGCTGGATGGAAGCCAGGCACTGAATATTGCCCGTCGTCTGCGCCCGGACATGATTCTGCTGGATGCGGTAATGCCGGGGCTGGATGGTTTTGATACCTGCCGACTGTTGAAGGCGGATCCTGAGCTGGCGTCGATCCCGGTCATTTTTATGACGGGATTGACGGAGTCGGCGAATATTGTGCGCGGTCTGGAGAGTGGCGGGGTGGATTATCTGACCAAGCCGATTCAGCCAGATGAATTGCTGGCGCGTATGCGGGTTCACCTGAACAATGCGCGGTTGACCAGCAGTGCGCACCAGGCTCTGGATTCAACCGGACAGTTTCTGTTTACCGTGGATATTGCCGGACGCATGCATTGGGCAACACCGCAGACCTATGCATTGTTGAGCAGTGCGGGGGCGCTGGAGGGCGGGGGACAGGCGCGGCTGAGCTCCGAGTTGCAGTTGTGGTTGTCGCGAGAACCCGGGGCGGGGAACCGGCTGAAACTCGAGGCGTTTCACAAGCCATTGGCGGTGGTGTTTATCGAGCGCCGCGATGGGGGCAGGGTTTTGTTGCGGCTGGTGGACGATGGTGGGCCGGCCGGTGAGGACATTTTACGGGACAAGCTGTCGCTGACCCGGCGTGAGTCGGAGGTGTTGTTCTGGATTGCCAATGGCAAGACGAACCGGGAAATCGGGGAGATTCTCGATGTCAGCCCGCGAACGGTGAACAAACATCTCGAGGGGGTTTTTTCCAAGTTAGGGGTGGAGAATCGAACGGCCGCAGCGGGGATTGCGATACGGGCTTTGAATCCGGAATCGTGATCTTTAGGTTCCTAGCTTCGGAATTTCGACTAGGGGCGGCAAAGCACCGGGTACGGATTTTCAGGACCGAGCTAGGTGCCCCCCCCCTTCAATCCATCCCTGGGCGCTGCGGCGCAAAGTACCCAGCCGCTTCAGCGCGGCGCCTTCGGCCCTATTTGCGACGCTCCTGAAAATCCGCACCCGGTGCTTTGCGTTTACATCAACGTATGCACTTCGTAGCTTTTAGTCCTTCGACTTGTCTTCGGACTTTGAACGCTGTTTAAGTACAAACACAATCGCACCGCTTACGGCAAGTGCCATAAGTACCCACAACATGTGGTGCAGCTCATGCACCACACCCACAGGGGCGTGACCTTCGTGGGCCTGAGAGAAAAGGCTGAAGGTTACTGTCAGGATGGCGAAAAAAATCTGTATCAGGTTTTTCATTTTCTATTTTCCCTTGCTACTTCTTTTGTGATTTTTCACTTCAGGCACACGCCGGAATTTGTTTTTGTTCCAGCATGCCTTCGCGCACGATGAACTCAATGATTTCCTTCAGGCCTTTTTGTACTTTGAGATTGCTGAATACAAACGGCCGCTCTCCGCGCATTTTTTTTGCGTCGCGGTCCATGACTTCCAGGGACGCGCCGACCAGTGGGGCCAGGTCAATTTTATTGATGATCAACAGGTCGGAACGGGTGATGCCGGGGCCGCCTTTTCTGGGGATTTTGTCACCGGCGGAGACGTCGATGACGTAGAGGGTGAGGTCGGAGAGTTCCGGGCTGAACGTGGCGCTGAGGTTGTCGCCACCGCTTTCGACGAAAACGATGTCGAGTTCGCCGTGACGGGCGATAAGTTCGTCGATGGCGGCGAGGTTCATGGAGGCGTCTTCGCGGATGGCGGTGTGGGGACAGCCTCCGGTTTCTACACCAAGGATGCGGTCCGCTTCCAGCGCCTCGTGCCGGGTCAGGAACTGGGCGTCTTCCTGGGTGTAGATGTCATTGGTGACCACGGCTATGTGGTAGTGGTCGCGCAGGGCGCTGCAGAGTTCCCGCAGCAGCGCGGTTTTACCGGAGCCAACGGGGCCGCCGACGCCGACGCGCAAGGTCTGTTTTTTAGCAGTGCTCATTGTGGTTAATCCCCCAAAATACGCTTGAGAATCTTTCCCGAAAGGTTTTCATGACCGGAACAGGCGGCTGTACTGGGTTTCATGACGCGCGCTGGCAATGGCCAGTGCGGGCAGGCCTGCGCCGAGTTGGTTGTCGTTCAGTGCTTGTGCCCGAGTGAGAGCCACAGGCACCAGTTGTTGAATTTCACCGATTAACTGCTGGGCCTGGGTTTGCCCCAGGGGCACGAGTTTGGTGGCAGCGGCGACCTGGTTTTCCAACCAGGACCAGGTGAGGCCGAGGGCCGCGCTTTGTTCGCTCAGTTGCCAGTAGTGGGCGGCAAAGGCGAAGGCGGCGACGAAGCTGGTCTCCCCTTCAAACAGCGGCGGTTCAATCTGCAACTGCGTCAGCAATCGCATCAGCGCACTGCCGGTAGCAGTGTCAGTGAGGCGCAGTTCGCGGGTTTCGCGACAGGCCAGGGTGTAGTGGTTCCAGTAGTGCAGTGACTCTTCATCACCCGCCTGCAGGGCGCGGTGGCAGCGCAGCAGCAGTGGGCAATCCACATGGGCAATGGATTCCATCAGTTGCAGCGACAACCACTCGCGGGTGTCCGCCAGGTTTTTTATCCAGCCCGCATCCACCGCGTACTCCAGCCCCTGTGAAAAGGCATAACCACCCACCGGCAGGCTGGCGCTGGAAAGCTGCAGTAACCGCAGCAGCGCGGCATCAGTGGTGGTGATGCTCATGCGGTTCTTCATGGTCGTGGTTGTGAGTGTGCGAATGACTATTCGAATGACTGTGCGAGTGGCCGTGGGAATGAGCGTGACCATGAGAGTGTGCCCCCCCCCCGCTGTAGGCACCGGACTCGGGAACAAATACCGCCAATTCTTTCTCCAGGGTCAGGCCGAGCAGTTGCAGCATTTCCTCCAGCACGTGGTCGGGCGTGATGCGCAGCCAGCGTTCGCCGCCTTCACTGGCAATCTGCAATTTCACATGGCGGTTGCCCAGGTGGTAGCAGGCGCGGCTGAACGTGGTCCAGTCTTCACAGCGGGCGGTGGTCACCGGCTCATTGGCTCCCGCGACTACCACATGCCTGCCGCACTCACTCTGCAGTATTTCTCCCACCTGCAGAGGCTTGCCCCGTTCGAGAAAAATACGCACTTCAGTGCCGTCTTCGGCAAAGGCCCGCAGACGTCCTCTGTCACGCTGCAAGTGGTCTAGGGTTACGCAAAAGTCCGCGTGAATATCGGGATTCACGCCAAGGCGTTTGAAAATTTCCAGCGTCACAGGATACTCCTTCGATTTATCAGCACCGCCATCGTCAGAACTGGTCAGAACAGACAGTAGCGCTGCGCCAGTGGCAGTTCTACGGCGGGCTCGCAGGCAAGCAGTTTGCCGTCGGCGCGCACTTCATAGGTCTGCGGGTCCACGGTGACGTCCGGCTGCCAATCGTTCAGCAACATATCCTTTTTGGTAATGCTGCGGGTATTTTTACAGGGCGCCAGGCGGCGCTGCAGGCCGAGGGTTTCCGCCACCTTGTTGTTCATCGCCGCCTGGGAAACAAAGGTCAGCGAAGTTTTCGCCGCCGCCAGGCCAAGGGCGCCGAACATGGGGCGGTAGTGCACGGGCTGCGGTGTAGGAATAGAAGCGTTGGGGTCCCCCATGGGGGCGGCAGCGATCATGCCGCCTTTCAGAATCATGGACGGCTTGATACCAAAAAATGCCGGTTTCCATAGCACCAGATCTGCCAGCTTGCCCACTTCCACAGAACCGACTTCGTGGGCAATACCGTGGGTAATGGCCGGGTTGATGGTGTATTTGGCAACGTAGCGGCGAGCACGGAAGTTATCGGCACCGGCGGCGTCACCACTGCTGTCTTCGGGAAGATTGCCGCGCTGCACTTTCATTTTGTGTGCGGTTTGCCAGGTGCGGGTAATTACTTCACCGACCCGCCCCATGGCCTGGGAGTCCGACGCGATCATGCTGAAGGCGCCGAGGTCGTGAAAAATATCTTCCGCGGCAATGGTTTCCTTGCGGATGCGGGAATCCGCAAACGCAATATCTTCGGGAATACTGGTATCCAGATGGTGACACACCATCAGCATATCCAGATGCTCGTCTACGGTATTGACGGTGTAGGGCCGCGTTGGGTTGGTGGAGGACGGCAGTACGTTGGACGATGCACAGGCCTTGATGATATCCGGTGCGTGACCGCCGCCGGCGCCCTCGGTGTGATAGGTGTGAATGGCACGGCCCTTGAAGGCTTCGAGAGTATCGTCCACAAAGCCCGACTCGTTCAGGGTGTCCGTGTGAATCGCCACCTGCACATCGTATTTTTCGGCAACGGTCAGGCAGCAATCGATGGCCGCGGGGGTAGTACCCCAGTCCTCATGCAGCTTCAGGCCACAGGCCCCCGCTTCCAGCTGCTCTTCAAGAGCCTCCGGCAGGCTGGCATTCCCTTTGCCGAGAAACCCGAAATTCATTGGCAGGCTGTCGGTGGCCTGCAGCATCTTGCCAATATTCCACGGCCCCGGGGTACAGGTGGTGGCGTTGGTGCCAGTCGCCGGGCCGGTGCCGCCACCGATCATGGTGGTGACACCGGACATCAGCGCCTCTTCGACCTGTTGCGGACAGATGAAATGAATATGCGCATCGATGGCCCCGGCAGTGAGGATAGAACCCTCGCCGGCAATGATTTCGGTACCTGGCCCGATGACGATATCCACCCCTTCCTGCACATCCGGATTGCCCGCCTTGCCGATACCGACAATGCGCCCGTCTTTCACCCCCACATCCGCTTTCACCACCCCCCAGTGATCGAGAATCAGCGCGTTGGTGATCACCAGGTCCGGGGTTTCGGCAGATGGACGCTGGCTCTGGCCCATGCCGTCGCGGATCACCTTGCCACCGCCAAACTTCACTTCGTCACCGTAACGAGTGAAGTCCTTTTCCACTTGCAGCCAGAGCTCGGTATCCGCCAGCCGGACGCGGTCGCCGGTGGTGGGGCCGAACATCTGTGCATAGCTGTTTCTATCCATGCGGCTCACGATCTGGCCTCCCCGTCACTCTCCGTTTCCTGCGTTTCGTCCAGCGGCCCCATGACTTCGCCACGAAAACCAAACACTTCGCGTGCACCGGCGTAAGCCACCAGCTCCACCTCGCGCCCCTGGCCCGGCTCGAAACGCACCGCGGTGCCAGAAGCGATATTCAGATGAAAACCCCGCGCCAGCTTCCGTTCAAAGCGCAACGCGGGATTCACTTCATAAAAATGATAATGGGACCCTACCTGCACCGGGCGATCGCCGGTATTTTCCACCCGCAGTGTGCGGGTCTCACGGCCGGGATTGAGTTCGATGTCGCCTTTGTCCGCGGCGACCTGGATTTCTCCGGGAATCATATGTGCCTCCGCCCGCTGTTCAGGAAATTGGATTATGTACGGTAACCAGTTTGGTACCGTCGGGGAAAGTGGCCTCCACCTGCACCTCATGAATCATGTCCGCCACGCCGTCCATCACCTGTTCCGCGCGCAGGATTTCGCGGCCGTAGCCCATCAGTTCGGCCACGCTTTTGCCGTCCCGCGCACCTTCGATGATTTCCATGGTGATCAACGCCACCGCCTCGGGATAATTCAGTTTCAACCCCCGCGCCAGCCGCCGCTCCGCCAGTAGCGCAGCGGTAAACACCAGCAGCTTGTCTTTTTCTCTTGGCAGTAGTTCCATGCAAAACCCGCAGTTCTATTTCATTGAATATTCAGGTGCGCCAGATACGCGGTGCGCACGCCTCGCGTTGCAGCAACGCCGGACGCAGCAGTTCCCACAGTTCGCCAAACAGTGCGCGCACTTCAAACGCGCAGCGACCGAGGGCGCGCACCACGAGCATTTCGGAAACCAGGGTAATACCCGCAAGGCCGTGTTTGTCGTGGGCAGCCATCTGTTCCCGACACTGCTCCAGCAGCTCGGTTTCAGGCGCACGCTCGAACGGCCCGAGAACAAACAAGCCATTCACCGGCAACCTCTGCAAACCAGCACCCGCCGACAGAATGGGGCTGTTTGCAGGGGATAATGCACAACCATCCACACACAGCGACTCCACCAGCAGCGGTATTCCCTCACGAAATATTTCCAGCCGCTGCTGCAAGCGGCCGCTGGCAAATGTTTCATCGCGGGCCGGCAACCCCAGTGAAGTTATTTCCCACCCGGCAAAGTGCGCGCCGCGCGCCAGATCCACCCGGGTATACATGGCCCCATTGGCCCCCGGATAGGCAATATTTTCCAGCGGCAGCCACTCCAGGCTCGCACCGGCGGCCACCTGCAAAACCGTATTCTGACTCTGCAGCAAGCCATCACTGCGCGCCCGGTAAACCCGGCCCGCACCGGTTGTGGTCACCAGCGCACGCGCACCTGCGTCTACCCGTACCCGGATATCCAACCGATCCCCGGAAACCAGTCCACCCGGGGGGTGCAGCAGATACACATGGGCAAGATCCCGCCCCTCGGGATAAAACGGCTTCTGCACATACAGCGGCCCCGAGTGACGATTGCGCGCAAGCCGACAGCCCCGCTCCACCAGTTCGAACTGCAATTCCAGATCCGCATGCCAACGGCTTGGCCCCTCGAATTCCGGAGCGACTTCCGAAACTGGAATATCGGCAATGGCAAGTTGATTCATAGAAAACCGACAGCGCTAAACCGGCAGGCTGCTGTGCAATGTTTTACAGCACCTCGCCAGCCACCCGCGATAAAGCCCGGGCATCAGGTTGGATTAAAGGACAATGGAAACAAGATTCCCGAGGCAGCGGTATGCGTCATTTGACGTAGTCCGACGACAGGCCTTCCGCACTGAAACCGCCTTCCAAAATCAGTACACTCAATCCCGGCTCAGTACACTCCATTCCCAACAGCCTCTCTTACGCCAATAAAGCAAGGAGCACCCATGGCCCTTACCCCCTCCAGCATGATTCCCCTCGGCACCGCCATGCCTGCGTTCACCCTGCCCGATCCTGCGGGCGCGCTGACTAGCAGCAGTGATTACACCGGCAAACCGCTTCTGGTGATGTTCATCTGTAACCACTGTCCCTTCGTCAAACATATCGCCGCCGCGCTGTCCGATTTCGCCGCGGAATACATGCCCGCTGGACTCGGTATCGTCGCCATCAACAGCAACGACTTCGCCAGCTACCCGGAAGACAGTCCACAAAAAATGCAGGAGGAAGTGGCGGCGCGGGGCTACCGATTCGCCTATCTGGTGGATGAGGATCAGTCCGTGGCAAAGGCCTTTGATGCCGCCTGTACACCGGACTTTTTTCTGTTTGATGGGGAGGGGAATCTGGCCTATCGCGGCCAGTTCGACGACAGCCGGCCGGGAAATGCCGAACCGGTGAATGGAAAGGATTTACGCGGGGCGGTGGATAAGGTTCTGGCGGGGGAGAAACCCGGGGAGGATCAGATGCCTTCCATTGGCTGCAATATCAAGTGGAAGTAACCAGGCGAATACGACACTGAACAACTGAAATAAAAGTACGCGATCGCCGAGAAGGTACTGCTACCGGGTGCTGTCTTGCGAGACCTTCGAAAAAAGGGACTTTTTCGAAGAGCCCCCAGGGATGGGTTGAGGGGGGGCGCCTAGCTCGTGTCTCGCGAGACAGTACCCGGTAGTAGTACCGCCCCACAACTCGGCTAGAAAATTCGTCTTTACTACGCAGCGCTCTTCAAAAAAGCCAGCATCCACCGCGCCACAGCACTCGCGTGAATATCGTTAGTCAGGGACTCCTTGCCCTTCTCCACCATAGCATCGCCAAAGACCTCCTTGCGCAGCTCCATCAGACCTGCCGAGTAGGGCTTGGTAAATTCCGGATGGGCCTGCATGGTGAGCATGTGCTCACCAACCTGCAGCATGGCAAATGGGCAGAAATCGCTGGAAGCGATCACCTTGGTGTCCGGCGGTAGTGCGGTCACCTGATCCTGGTGGCTCACCAGCAGACTGAACTGCGCCTGCGGCTCCACCATCCACACCGGGGTCTCCTGCACCTCATAACTATGCACGCCAACCCCCCAACCCTTCTCCGACTTGCGCGCCTCGCCACCCAGCGCGTGGGCTATCAGCTGGTGGCCAAAACAGATTCCCAGGGTCGGCTTGCGGCGCTTGTGCAGCTCCCGCACAAACTCCATCAACGGCGCTATCCACGGTTGGGCATCGTACACACCGGTCTTGCTGCCGGTAATCAGGTAGGCATCCACCTCATCGATATCATCGGGGTAATGGCCGTGCTGTACCTCATAGGTGACAAATTCCAGGGCCGGATCCTGCCGCCGCAACAGCGCCGCAAACATCTCCGGGTACTCGCCAAACTCCGTCGCCAGCTGGGGACGTACATCGTCGGTTTTAAGAACGCCTATTTTCATTGCTTCACCACAATCCATCGAACACATTTACCGCAAAACTTGTGATCACATTATTATCCCGTCCCACAGGAGACGGCAACCGGCGACAGTCTGACAGCGAAACAAACGCAAAAAAATTGCTCAATAGTACGCACGGCTAGACTGAAAGTGTTGCTTCACACCCCGATGAAGTTCAAGGAGGGACCTCATGAAAGCATTCAGCCTGTCCGCCGCCATCCTCGCGGCAACCCTGGGCGCCAGT
Source organism: Microbulbifer bruguierae (assembly GCF_029869925.1). NCBI lineage: Bacteria > Pseudomonadati > Pseudomonadota > Gammaproteobacteria > Cellvibrionales > Microbulbiferaceae > Microbulbifer > Microbulbifer bruguierae. The sequence goes on along the minus strand of NZ_CP118605.1, from coordinate 3,566,648 downwards.
CAATGTCTGGCAGATTACGAGCAGGGCGACTTTATTGTGCGCATCGGCTGGGGTTACGTGGACCCCGATGACGACTCCGACTGGCTCGATATCGAAGGCATCGGTGAGTTGCCGGACACCCGGGTCTATGTCGACGACGGCGACAACGCCACCATCACCGGCACCTGGCTGTTTGCCGATCACTTTGGCCTCGGGCTGCTGGTGGCCTTCCCCTTCGAACACGATCTGGAAGTCGCAGGACTGCCAGATCCAATCGAACCGTTCGTTAACCCGCCACTTGGCAAGGTGGACCTCGGCAGTGTCGAGCACCTGCCGCCAACCCTCACCATCCAATGGTTCCCGGTGTGCAAGGAATCCTGGGTACAGCCCTACGTGGGCCTGGGTGTGAACTTCACCACGTTTATGGATGAAGAAGTCAGCAACGTGGCTGACGAATACTTTGCCGACGTGCTCGGCGCCGTAGGGCCGGCAGACCTGGAGCTGGACGAATCCTGGGGCCTCGCCGGCGAACTGGGTGTGGATATCATGTTCGGTCGCGACAGCAACTGGCTGTTCAACGCCGCGGTCTGGTACCTGGATATCGACAGCGACGCCACCATCGATTTCCGCGACCAGCGGGGTTTCTTCACCCGTATCAAGACCGATGTGGATATCGATCCCTGGGTCTACTCCGTCGGACTCGGATTCAAATTCTGATTCGCCACTCTTCAGCTTGAGCGGGCGTCGCTGGCGCCCGCCGAGCCCAGAGCGACGCAAAGTAGGCGCCGCAGTCGAACACTCATACGCCGCTTTACCCGTTGCTTTAGCTCTGGCAGTTTGTCTCTCTTGCCGCTATTAATTAGGCCAGACATCCCCCTTAATTTTAAAATGACGTGATAAACGACTGGCGTGGCCTCAAAAATCGTCTTTCTCATCATTTCTAATGTATTATTTCGCGCCAACTGATTGTTTTTTGGCCGTCCGGCGCGCCCAGGAGAAATAATGACAACATCCGCTACTCCCAGTGAAACCCCGTCAGCCAGCGACGGCAAGAAAACGGCCTTCAGCCGCTTCCTCGACACGGTGGAATGGCTCGGCAATCTCCTGCCCCACCCGATTACGCTGTTCGCGATGTTCGCCCTGGGCGTGGTAGTCCTGAGCGGTGTCACTTCCTATTTCGGCCTCTCGGTCGTGGACCCCCGTCCCGAAGGCGCCGCCGGCCGCTCCGCAGACGGCATTATCCAGGTGGTAAACCTGTTGTCCGGCGAGGGGCTCAGGACCATCGTCACCACCCTGGTCACCAACTTCACCGGCTTCGCGCCCCTCGGCACGGTGCTGGTGGCACTGCTGGGTGTCGGTATCGCCGAGCACTCGGGGCTGCTCTCTGCCGCGGTACGCGGCCTGGTGTTGCAGGCCTCGAAACGCACTGTCACTGTGATCGTGGTTTTCGCCGGCATCATTTCCAATACCGCGTCGGAGCTGGGCTATGTGGTGCTGATTCCCATGGCGGCGATGATCTTCCACTCCCTCGGCCGCCACCCGCTGGCGGGCCTGGCTGCGGCTTTTGCCGGGGTGTCCGGCGGTTACAGCGCCAACCTGTTCCTCGGCACCGTGGACCCGCTGCTGTCCGGTATCACCGAATCCGCCGCGCATATGATCGACCCTACCTATGTGGTCGGCCCTGAAGTGAACTGGTTCTTTATGATCGCCAGCACCTTCCTGATCACCGCCGTGGGCAGCTGGGTAACCCTGGCGATCGTCGAGCCGAAGCTCGGCACTTACGACAAGAGCGAGGCCGCTGTAGACCTGTCCCAGGACAAGATGAGCACCCTTGATGACGACGAGAAGCGCGGCCTCAAATATGCGGGTCTTGCGGTGCTCGGGGTCTGTGGTTTACTGGCGCTCACCATCGTCCCCGAGTGGGGTGTGCTGCGCAACCAGACCACTGGTGAGGTTGCCGGTTCGCCATTCCTGAAGGGTATTGTGGCCCTGATTGTGGTGTTCTTCGCGGTACCAGGCTTCGTCTATGGCAAGGTCGTGGGCACCATGAAAAACGACCGCGATGTGATCAATGCGATGTCGAAGAGCATGAGCACCATGGGCATGTATATCGTGCTGGTGTTCTTCGCGGCGCAGTTTGTGGCCTTCTTCAAGATGACCAACCTCGGCACCATCTTTGCGGTACTGGGTGCCGAAGCGCTACAGAGCATCGGTCTCACCGGCCCGATTCTGTTCTTCTTCTTTATCCTGATGTGCGGTGTGGTGAACCTGAGCCTGGGCAGCGCCTCGGCCCAGTGGGCGGTGACTGCACCGATCTTTGTACCCATGCTGATGCTGCTGGGCTATGCCCCGGAAGTAATCCAGGCGGCCTACCGGATCGGTGACTCCGTAACCAATATCATCACCCCGATGATGAGTTACTTTGGCCTGATCGTGTCGTTTGCCACGCGCTACAAGAAAGACCTGGGGATTGGGACCTTGATTGCCACCATGATTCCCTACTCCATCTTCTTCTTTGTCGGATGGACTGCGTTGTTCTTCCTGTGGGTATTTGTGGCCGGGTTGCCGGTTGGCCCTGGGGCGGCGACTTACTTCTCTATGCAATAAAGAACTCCGTTAAAACGGAAGAAACCGCGCCCCGGCGCGGTTTTTTTATGTCTGTACCACGGCAAAACGCGTATCCAGCAACGCCAACCTCCGGTTTATTTTCACACCTCACCCTGTACAATCGGCCAGACCAAAATAACAAACGGCCTGACAGTCCCCCGACTGCGATGATGAAGGAGTACCCCCCTAGTGAAAGTAAACAAATTACACTCGGCCCTGCTGGCACTGTTCCTTGGTTCCAGTGCAGGCCATGCGCAGAACCCTCTGGATTTCGGCAGCGATATCAAAACCGCCGACCCCTCCGCGCACGTGTGGCAGGACGGCAAGATGTACCTCTACACCTCCCACGACGAGGAGTGCCAGGAAGACTTCTGGATGAAGAACTGGCATGTGTTCTCCTCGGAGGATCTGGTGAACTGGCAAGACCACGGAGCAGTGCTGTCGGTGGATGACCTCAGCTGGGCAGACAATTACGCCTGGGCCCCGGACGCCGCCTACAAGAACGGCAAGTACTACCTGGTGTTCCCCGCCGGTAACGGCCACAAAGACCGGGTCAACCCCAAAAACAGCACCAAATGGATGGGTATCGGCATCGCGGTCAGCGACTCGCCCACAGGCCCGTTTAAAGATGCGATCGGCGGCCCCCTCTGGCGCGAGCCCTATGCCAATGATCCCGCACTGTTTATCGACGATGACGACAAGGCTTACCTGTACTTTCACGGCACCAAATTCGATTACTACGTCGCCGAAATGGCCGACGACATGCGGAGCGTGAAAGGCGATTTCCAGAAGATGGATATGGGCGGCTACGAGCCGAAAATGGAAGGGCCCTGGGTATTCAAGCGGGACGGCAAATACTACTTCACCATGCCGGAAAACAACCGCAGCCTGGCCTATTACATGTCCGACTCACCCACCGGCCCGTGGGAATACAAGGGCATCTTCATGGACGAGGAACACAACAGCAATAACCACCATTCCATTGTCGAGTACAAGGGACAGTGGTTGCTGTTCTATCACCGCTGGCTGCAGTCACCGGTATCCAGCTGTGAACAACGTCAGCGCTACACCGCTGCCGAATATCTGTACTTCAACGACGACGGCACCATCAAAAAAGTCGAGCGCACGGATAAAGGCGTTGCCGATTTCGCTGACCGGATCAAAACCACCTGGAAGGCCAACTAAGGCTTACCCTGGCACCGCCGGCAGGCCGGTGGTGCTTTCACTCGGCGCTCTTACGAGCGAGCTTTTTCAGAAACACCCCGATCTCCCGCTCCACCTGCACATCCCCCTTTTGGCGCGCGACTTCCAGACCCGCGGTAAACGCCGATCTGGCCGCCTCGTCACTCCCCAACGCCATTTCACTGCGCCCGAGCAGCTTCCACGCCGCAGAGTGGTCCGGCATTTGCTTGACACATACCCGCAGGTGCTCCGCCGCCAGCGCGAAGGCCTTTTCATTAAACAGCGCACTGCCGAGTCCAAAGCGCAAAAGCGGCGAGTCCTTGCCCGCCTGTAACTGGGCTTGAAGGCGCTCGATGATAGGATTGGTCATGGGGTATTTTCTCCTTTTCGCGTTAGACTCGTGGCTTGCATTACGGTTGCACCCGGCAGCCCACAACTACAACCACAACCAATACCCAGGCAACGAACCACAACAATAAACGACCGAACGACAGGAAACTCACGTGAAACATACACTGCTCGCCCTTACTATTGCCGCATCCGCAGTCGCTGGTAGCTCTTTCGCCAGTGCCTCGACCGATGCCGACAAATATCTGCAACAGACCGAAAGCAAGGTGATCGAATGGCGCCGTCACCTGCACCAGAATCCTGAACTGGGAAACCGCGAGTTCGAGACCGCCAAATATATCACCGCGCACCTTAAATCCCTTGGCATGGAAGTGGAGACCGGCATCGCCCACACCGGGGTCGTGGGTTTTCTGAAAGGCGGACTGCCCGGCCCCACCGTGGCCCTGCGCGCTGATATGGACGCGCTACCAGTCACCGAGCAGGTAGATATTCCCTTCGCCTCCAAAGCCAAGACCGAATACAACGGCGAAACCGTGGGCGTGATGCACGCCTGCGGCCACGACACCCACGTCGCCATGCTGATGGGCGCCGCCCAGGTACTCGCGGATATGCGCGACGAACTGGCCGGTAATGTACTCTTCATCTTCCAGCCTGCAGAAGAAGGCGCACCGGATGGTGAAGAGGGCGGTGCGGAATTGATGCTGGAAGAAGGACTGTTCAAAAAATACAAACCGGCCGTAGCTTTCGGCCAGCATGTGAGCTCGGGCCTGCCCGCCGGCGTGATCGGCTATCGCTCGGGCCCTTTGATGGCGAGCTCCGATGAATTTCGCATCAACGTCAAAGGTCGCCAGACCCACGGCTCCCGCCCATGGGGCGGTGTCGACCCGATCACCGCCGCTGCACAGATCATCATGGGCACTCAGACCATCGTTAGCCGGCAGATCGATATCACCAAGGAACCCGCGGTGGTTTCCTTCGGCAAGATCGACGGTGGTGTGCGCAACAATATCATCCCCGATAGCGTGTACCTGAACGGCACCATACGTAATTTCGATATGGATAACCGCCAGGAAATTTTCAAACGTCTTAAAGTCACCGCGGAAAATATCGCCACCAGCACCGGCGCTATCGCGGAAGTGGAAATTCTGGAAGGATATCCCGTAACCAGCAACGATCCCGGATTGACCGAAGCCGCACTACCCGCGCTGAAAGCCGCGGCTGGTGCAGACAAAGTACTTATCGTCCCGAAAGTTACTGGAGCCGAGGATTTTTCGTTCTTCGCCAATGAAATCCCCGGTTTTTATTACTTCCTTGGAGTAACCCCGAAAGGCACCGACGCTGCAACCGCCGCCAGCAATCACTCCCCACGCTTTTATGTGGATGAAAGTGCGCTGAAGGTCGGTACCAAGGCAATTACCCAATTGACGCTGAATTATTTTGACAGTCAGTCAAAACAGTAAGCATCAAAACGGCCAGAAATGAAAAAACCTGAATCGACCGGGCAGCACTTTTCACTAATAGAAAGTAGTGCCTGGTTGATTCAGGTTTTGCCGTACCCCAAAAATGCAACAATCCACGGAAACCGCAGCCAACCACTGACTTTTACACCGCTTATTCGCTGAGCTTCAGAATGACTTGACGTCAGTCAGAACCAAAAACTTTCTCAAAGGTACCCTTAATCATTCCGTCAATTACGCCACCAACTATTCCGCCAATCAAATTATCTTTTATAGATTGACTCTTTCTTTGCTCATCCAACGTCCTTTGATCCAGCATTTTATCCCGAGGCGTTTTCCCCAGATCCCGGACATCTTCGCTGCTATGAGTTACATAGGCATCCGGACTTCCAGACCAAAGATCTGCATACAGCATATCTTCCTGAGTTGCACATCCTGTTGCAGCCACACCAACGAAAAGATAAAAAACCATTATCAACTTAGTTTTCATATTCACTCAAAAATACAGTTAATCCATAACGCATACAGACAGAAGGGAGAAAAGCCAGGAACCTTTCCCAGATTTTTCAGGAGGGCTGCGCAACTTTGTCTTCCACGCCTAACAAGCCAATCCCTATTGTGGTCCCGAGAATCACTTGCAGTGGAACGGATACAACAAATACAATTTTGAACCACACAGGTAAAGTAGCGAGAGGTACCAAAGCTGCAAAGACATCAATCGTCAGGCCTAATACACATATAGCAAAAATTACTACCCAAGGAACTTTTCGGTAAACGGTTATGGCGACTATAGGTGCAAACAGGCCCGCAATAAAGGTAGAACTCAACATAGCAATCTTCTGAATGGGCTCAACAGGAAGATTGCCCGGCCCCCAGCTAATTCCGGCAAAATTCCATAGTTTCGTAATCACTAATTGAACAACGAAGACAGAGACTACAGAGATTAAAAATAACAAAAACAGTGCTATTGCTTTTTTCATGCACCCCCCCGATGCTGATTCCACAGTTCGCTTATCTAATGAATCATTAGACGCTTCTCGAAAGAATGCCCATTGCTTCACTGAGTCGGCTTTGCCACATCAACCTACATCTCGACCCCGCCTACCAAAAGTCCGCCAAATTCAAATAATGAAAAAACAAAAAACCATTAACTCCAAGAACCAACAACATGAAACTTAACACTTAAGAAACCTGATGCGCGAACAGGGAATATCACGCCGGCGCGACCTATTAGTTAGCATTAGGTTGATAGCCTGGGGAAAAAAAACTGAAGCGAAGATCCAGGTTCGATTCTCCCTTAATTTCTTATCGACCTAGATATACTCAGAACTTAAATCCAACATTTAGATCCAGGTACAAATCATATTCCCGCTTTGTCATCTCCATGGACCCTCTTGAATAGGTCTCCTTGACGTCTCCAACACTACCGCCAAGAGATAAATTCCATCCAGATTTCCAGAGCCACTGATAACCCCCACCTATCCCGTAGGATTTCCTTTGCCTTTCCTGGAAATAAATACCTTCTTCATAGTCATCGAAGTCATCTTGAGTTCGATCATATAGATACACCCCTAGATATGGGGAGTTCTCATCTTCACGAAAATATCTTTTCAGGGAAACAGAAAGTGGCGTTCCGAATCCGATTGCCCACTTATTTTTCTGAATTTCAAGACCCAGGATTCCTGTAAATGGTGAAGAACCAAACTTTACATTGTATTCAATTTTATTGTTCTTTTTATCTTCATCGTGAGATTCCTGAGCAATTGCATTAATACAGACTGCCACTAAAAAAATTGCAAAAACGGACTTCACTAACAGATTCCTTATAAATCAAATATGGATAAATCTCGACCATAACACCGCGCTTTGTGTATTAAATCCACAGGCTTCATCCCTGGCGGCTTTAATTTTCATACTTCTCTGGGCAGTAAACGTTGCTTGGCCTACAAACCTCTTTCGTCGCTTTATTTTCGATCACATCGAAAAATGTATTCGCAAAAAATGAACACGATTGTATCGACAATACCAGGGAAAAAATTGACATAACTTTCATTATTTTTTTAGTCATACTTAGATCAACTCCACTATTACGATCTTGAGTGGTTGTAGTATGGGTAAAAAAATCTGCCTATAAAATATCCTACGATCAATCACACAGACGCATCAGCTCCTGCATTGGCAATCATTGATTTCAAAGTGGAATCCCCTTCTAAAAATGGTCTTACCCACGATGATTAGATTCCCTAACCACTCCTAGTTGCGCGAAAACGGGACCGCAGCGATCCGAGTAAGACGTTTATCGCGTTGGCTGTACTTGTTGCTTTTATTGTTAGCTTTTTGACCTTCTAAGAGGCTCATTCTGATGCAAGAATCTTGTGAAGGTGTCACTGGGTCGATCAATGCCACAGGCCGTTAGCAGCATGCCGATATTGCCGCGGTGATACGTACCGTGAATCACCAGATGATTAAGAATTTCACGAATTGACATAGATCCACTATCTCCATCAGTGAATGTGAATTCAATTTCCTTATTCATTGATGATTCATCCAGGCTCTTTACATACTGAACAAGCCAACTATCCGAAAAACTCAAGTTTTCGCGCAACTCATCTATAGTGGGAGTTTCTTTTGTATTGGTTGAACTAAAAGGATGTGGTTCACCCCTTAGATGCCCGATAAAAATTTGGTCGACGACATAAGTATGGTTTAAAAGCCGAACTGCCATTACCCATTGCTCAGGATGTTCATCTCTAGAAATCTGACCGATCTTTTCTAGAATCTCTATATTTGCCCAAGCTTTATACAGAAATTGATTTTCCACATCACTCTCCGAAGTCCTAGAATCATAACTCCGCCGGCACGGGCAGCTTACCTTGTGCGTATTTTGCACGAAAATGGGCGCGCAGCGATCCGGCCACAACGTGCTCTGGGTGAGCAGCCCCACGAAGGGCCGAAAACCCGCAGCGAATTGCCCACCTTCTTAGCTGACAACACTACGCTGTAACCTCTCATGACCACCCGAAGCGATTTCTTCGAATACCATATCCAATTTTGGGAAAACCTCCCACCTATCGCACCTTAAATTGCTCGCGATACGATCTACAACCTGTAGCTCCAATTTTTCCACTCGCTTACCTTTCCATAATTTATCGGATAGCGCGATTAAAAGCTCTTCCAATGAGCACTCCATTTCGTTCCAGCGAGCATGAGACATACAAACGCGAGCTAATTTATTGGAAGCACCTTTTTCAAGAAGGATACGCTCTCCTTCCGGTTCATGCTCCGAACCGGGACCACACAACTCGTTTGTATAAATGATTTTCCCAACATCGTGTATGACTACGCCCACACGAATAAATTCTGGATCAATATTTACCCCCAGCGCACCTAACGCTTCTATGAGCATATCGGCTGCCTCACCCACCAAAGATACGTGAGTTTTTAGATGTTCTGGAGCTACTAGTGATTCTAGAAATTCATATGCTTCTTTTCTTGAACTAAGCACATTACTCCCTTAGGCAGTTAACTCCCGGTTAGGGACGACTGGAGCGCAGCGTGTCGCCCAGCCTTGTATTTCGCGGCGACTACCACCGATTGTTATGTGGGTCACTAGAAGCGACCCAAAAGATAAGCCACGAAGTATCCTACTGCCAACCAATTACACAGCGAGGCTAATAAAAAAAGTTTGCGTTTCCTTAAAAAACCCCAAATGTGACGATATTCAAAGGCCAAAAAATATCCAACTACATCTAAGATAGCAGGAGGCCAAAATAGAGATTTTTCGCCGCCGAGAAACACATATTCCTTTGGTTGATTCTTCTTAAGCTCATCCATGGCAAGCCCAGTTGATATCAAGGAGATTCCCCAAAGTATAAGAACAGCTAACATGGCCATTTCTTCACTTAACGAGACTGTAGAAAAACATTTCCAAGAAAAATAGTTTCTACAGCACTCCTTCTTTAATATTGATCCGACAAATATCGACCAGGACCATTTGAAATATTCAACTATTGTGCGTACAGACCACGATCCCTCTGTGATAAGTCGATATTCTCTCAGTTACCTTCCTATCGATCCGTAATTGGCAATTTTTTCGATGTTATGCACCATACAGTACAATTGCCATTGGCCTTGCACCTTATTTTTTCCTCGCAAGGAGAACCGATTCAGTCCTTTTTGCGTACCGATATTGGCAAACACCGGCTCAACCACTGACATGCGATGGCCATAGACCTGTTTGCCATACCGACTGTCCACCCGCCGTTGCATCCAGCGCATCGGTGAATGGCGAGTATTTATCGTAAACGATACTTGCCGCCCATGACCTTCCCGGGTATCAGGTGATTCGGGGTTGCGCATGCACTCATGCTTGCGCGGACAGTGACGGCAATCGGTCAGATTGCCTTCGAAGTAGAGCTTCTGCTTACCGTATTCATCGATGGTCTCATGGTATAACCACAGCAACTTACCTTCCGGGCACCAGCACAGCTTATTTTCACTATCCAGCTTAAACTCTGCTGCGGGTATGATCGGTTTGACGCCCTTTACTGTATCGCGGTGACGCTTGCCATGCTTGGCTTTCTGGCCCGTGAACTTAGGGTCCCGCGAGCGGAACCGGTTGTCCGGTACATAGGCGTTATAGCCTTCTTCTTTCAGCCAGGCGTAATTGGCTTCGTTGGCAAAACCGGTGTCTGCAGTGATAACTACGTCCTCGCCAACGAGGTCTACGTCAATGCCGCTTCTTTTATAGTGATTCTGAACACCTTCAATAATAGGCTTCAGAGCATGGTGCTCCTGACCTTCACCAAAGGCCTGGGCGTCCACAATAACCTGGTGCTTTTTGTCGACCGCTGCCACACCGTTATACCCCTGAATGGTGCCTTTGCTGGTGGTCATTTTGGCCGACTCGTTGTCGGTGATATTACTCTTTACTTCTTTTGGCCGCTTTCCCTGCCCCATCCTTGGGGCGGCGGTCTTTAGGAACTGGTCGATCTTGTGGAAGTGCTTGCCTAGTGTGTTGATGGCTTGCTCCACCTGATCTTTACGTTCTCTATCCCTGGGTTTTCGCCGGTCAAGCTTCTGATGTTCTCGCATACACTGCTTGATCTGGCGATATATTTTGTCGCGTTTTTGCGCCAACACTTCCAGTGTGCCTGAGTGTTCCTTCGAGGCATTGGAGGCGATCTTGCAGCCATCAATGGCAATCAGTTCATGGCCGATCAGGCCTTCTTGATCGCACACCAACAGCACCTGCTCAAACACATTGGCGATGGCATCGGGGTAACTGCTGATAAAACTGGCAATGGACGTAAAGTGGGGAACGGTATCGCAGGACAGGGCCTTAAACAGGATGTTGTGCTCACATTCCCACTGAATATCGCGGCTGGAGCGCACACCATGGTAGTAGGCGAAGAGAATAATCTTCAGCAGAATTGCCGGGTCGTAGGCGGTGCGACCACCAGCGTCATTATTGTATTTATCGTAGAAAGCTGACAGATCGATGTGGTTTTCGATCAGCTGGTGCAAGGTAAACTCGAAGGTACCCGGGCGGATCTGTTGCTCAAAATCCACAACCACCATGGCATTTTCGGCGTAGCTGTACTTTTTAAAGTTCGGCATGACAACAATCCTTTGTGCGATGCCAGATTTTATCGAAAAACGTCGGGAATCGGGAGTTTTTCTACAGTTTCAACGCCCGGTTTAGGGGCGGCTGGAGCGTAACGCAAGCCGTCCCAGCCGCGACTTTCGCGGCGATTACAACCGATTGTTAGGGCGTAGGATTATTTGCTTCGTTCTTATACTGCGTTCTAAATTCGTCAAAAGCTCTCAAAAAGCGTGGATCGCAATCTATTTTTGGAACCAGCCAACGCCTACCCAAGTGATCAGTTTCAAAGCTGTAGAGAATCTCCCTCTCTTGTAACTTTGGCTCCACTCGCAATGCAAAAGAAGTAGCTTCGACTCTACAGTTCGTATACTTCCGCTCGCGTGCTCCATAGATAGATATTGCAGAAAATATAGCTACAAAAAATATTGCCGTCGCAATTCTATTTCTGACTGTCACGCTCATAGCCCTAACAGTTTTATTCATACGCCTTAGGCATTTGTTCATATGGCTCGTGTTCAATGACACTAAAATCCCCGCGAACACAAACCCGCTTAAAAAATCAAATAGTGACCAATTTAAAGATTTTTTTCTATAACCAAAAGATGCCCATGGCTTTTGTTCTCCTGACTCCCCATTGGCATTCGTGTTCTCTATTATTCTTTGGGAATCAGTAAGTTAGCTCATCCAACTCCGTGCACACAAGCCACTGGCTCCTGAATATGCATTTCCCATGTCCTTATGACCAGAAATACACAATTGGCCTAGCTTCAATGCTATTACCCCACAACCATAGACATAAAAAAAGCGAGCCCCATGCAGGGCTCGCTTTTTATGTGCTGAACGGATAGAACAGCAACGGATCAATGATCGCCTTTTCGCGGTTTTAAATTACGCGCTTTCCGGACGACGCTGCGGACGCCGGCGACGGCTCGGCTGGGAGCGGTTTTCGCTCTGGCCATCGTTGCTGCGGCTGCGATTCTGGCCGCCGGAGCGATTGTCATTGCGCCCGTTTCCATTGCGGCCCTCGCCGCCATTACCTGAACGGTTGCCCTGGCTATTGCCGGAACGGTTGCCTGACGCATTGCCATTTGGCTTGCTGCGCCCGTCACCACCACGACGTACCTGGCTTCCCTTACCGACCTTGCCGTTGGATTCGGGCAATTGATGATCCGGCTCAAAGCCTTCAACTTCTTCGCGTTCGATCGGCTTCTGGATCAGCCGTTCGATATCGCGCAATTGCTTGATTTCATCCGCTGATACCAGGGAAACCGCCTGCCCGCTGGCGCCGGCACGGCCGGTACGGCCGATACGGTGAACGTAATCTTCCGGCACATTGGGCAGATCGAAATTCACCACCTGGGGCAGCTGGTCGATATCGATACCGCGCGCAGCGATATCTGTGGCCACCAGAATCTGTACCTTGCCACTTTTGAAATCTGCCAGTGCCTTGGTGCGTGCGTTCTGGCTCTTGTTGCCGTGAATGGCCGCTGCAGAAATCTTGTCTTTTTCCAGCTGTTGCGCAAGGCGGTTGGCACCGTGCTTGGTACGGCTGAATACCAGCGCCTGGTGCCAGCCGTTCTCACGGATCAGGTGACTCAGCAGTGCGGTCTTGCGGGACTTGTCCACCGGGTGCAGCTTCTGACGCACGGTCTTGGTGGTACTGTTGCGCGGGCTTACGTCGATTTCTACCGGGTCGTTGACCAGTCCCTTGGCCAGCGCGCGAATTTCCGGGGAGAAGGTCGCGGAAAACAGCAGGTTCTGGCGCTTGGCCGGCAATACGCGCAGGACTTTTTTGATGTCGTGGATAAAACCCATGTCGAGCATGCGGTCGGCTTCGTCCAGTACCAGGGTTTCCAGGAGATCGAACTTGATTGCGCGCTGGTTATACAGGTCCAGCAGACGCCCGGGGGTAGCCACCAGAATGTCGGCGCCGCCGCGCAGTCGCATCATTTGCGGGTTGATCTTGACTCCGCCAAACACCACCGAGTGGCGCATGGGCAGGTGCTGACTGTAGCTCTGCACATTGTCGAATACCTGCGCAGCCAGTTCCCGGGTCGGCGTCAGGACCAGGGCACGCACCTGGTTGTTACGCGCGCGCTCGCCGGCAGCCAGGCGGTGCAGTAGCGGCAGGGTAAAACCAGCGGTCTTGCCGGTACCGGTTTGTGCCGCGGCCATAACATCGCCGCCCCGCATTACCACCGGAATGGCCTGTTCCTGAATCGGGGTGGGTTGGGTGTAGCCCTGCTCCGCTACGGCGCGGGCGATTTCCGGCGCGAGGCCGAGATCTTCAAATAACATAGAATGTCTTTCTTGAGCGCGGCCGCTGCGGTGTTGCATTGGCTCGCCGGTTGAGTCCGTACGCCTTAATCAAACGCCCCGAAACCGCATCGAGAAAACAGGGTCGAGAGTTTTCTGTGCGGATTGGGTCTGGCTGTAAAAAAGTACGTTCGGACAGTATCAGCCCGCAGAACCTCGGCCCTTCGGGCGCATGTTCCACGGCATAAATTTGGGTAGCCGCCAGAGGCAGTAGCCGAAAATTCCAATCCGGCCCGGTGCGGCATTCAGTAGAGATGACTCAGACACACTGATGAGTACAGTGTTCCAGAAATGAGCTGGAAATCATTCCAGCCTACAGATGACGCAACTGGCGTTAGCGCCAGCCGCGGCACTATACCACAGTGGTGCAGACTGCCCAGTTTTAAATATCCACCAGTGCTGTTATTGCGTTCTGCTACCGGGTAGCCACTCTTCCCCAGTGAAACCTTTGGGCCTCACTTCCGGGACCGTAGTCTTGGGGTACGGTTGCAGCGCAAATGCAGCCCGGATTTGGCACCTGTTCAGCCAACAAGCATATAAGGCATATATACCCGTGCGAGGTATCGCCCCAGCAACGCTTCGCGGTGCTTACTGGCGGCGAATATTCGAGTTACGGTAATCGGGGAGGATATCAGTATGACCGGCACGACGGAGAAAGGGTCCACGTGGCCCGGCGAAACATATACGTTGCACGACGGGCGCCAGGTGCTCATACGCCCGGTCAAAGACACCGATGGCGAGCTTGAAAAGGCGCTGGTAGAGGGTCTCTCCGCTGACTCCAGCCGTATGCGCTTTCTCGGAGGTATCGGTCAGGTCAGTCGGCAGCTGATGAAAATACTTTCCGATAACGATTCCCAGCACGAGGCGTTTATCGCTCTTGCCCGGGATGAAGAAAGTGGGCGTGGGGAGTATGCCGTCGGCGTAGCCAACTTCGCTTGCGATCCTGATGGGCACTCCTGCGAGTGTGCGGTGGTCGTAGCGGACGACTGGCAGAACGCGGGCCTGGGGAAACACCTTCTACAGGAGCTGGTTGACGCGGCCAAGCAGGATGGACTGGATGAGATTTATTCCATTGAGTCTGCCGGTAACAATGCGATTGACCATCTGGCAAGGGAGCTCGGATTTGCCTGCACATCCGATCCCCGCGATTACACCATGGTGCGCTACAGCCTGAACCTGCACTGACGGAAGACCAGCGGGTGAAGGTCAACATTTTCCGACGACGAACCAGTAAGGAGCAGGGCGGAAACCTCCCCCTGTTTCCGGTCACGCCCGCCCGCTAGATTGTCAAATTGTTGACATTCTCACCCTTTCCAACTTCCCTAGAATGCTCCCAGCGATGCGCCCCGACTATCTGGGCTATATACAAAGATCTAATAATAATTTCCGGAGGTTCCCATGGAATCCAGCCCCTTGATCTCTATCGGTCTACCGATCTCCCTGTTCATTATCATGATCGGTATCGGAATGACCCTGACCGCGCGGGATTTTCACCAGGTCACCGTTAAGCCCACAGGGCTGATCGCCGGTACCATCACGCAGATTCTGCTGATGCCGATGGCGGCGTTTGCGCTGGCGTGGGCACTGCAATTACCACCCGCGATGGCGGTGGGGCTTGTGATCATCGCCGCCTGCCCCGGCGGCACCACGTCCAACCTATTTACCCTGCTTGCCCGTGGCAACGTCGCACTCTCCATCGTACTCACGGTTTCCGCCAGTATGATCACTATCATGAGCCTGCCAGTGTTCGCCAACTATGCCCTGGGGGTCTATTTCGGCACCCAGCAGGAAATCCAGTTACCGTTCGGCAAAACGGTACTGATGCTGTCACTGATCGTGCTGCTGCCGGTAGCCATCGGCATGGGCATTCGCGCGATACAACCAGCCCTGGCGGCGCGTGCGGAAAGTCTGGTCAGCGTATTTGGCGGGCTGGTGTTGGCGGTACTGATTGTGGGAATCGTGTACGGTATTCGCGACCGCTTTCTCGACCTGCTGATACAGGCGGGCCCGGCCACCGTTTCCCTTAACCTGCTCGGTATCGGCCTCGGCTTCCTGAGCATGAAACTGGCGGGGCTCGGCAAACGTGAGGGCCTTGCCATCGCCACGGAACTGGGCATCAAGAACGGTACCCTGGGATTGATGGTTACCCTGACGCTGCTGCAGTCCAGCGACATGTCGATTCCTTCCGCCATCTATGGCGTGATCATGTTTCCCATCGGCTTTCTGCTGGTTGCCCTGGGGCGTCGGATTGTGAAGATCGACGCGCGCGAAGGAAGTGCCACAAACAGTGCCGTTCCGACGGGTGAAGCGGGCTGAGCTATCAAGTCTCACTAATAACCCGGTATAACGACATCTCCAAGCGACGGGCCGGGTCAATCCAGCCCGTCAACATACGCCTGCAGGCGCGCGGGATCGAAAATGGTCACGCGCCCGTACTGGAATTCGATCAGCCCCTGGGCCTCGATATTTTTCAGTACCCGATGCACTCCCTGGCGGGTCATACCCATCATGTTCGCCAGTAGTTCCCGGGTCAGCGCAAAGCTCACGGCAGGGCCTTCGCTCTCTGTGCGATTGTGCATATGCGCCAGAAACAGCAAGCGGCGCCCGATGCGCGCCTCGGTACCCCGCAGTACATCGTCCTGAATCACCGACATTGCCGACCAAAGGCGGCGGCTGACCTGATCCAGCGCCACCGGGTAACCCTCGGGAAAACGCTGCAGTAGTGCCCGCAGACCGTCCCCGGAAATTTCCACCACCCGACAGTCGTCGTGGGCGGTTGCACCAAATACCCGCGGCATGCCCGGGGAAAACACCGTGTCCCCGAACCAGGCCCCCACATCGAGGATGGCGAGAATCGCTTCGCGCCCGCTGGCGTTGCTGGAACAGATACGCACCCGCCCGGAAGCAATGATGCACAGGTTACTTTGCACCGATGCCGGGAGATAAATGATCTCTCCCGCCGCGTAGCTGCGGCTGCGGCAGAGGTCAACCAGCTCCCGTTTGGCGGCGTCACCAAGCCCCCCCAGCAGGGGACAGGCGCCAAGAATGGATAGGGTGTCGCTCATCCCGCAAGTCTCACCAAAAGTGTAAAAAAATTGACAGTCATTGCCGGCAACCGCTTTCTAGAATGAGCGCGAAGCATAACAACAAGCGAATGATGGAGAGAACATCATGCAGCACAACCTGAATGACCTGCCCTCCCTCGAGGGAAAAGTAAGCGCGGAAGAATGGCAACTGCGCGTCGACCTGGCCGCAGCCTACCGCCTGATCGCCCACTACGGCTGGGACGAAATCGTCTTCACTCACTTGTCGGTACGCATCCCCGGCCCCGAGCACCACTTCCTGATCAACCCCTTCGGTGCGCTGTTCGAGGAGATCACGGCCTCCAGCCTGGTGAAGATCGACGTCAACGGCGAAAAAGTCGATGACAGCCCCTTCCCGGTCAACCCCGCCGGTTTCACGATTCACAGCGCCATTCACGAAGCCCGTGAAGACGCCCAGTGTGTAATGCATACCCACACGGTCGAAGGTGTCGCGGTCGCCGCCCACAGTGAGGGTCTGCTGCCACTGTCGCAGCAATCGCTGTTCCCGCTGTCCAGTCTCGCCTACCACGATTACGAAGGTATCGCGGTGCGCGAGGACGAAAAAGCCCGGCTGGTGCGCGACCTGGGCAATGCCAACTACATGATCCTGCGCAATCACGGCCTGCTCACGTGTGGCCCGACGGTAGCTGACACCTTCCTGTTTATGTATCTGCTGCAAAAAGCCTGTGAAATCCAGGTCGCCGCACTCGCTGGCAATCGCCCGCTGACACCGGTACCGCAACCGATCATCGACAAGATCGTCAGCGAAGGTAACAAGGTTACCAGCAGCAAGGGCGGTCTGATTGCCTGGCCCGCGCTGCTGCGCAAGCTCGACCGCATCGATCCAGGCTTCCGCCGCTAATTTCCTTTTACAACGCTTTGCGAGAATAAGAACCATGGAACAGATCTGCGAACCACAAGCCACCTTTACCCATATGGAAAACGGCAGTGCGGAAGACTGGAAGTGTATTGCCGATGCCTTCGGCCCCTTTGCCAGAGAGCTGCCACAACGCATTATGGCGCACCTGCAATTACTGGAAGGCGACTGCGGCGGTTTTCCGGTGGACCGCCTGACCCACTGCCTGCAAACCGCTACCCTCGCCTATCGCGACGGCAAGAACGAGGAGTATGTCGTGTGTGCGCTGCTGCACGATATCGGAGACACCCTCGGCAGCTACAACCATGCAGACGTGGCAGCAGTGTTGCTGGAGCCCTTTGTCAGTGAAGCCAATCACTGGATGATCAAGCACCACGCGATTTTCCAGGGATATTATTTTTTCCAGTATTTGGGAATGGACCGGAACCTGCGCGACCAGTACCGCGACCACGAACACTTTGCCCGCACCCTGGAATTTATCGAGAAATACGACGCACCTGCGTTTGATGCAGAGGGCGAGACATTACCGCTGTCGTTCTTTGCGCCGATGATCGAACGGGTTTTTGCCAAGCCAAAGAAATCCCTGTACCAGAAAGCCCTTGATCAGGACGGGGAAGCCGCGGCCTGAACAGGATCTCTGCACTCTTCTGCGTGCACCTGCTGTCAGTGACGTTTCGTCGATAGCCAGTATCCAAAAACAAGAGAGCCCCGCAACAGCTGCGGGGCTCTCTTGTTATTACCTGGACAAACTTTCCGCGGACGCTGTTGCTACCACAGCCCGCTTAAACCAGGCGCTGCGTGTAAAGTGCGAGCAACCGGTCCCATGCCTTTTCTGCCTGTTCGCGGTTGTAGGCCATCGAATCCGGTGGGCACCAGCCGTGCATGGCGCCTTCATAAACCTCGATTTCCGCCTGTCCCCCAGACACATCAAACGCGTTGCGCAGGACGACTTTGGCCTGCGGCTGCCGCGCATCATCGTTTTCCGCGATGGCCACCAGAAAGCCCGCCTTGATCTTCGGCACCAACCGGTGCGGACTGTCTGCCGCATCCGTAACCAGACCACCGCCGTGGAAGGATGCGCCGGCACCGATACGCCCCGGCATGTCCGCCGCCAGGCGGAAGGCGTAAGAACCGGTCATGCAGTAACCCTGGGTTCCGGCTTTCTTATTCACATCTACCGACGGCTGCTGGTCCAAAAAAGCCATAAATGCACGGCCATCGGTAACACAGGTCTGCGGCGACAGGGTACCGGCCAACTCGCGACCCTTGGGAAATATTTTTTCGCGCAATTCCGGACCGATCACTTTGGCATCATCGGGCACCAACTGCCCCTTCATGGATCGATAATAGGGATTTACCACCAGCACCGTGTAACCGGACTGCGCCAGGCGCTTGCCCATTTGCCGAAATGCAGGGCGGATACCAAATATATCCGGCCACAGAATGACTGCCGGATGCCGTCCCTTGGCCGGATGCACCAGATAGCAGTCCGCTTCGCCATCGGGCGTTGTCACCATAACGTCACTTTCGACCATGTCCTGCGCCTGTGCGGATATCGGCAACGCCGCAGCCAGCGCCACGCCCAGCCCGACCCGGCCAAAATCCCGCCGCGAGAGTCCTTGGGCCAGAAAATAGGTTTCCGCATCTTTACTGTTCAGTTCATCACACATTACGCTCTCCCCCTGAGATTTCAGTGACCGGTCGATGAACCCATGTTATAGCTGGCATGGTTTCACAGGGCATAGTTTCACAGATAGGGAAACGCTTCACTGAAACGCTTACCCGTCGTCACAACAGAATAACGCAGACTACGACCACAATGAAAATCCTTCGCCAACGTGCCAACGCCCTAAACCTGTTCCCTCTGCTTACCCTGCTCACCTTGTGCGCCCTGCCCGCTGACGCCCAGCAGACGATTACCGCCGACCATCCACAGCTGCTCTACACCGGGCGCATCGATTTTGAAAACAAACAATCCCCCAGGCTATCGTGGCCGGGAAGCTCGGTGCGCGCCAACTTCACTGGCACTACTCTGAGCGTGCTACTGGACGATGACAAAGGGCAAAATTTTTACAACGTGATCGTAGATGGCAATACTCAGCACCCCTATGTGTTGCAGGCCAAGGCAGGACAACACCAGTACGAAATCTCCCGCGCGCTGGATCCCGGTATCCACAGTGTCGAAATCTATAAACGCACCGAAGGCGAAAATGGTGCAACCGCTTTCAATGGGCTGGTTCTGGCGGATAGCGGCAAACTGTTGCCGGCACCGAAACGAGCTGTGCGGCGCATGGAAATTTTCGGGGATTCGATCAGTTGCGCCATGGGCAACGAGGGCGCGGACAACGGTGCGGACCACCTGGCGGCAGAAGAAAATCACTACTGGTCCTACGGCGCTGTGGCCGCTCGGAAGTTGAATACTGAACTGCACACCATCTGCAAGAGCGGTATCGGCATCATGGTCAGCTGGTTCCCCTTTACCATGCCTGAGTACTACGACCAGTTGAACGGCGACAGCAATAACGACAGCCAGTGGGATTTCAATCGCTGGACGCCGGATGTGGTGGTCATCAACCTGTTACAGAATGACAGCTGGCTGATAGACCGCGAGCAGCGTCTGCACCCATCACCATCGGATACGCAGCGAGTGGAGGCCTACGTGAAATTTGTGCGCAGTATTCGCAGCCGCTATCCGCACGCAACAATCATCTGTGCCCTCGGCAGTATGGATGCCACAGCCACAGAAAAATGGCCGGACTATATTCGCGAAGCCGTGGCCGAGATGCGCGCCGAGTTCAACGACAAAAATTTGCACCATATTTTCTTCGACTACACCGGCTACGGTCAGCATCCACGCGTCGCGCAGCATGTGGCCAACGGCGAAAAACTTGCCGTATTTATTCGCGAAAAAATGGATTGGTAAAAGGGCCTCATAGGGAAAAATAAAACTAAAGACGCACGAACCCTGCGGCCCGACCAACGGGTCCCCGAATATCTTTTCGGCTCAGGTTTTGGTGTGATCTTAGCGATAGCCACAATCGTCGGAGCCAACAAACACGTTCGAAAAATCACCTATACTTTTTTGAGTCGACCCATTCGCTCGACTGCCGCATGTCAGTGCGGCCCAGCTGATGTACGCGCCAGGGATTTGGTGCGAGCGCTAGTATCCAGTAGTGAGTGACTGCATCAAGTGTAACTCCGCGCCTACATCACTGAGTTTTTTCCTTTGCGGTTAAAAGGATTTACAGGCGCGCTTATGCAATCGAAATTCTCCCTTGCCTCCTCCTGCGGGCTTTTGACAACCCGTGCTTTTCGGCAGCTGAAAGTTCTGAAATTCCAGTTGCTATCGATCTGCGCGGCAACCCTGGCCCTGCTGATGGTGTTGTCCGCCGTGGCAAATGTGACCGGCATATCGATGGGCACACTCACCCGTGACCCTACCGCGGTATTGAAAGGAGCGTTTTACGTAGGATTCCTGTCGAATGCAGGAATACTGCTATGGAGCGCCGCGGCCACCATCTGCCTGTTCTGTGGGGCGCTGCTTGCGCGGGATTTCAGAGCGCGCGCCAAAGCATATACCAGCGCCAGATTCCTGCTGGCGTCCGGGGCGTTTACCCTGCTGCTAGTACTGGACGACCTTTTTTTGTTCCATGAAGAAATCGCTCCCAATTACCTGCATCTGCGTGAACGCTATGTACTGCTGTGCTACGCCCTTATTATGTGTATCTATCTAACGAAGTACTGGAAAATCATCCTGCAATCGGACTTCGTTTTGTTCGGCTTCGCCGCGGGCTTTTTCATGTTGTCGGTATTTATCGACAAAAATTCCTTTTCCTGGTTACCCGATCGCTCGCTGCTGGAGGACGGCGCCAAGTTCGCCGGCATCGTATTCTGGTTATTCTATTTCTCCCGTACAGCTTTCCAGGCGATTGCCACCATTAAGGATGTGGCAAGCGCTGGCAACGCGTATGAAGCGGAAACGAATACCCCGCTTCAGGAATCGGTTCCGTGAGAATGGGCTGCCGCTTCCGGTGCACGAAAAGCCTTGCTGTAAAAACCTGAGGTATCGAAACAGCAAACCCGGCGCTTTCCCTCAGCCAGCATATTGCAGGTATCACCTACGCGTTTTGCCCGGGTTTTGGCCTGTTTGGCCGAGACAATCCA
Source organism: Microbulbifer bruguierae (assembly GCF_029869925.1). Lineage (NCBI taxonomy): Bacteria > Pseudomonadati > Pseudomonadota > Gammaproteobacteria > Cellvibrionales > Microbulbiferaceae > Microbulbifer > Microbulbifer bruguierae. The sequence continues at coordinate 3,545,030 of NZ_CP118605.1, read as the reverse complement.
GTGTATCCAGTCCAGGCGTGCAATCGTCGTCGTTGCTTCCCAAACCGCGCGCGCTTCTGGTGTCGCTGCCAGTGCCTCCTGCAGATCTCCCGGCACTTCTGGCTCAGGTTCCGCGGCTACCGGGTTGATATCCAGGGTAACTTTATCGCCAACACTCACACCGGCAGCCTGCTGCAACGCCTCACTGACCTTTAGCCAGTGACTCAGCTGACCATCCGGCTCGAGAGTGGACTGAAAGTGGTAACCGTTGATTGTGCCCTCAACCGTCGTCCTTCCCCGCCGCGGCAGCTGTTCGCTGATGTTTTTTGGAAGGACGAGGAATGCCCAGGAATCGTCACTACCAGGCTTTGCCGGGCGCAGCAGTTCTGTCTGAAAACGGGAATTTATTGGCATCGGTTTCATTGCTCCGGGGTTCAATATTCAGTCCGCCATCACAGCAAACACCAGCACAGATGAAATTAATACGCCGTCAGGTTTGCAACCATTTGTACATGACAAGGGCATCTACATAACCTTGTTTCGGATGGTTGAATGCCTTGGGAAGCCGGCCGACGGTTTCAAACCCCAGTTTATGCCAAAGGTGAATCGCGCTCTCATTAGTCGACGCCACGAAATTGAACTGCATCGCTTTATAGCCAAGTGCCTTTGCTATTTCCTGGGAGTGTTCGCACATTTTGGTGGCCAATCCCCGACCTCTGGCCAGCGATGACACCATATAACCGCAATTACATACATGATTTCCCGGCCCGACCTGATTGGTCTTCAGGTAATAGGTACCGAGGATTTCACCATTATCTTCAACGACGAATGTTTTGCGTGGAACTTCCAGCCAGATTTTCTCTGCCTGCTCGCTGGTCGTGTCGATATCATAAGCATAGGTTTCACCAGCTTGAACGACTTCACGAAATATCGGCCAGAGTGATTGCCAATCCTCTTTACTCGCTTCTCTGATGTGCATACTCAAACTCGACGGAGATCAATCCGGGATTATCTTCAAGAGATTTTATTGGCATTACAGGTTACAGCTTCGACTGTTCTTGTTCGGTTACTTTCATCACCTGTTCGAGTTCAGACGGTGTCAGCTCACCGTACAACCTTGGGTAAGGCCAGCCATAGCCCCATCGAAACCGGGTAGGTAGGAAAGGTGTCCCTCCAACCCTGACCCCGGCTAACATCAGCAATGCGATTTCAGGCTGGCCGACCTCGGCAACACAAGCTTCCAGTGCCTTATCGGATGCTAACCGTTCCTGATAGGTACCACCCTTCCAGTAATCGTAGTCGTGCTTTTGGCAGCACGTCAGCCACAAGTCCTTCTGTTCCATGGTTCCATCCGGGAAGCCGCTACAGCCATCGCTAGAGAAAGGTCTAAGCTCTCCCGCCACGGTCGCCGTGGCTAGCGACAAACCCAGGCCAATGAACAAAAACTTGGCCCAGAATATAGACAAGCACCCCACAGAGGGTCGCAGACCCGAAGTAACTTTCCCAGCCTTGTTGTGCGGTCTGCAAACAGATCTAACCAGCATTACCACTTAGCAAGAAACCTACTCAAGTTACAAGGCCAGCTCAGGGTACTATTTTGGCAGGCAAACAGTTGGCGCTTATAAATACAACCGTGCCTGACGCCGTAAATTACGACTTGCACACCAGCTTCTCTTGACCAACGTTGTACATATTGTTTACCGCGACATAGACACCGGAAACGAGGGCAGTGGCGGGATACAATATTGGCGTAGCAATAATTCCCTCGAGTGAGTAATACGTCTGTGTTTCTTTCGCTACGTTCATCACTCTTAGTGTTTTTCTATCACTTGATATTTCACACTTTGCCACGTAATCCTTATCGGGATGTGGAACAACAACACAACCAGTCAAAACCACAAAAAATCCACACACTAATCTTTTCATTATCGTTCCTTATAGTCTTCTTGCTATGGGCAACCCTGATTCCTGTTGTCAAACATTGATGCCAGCGAGCTTCTGACACCTTTTCCGCGTGTATAAAAAAGCCTCGCGATGCGAGGCTTTTTTATACACTCAACAATTCAACTGACTTCCGCAAGGTTCCCCTTGCTCTCCAGCCACTGCTTGCGATCGCCAGCGCGCTTCTTCGCCAGCAACATGTCGAGCAGCTGATTACTGTCGTCACCGGCATCAATGTACAGCTGCACCAACCGGCGGGTATTGGGATCCATGGTCGTCTCCCGCAGTTGCAGTGGGTTCATTTCACCGAGGCCCTTGAAGCGGGTGACCTGGATCTTGCCTTTCTTTTTCTCCGCAGCGATACGGTCGAGAATACCCTGGCGCTCGGCGTCGTCCAGCGCGTAATACACGTCTTTGCCGATATCGATACGGAATAGCGGCGGCATTGCAACGTAAACATGACCATTGGTGACCAGCGGGCGGAAGTGACGCAGGAACAGCGCGCACAGTAGGGTGGCGATGTGCAGGCCATCCGAGTCCGCATCGGCGAGGATACAGATTTTGCTGTAGCGCAGGCCTTCCAGATTATCGCTGCCCGGGTCGACGCCAATGGCGACGGCGATGTCGTGGACTTCCTGGCTGGCAAGGATCTCACTGGAATCCACTTCCCAGGTGTTCAGAATCTTGCCACGCAGGGGCATGATGGCCTGGAACACGCGATCCCGTGCCTGCTTCGCAGAGCCGCCGGCGGAGTCACCTTCCACCAGGAAAAGTTCAGAGCGGCTGGCGTCGCCACTGGAACAATCCGCCAGTTTGCCCGGCAGTGCGGGGCCCTGGGTAACTTTTTTGCGCGCGACTTTCTTCGCAGAACGCAGGCGTTTTTGCGCATTATTGATGCACAGTTCCGCGAGCTTATCGCCCTCTTCGGTGTGCTGGTTAAGCCACAAACCGAAAGCATCCTTCGCTACGCCAGAAATAAACGCGGTGGCCTCGCGGGAACTCAGGCGCTCCTTGGTCTGACCGGAGAACTGGGGATCGGCGAGCTTGGCCGAGAGCACGTAGGAGCACTGGTTCCAGATATCTTCCGGTCCCAGTTTTACTCCGCGGGGCAACAGGTTGCGTATTTCGCAGTATTCGCGCATGGCATCCAGCAGACCGGCGCGCAGGCCGTTGACGTGGGTGCCGCCCTGAGCAGTGGGGATCAGGTTGACATAGGACTCGGCAGTAACCTCACCGCCTTCCGGCAGCCATTGCACGGCCCAGTCAGCGGCTTCAGTCTGCGCGGAAAAATTGCCGATAAATGGCTCTGCCGGCAGCACTTCCCAGCCCTGATTGGCAGAAGCCAGGTAATCCTTGAGGCCGTCTTCGTAATACCACTGATCGGATTCGCCATCCTGCTCGTTGATGAAGATGACGTTGAGACCGGGGCAGAGTACCGCCTTGGCCCTGAGCAGGTGACGCAGGCGCGGTACGGAAAACTTGTTCGAGTCGAAATATTTCGGGTCCGGCAGGAAGCGCACGCTGGTACCGGTGGTGCGTTTGCCACACTCGCCCACCACTTCCAGGTCGGACGCTTTATCGCCGTTCTGGAAACCGATGCGATGCACTTTACCATCGCGTTGGATGGTTACTTCCAGCACCTTCGACAGGGCATTCACTACGGATACACCGACACCGTGGAGACCGCCAGAGAACTGGTAATTCTTGTTGGAGAACTTGCCCCCCGCGTGCAGCGTCGAGAGGATAACTTCCACCCCCGGTCGTCCCTGCTCAGGGTGAATATCCACCGGCATACCTCGGCCGTCATCACTGACGGACAGGGAATGGTCCTTGTGCAGAACCACTTCAATTTTCTTGGCGTGGCCGGCCAGGGCTTCATCGACACTGTTGTCGATCACTTCCTGGGCCAGGTGATTGGGACGGGTCGTCTCGGTGTACATACCCGGGCGCTTGCGCACCGGGTCCAGTCCCGTCAATACCTCGATATCTTCAGCGGAATAATTGGCCATAAATTCTGATCGCTCGCGCGGAGCGCCTACTGCGGATTATTGTTAGCGGTTTGCTGGGAAAAGAGGAAATCTACCAGTGCCTCGGTGTAACGGGCAAATTCCTGGAAGCTGTGATCGCCACCATCTTCCACGGTCTGTTGCTGCCCTGCGTAAAACTGTTCGGCTTCGCGATAGTCCAGGGTTTCGTCACCGCGCTGGGCGAGCAGCCAGTAGCGGCTGCCCAGCGGCGACGACAGCGCGCTTTCGAACCGCTGCATGTCTGCCACATCTTGCGTTCGCAGCCGATAGACCTGCTCCTCGCTCTCTCCACTATAGGGGTGCAGATCCTGCCCTATATAGTTGGGCATAAAGCGCGAGGGGCTCACCGCGGGATTGACCACGACCGCGGGTAAATGGTGTTGTTCCGCCAGCCAGGTGCTCCAGAATCCCCCCATGGAGCTGCCCACCAGGCCGATAGGGCCAAGGTGATTACGACACAAGTCATCGACCATTTGACCCAGCGCCATCGCCGCCTCACAGGGATAAGGGGAGATCAACGGGGCGTAAAACACGATGTCCGGTCGCGAAGCCTGCAACCACTGTTTGAGTAGCTGGCACTTGTAGGACTGGGGGGACGACAGGAAGCCATGCAGGTAAATCATCAGCGGGCGCTCCTGTGAGGAGTGTTGTTGTAACGGGCTGTATTGTTCTGACATGGCGGGGATTATAACGAGGCTGCGGGCAAGATATACCAAGCCGAGCCCATCACCTCAAAATTCCTCGCGCTTTTCCGCGACTTCTCGCTTTTCCACAAGGTTGGCTTTGCCGCCGCGGAAGCAACGGCAACCCTGCGAAGAGATTGAGCGAGAGACTCACGGAAACACTCCCTCCATGAACCCGAGGGCTATCACTGCAACGACTTGTCCAGACTCGCAAATGCCCGCCGCATGTCCACTTTCATATCATTCCAGAAGGTGATACTGGTAAAGCGCTCGAAACGTCCGCCGGGGCCGAGGCTGCCAAAATTTTCACCGATATCACGGCGATCACTGAAGCGCATGACGGCATTGCCATCGCGGTCCAGCAGTTCACCGGAGAGTACGCCGTAGGCGCTCTGATCCGTGTACACACGCCACATCCAGGGCTGGGGATCCAACGGCGCGCCGAGGGAGAAACGGCTGAGATCCAGCTGCATCACGTAATCGGCTTCGGCTTTGTCGGCGACCAGTTCGCTCTGGCGCGGGGTGAGGAAGCGCTCACTCAGCACCTCGCCCATCAGCTCCTGCAGGCGCGCCATATCCTTTTCATCCAGCTCGTAATCCTCGGCGCGCAGTGGGGAACCCAGGTCCAGCGAGCGTTTGCGGTACGCCACAGTCACAGGCTCGAGGTACACCCGGGCACCACTCAGGTCGAAGGCGAAGGCTGCGCTGACGCGATCCAGCCCCGACTGGCGGGACTGCAGGCCATCTTCGGCATCCTGCGGGTGCACCGCAGCCTGCTGCGCACAACCAGCCAGCAGAGCAATTGAGAGGGTAAGCAGGGACAGAAACTTGTTATGGATTTTTTGCATGGTGACCTCACTTCCTGTTGGACAAGAGCGTTTCAGGCTGCCCACGATATATAGATAAGGGCGCCCGGGGAACCCGGTATCACTAAACCGCAAATTCAGCCCCCACTGCAAATGGAATTTCAACGGACCCTGTAACCAGCCACAGGCGCAGCGATCCAATTACAGGCACGTCTATCTCGATAAGAGTGTGCGGTGAGTTACCGCCGCTGGACAGCGTCAGTATCCAGAGGAGGCCAAGTCCACACTGTATTCGACAATGGCGACCCGTTCCACACCGGTCTCGTAGCTGCCGTCGTCGCGGAGATCGAACCAGCGGTAGCCCGGCATTTCACTATCGACGGCAAAGGGGCCACTACCCGGGGTGAACTGCACGGAAGTAGAGGGGGTTGCGTGGAGACCGATATGTCCCAGCTCGCTGTCGAACTGCTGGTGCACATGCCCCCAAGCAATGGCGCGCACATTTTCAGCCCGCTGCACCAGTTCAACGAAGGCATCGCGCCCTTCTTTCAGCATATGTCCATCGATCCAGTGACTGCCCACTGGAACCGGCTGATGATGCATCATCAGCATCAATGGGTAGTCGGCGTGAGTGCTGATAAGTTGCTCGATGCGAGCGAGTTCTGCGGAACTGAAACCGCCGCAGATTTGCCCCGGCACACTGGTGTCGAGTAACAGCAGGCGCCAGTTGCCCACACGCACCACTTCCGGGCGTCTTTTCGGCGCGATGATGTCCATACGCCGGGCATTATCGTGATTACCTGGCAGCCAGTACCAAGGGCTGGCAACGCCTTGCATCTTGTTCAGAAAACGATGATAGGCGGCTTCGGAACCATTCGCGGAGACATCACCGGTGACCACTAACACTTCCGGCTGCTTGGATTGAGCGCGAATTGCGTTGAGCACCTCGCTCAGGGTGCGGCCGGTGTCCAACCCGAGCAACTGGTAATCCGGCCGGCCGCCAATATGGGGGTCGGTGATCTGGATCACGCGATTTGCTGGTTTTACTGCCACGTCGTTCACTGCCTCACCTTGCCGAAACATCCTTGTACGCCCCTGCAATACCCGGCTTGTGTCGCGCGCCCGAAGGATTCAGATCCATCGACCACCCAGGGTGAGATCGACTTCGGCGCGACCATTTGCCAGGCAGTGAGCCAACCATTCACTAAGATAGCGGTTGACCTGTTGGCGCTCGTCTTCGTTGTGCATGGCCGGATTGGGATAGCAGAAATTCAGTCCATCACCGCCCACCGGCCCCTGGCCATCCACTGCCACTACTTCTGCCATGCGCGCGTCGTGATACAGGCGCACGGTGATCAGGGGCGGGGTCAGCCAGTTTTTGTCCTCGCTGCCGGATTCCGGCGCAGACGCCTGCAGGCTGACCTCGGTGGTATACCTGCTGCGCTCCACCACCGCCACTTCCAGGGTGCCGCCCGGCACCTGGTAGCGCCAGCTCTGATGGTTTGCGAGCTCCGGCATCAACTTGCACAAGCGCAGATAATTGGCATCACAATCTGCGTGATAAGTGGGCAGATCCACGCGATAACGCTCTTTGGCGCCACCTCGGGTTTGCGATGCAGCCTTACTGCGGCCAGTGCTTACCGGTACCGCCATTATCGACACTCCTGTTGAGTTTGCGCCGTGATTGATCTCTCAAAATACCCGCAATGTGCCGGATATTCGTATTGACGGCACCGAATTACCTGACTCAAAAACAACACCTGGTCATAATACCCTACCCGTCCGTCGCCGCTGCAACCTTGGCAGTATCCCGTGGCGATTGCCATATAGCTGTGACTATGGGCGCCGGAAATACCGACTATCATTCGTCACTAGCCACTGTCGCAGCCAAGCGCTCGCGGTTGAGTTGCAGCCATTGCAGGCTGATGATGCTGGCGGCATTGTCGATCGCCGGCTCGTCGCTATTGCTGGCAGCACTCAGTACCTGTTCCAGCGGCAACACCCGCAGACGTATATCCTCGTGCTCGTCCGCAAGCCCGAACAAGCCTTCCACTGCACGCAGATCCGCACAGGCGCAAAACAGGTGCATGCGCTCGCAGGCGCCGCCGGGGCTTGGCAGATAACTGCGAATAAAGTGCAGCTCGCAGCTTTCAATGCCAGCCTCTTCCTGCAACTCCCGGCGCGCCACGTCTTCGATCGATTCACCTGGCTCAACCATCCCGGCCACCACTTCCAGGCACCAGGGGCCGGATTCGCGCTCCAGCGCGCCAACACGAAACTGCTCGGTCATAGCCACCAATTGGTGCACCGGGTCGTACAGGAGCACCCCCACCGCGTTACCGCGTACGAACAGTTCGCGCTCCATTTCTCCGCTCCAGCCACCGCGATAGAGGCGGTGGCGCAGACGCAATTTGTGCATCTGGAAAAAACCGTCGTATACGGTTTTACGGGAAATTACATCCACTGCACCGCGAGTAAACAGCGGCCTGAGATCCGATTTGTCGCTCATGAAATTCCTTTGCGAACAGCGCAGGGCAAATCAGTCGTAACCTACATCGTTATAGGGTGGAAAACGACCGAGAATAAGGGCCGCCTCCTCCCGCAGACGGAACAGCTGTTGCTCCGGAGCATCAAAACGTCCGGCGGTGGAAGGCACGCTGCCCCGCCACAGGGGCGCATTTTCCGGAGACAGCACATCCACGATCAGGGACGACTCACGGTATTCGCGCACTCGCAGCGGAGCTCGCCAACCGAAGCCAAAATAGCGGTAGCCGCCGTAAATACTGAACGGATCCTGGTATACCGCAACCTTGTCACTGCTGAACAACTGTACCCGCACCAGAAAGTCCGCCTCTTCGGCACTGGCGGCGGGCTGGTAGCTGCCCTTGAGAATATCGTCTACCGCCTGGCTGGCGCGCTTGCTCTCAAGCGGCGACACCGGACCGGACGCAAGCGTATCCAGCAAGTAGTAGCTGCGCAGATTGGCAAATTTGAAGTTGGGATCGTAATCCACCGCCACCCGGCTGGCAGTATTTACGCAGCCGCCAAGCCCCAGGGCCAATATCAGGCCAAGGGCGGCGACAGTGATAGATTTAAGCAGTGAAGCCATGTGTTCTCCCCTTGTTGGTTTGGAAGTACCGGCGTCCCTGCCGATCTGTATTGGAAATTATTGTCATCGCAAAACTCAAGCCGCAGGGGGCAGATCTTGCAGCAGCTCGCTAACCGCTTTATTGAGAACGCGCTGTCGCTCACTCTTGTCTTCCGGTCGCGCCATCAGTTTGGTGGCACTGCCACCCCAGATGGGCATGCCGTGTTGCGGACCGACGCCCACGGAAAGGGTTACCAGCGGAGCACCAGTGCGGCTCGGCAACTCCACTACCCCGCGCTGGGCGTTACTGTCGAACTGGGCATCCCAGCTCTCTTCCGTTTCTTCACTGGCAAACTCTTCGTGCACGACCGCAATCTGGTAGTCCACCACCATCTGGGCACTTTCGGGGCTATCCACCAGGCGATAGCCCCGAGCCTGCATCAGTGCGCCCACCACCTGGCGCAATTCCAGATCCAGTTCCACCAGCTGGGCTGGCGCACCAGTATCGGCGCTCAGCGCCTCGGTACCCCAGGCGTAGGTCTGAAAGCTAACCGGTGCACTGCGCGACTCTATACGCTCGATTTGCGTGTGACTGCTGCAACCGGCAATCCCCAGAGCCAATAGCCCCGGAATCAAGAGTCCCGCAAACAGGCCGGTGTTTGTAATACGCATTCGCTTTCCCTTTTTAACGTGTATCTATAAGTGTGCTCAACACCTTCCCAAGTACAACTGCCAGCACAACCTATTTGAAACTGTCTTCCAGCGCCGGGTAGAGTTCGATCTTCGGGCTCCACAGCAGCCATTCATTTTCCGGGCTGCCATAAAGTGGGTAATGGCTACCGGATTCTACTTCAAGGCCCATTTCCGGATTGTCCGGCGTGGCGAAGGCGATACCTCCCGCCAGCAATGCCTGGGTAGATTCGGTGTGGACATCCAGGCCCGTGATCAGGCCAAAATTCACATCCACGCCACTGGCATGCCAGAACTTCGAGCGCTCGCGCACCAGCGTGCGATAGCGGGGCTCAATATAAACATAGATGTACACGCGGTCTGCCAGTTCCCCCAACTGGTAACCGGTAACCTGTCCCACCTGCACCTGACGGTAGTACACCGGGCTGCCGCGCTTGAGTGAGCCCCGTCGCGGAGCGTCGAGAATCAGCGCCAGGCCGGGCATCATCATGGTATCCGCAAGATCCGGCACCGGCTTGGCGGCGAGGGCGACAAACTCGGTTTGAGGCTGGTCGCCACTGCCCGGTTCTAGCTCGAGAAACGGACCTGTCACCAGAGTATCAAGGTTGGAAACGCCATCCAGTCCCAGCTTCACCCCCACCACCCACATACGGGTACCGCTGCGGGCGAATCGCTCCGCGCGACGGTAGAGGCGCGCGCGGGCGCGCACACCGTCCAGCTCATTGCTGAGGCGCATACGGGTGATTTCCCCCACCTGTATCCCGCGGTAGCGCAGTGGCGAGCCCTCTTTCAGCCCCTCGTCACCGGTGAGATCGATATAGATATTGACGCCCTCTTCCAGCGCGTCTTCACGACTGGTGTAAAGACGGAAGTCATCGCCACTGCGGGCGCGCGCGGCATTCTTGTGGTCGTTTGGCCCGCTGCCGAAAGCAATGCCGCCACGCACCAGTGCCAGCAGGGACTCGGTCTCGACTTCCACCCCTTTCAAACTGGCGCTGGCGCGCAATCCGCTCACATTCCAGAAGCGGCTCTCGCTGTTGACCAGATGTGCATAGGGTGGATCGATCACTACATAGACTTCCACATCGGAGCCATCGGGTTTCAGTGCCATTCCCTGCACCCGCCCCACTTCCACCTGGCGGTAGTACACAGAAGCCCCGCGCTGTAGTGAGCCCGTGGTGCGCGCGGTGAGTGTCAGGTGTAATCCCGGGACTCGAGGATCTCTGGGTGGCGGACGCGAATGCGCATCGAACTCGCGCACCGAGCGCTGCCCCTTGCGCAGGTCCACCTCGATCCGATTGCCCTTCAGTAGATCGTCGACACCAGAGGTAAAATCGAGGGTCGGGGGCGCCAGCCAGAACTGGGTGTTTTCACTCAACAGATCGTCGGTAATAGGGTCCATCAGAACCTTCACTTCCATACCGTTGATATTTTTGTTGGCTTTGGCGCTGCTAACCTGCCCCACGGTGATGCCCTGATAGACCACTTCAGTGGAACCTTCGGTGAGACTGACACCCCGATCGAAGTTGAGCGTAATGGGAATCCCCGCATTCGCCTCGGCAAAATTCTTGTAGAGTTTGAATTCATTGCCATCCACCGCCAGGGGCGACTGACGCTGGGCCTCTGGGGTGGAAAAACTGACACCGCCAGCAATCAGCGAGGCAAGGGACTCCAGCTCCACGGTAACGCCGCTGATGCCCCCCTGAATGGTGACCCCGGAGGTATTCCAGAAACGGCTGCCGCGGTGAACCAGGTCGGCGTATTCACGGCGGATGAACAGACCAATCTCCACCCCGCTGGCATCTTCTGCCAGCTGGTAGTTTTCCACCTGCCCAACTTCCAGCTGCCGGTAATACACCGGCGCTCCGCGGCTGAGGGACGCCAGGCGGGAAGACTTAAGGATGACACGCAGGCCATCACCACGCACATGGGGAGGCGGCTCTGGCACGGCCAGGAAATGTCTTTCCGGCGCGCCGCTGCCAGGCTCCACCGCGATATAGTTGCCGGACACCAGGGTCTCCAGCCCGCGTACGCCGGTGAGTGAGACTTCCGGCCTGACAACCCAGAACTTGCTGCCCTTCGCCAGCAGGTAGGCGGCACTGCGATTAAAGGAGACTTCCGCCAATACGCCATCCTGCCCGCCCAACTCCTCGGCGCTGGGCACCAGTCGGAAGTCATCCACCACGCCGATTTCTACCCCGGAATACTTCACCGCGGTCTTGCCCTTGACCAGGCCATCGCCACTGGAGAACAGGATGGTGGCGCGGATATCACCTTGAGTGAAGTCCTTGTAAAGCAGCCATACCGCGATCAGCGCCGCAATCAAAGGCAGCAGCCATACCAGCGAGAGACCGCGACTGCGGCGCGCCAGACCTTCGGGCGGGGCGTCGTATTCTACCGGCGCTTCGCTCATCCATACTCCCTGTGATGGTTTTTATCGGTTTCTGCTGTTGCTGCGGTGAATCTGGACTCGTACACATCCCAGATCAGGCGCGGGTCGAAGGCCCGCACCGCCAACATGGTCACCAACACCACGGTGGCAAAAGCGGTACTGCCCGGGCCGGCCTCAACTTCGGCAATGGCACCCATATCAACCAGAGCCACCAGGATCGAAATCATAAACAGGTCCAGCAGCGACCAGCGGCCGATGGCGTTCACTACCCGATAAATACGCATTGCCTGGCGCGGGGGCACATCCAACCGCAGTTGCACAATCAGGCACAGCATCACCAGCCCCACCAGCTTCATTACCGGTACCGCGATACTGGCCACAAACACGATCAGGGCAATCCCCCAAAGCCCGCTGTGATACAGCTCCAGGGCGCCACCAATGATGGTACTCGGATCCCCGGAACCCAGGTAAATCACCGTCATCACCGGCAGTATATTCGCCGGAATCAACAGCAGCGCACTGGTAATAATCAGTGCCCAGGTCAACATCAGGCTGGCCTCCACCCGCCCGTGCATACGCGCGCCGCAGCGCGGACACAGGCACGAGCGCGTTCCTGGCGCCACCGACACCAGCTGACGGCAGCCGAGACAGGTCCAGAAACCCTCGGCGAGGCCACGCGCCAGACGCTTCAACCTGGCAGCTCCGTGTCTGCGGCACCCGAGTCGCCAGCGCGAGCGTGTCGCGCCAGCCGTGCCCACACGGTTTCCGCATCAAACGACACGGTGGCAGCACTGGAGACCACCATCATTGCCACAAAGCAGTAGAGACCGGGCTCAACACTCATTTTTCCTAAGTCGGACATTTTCACCAGTGCCACCAGGATGCCGAGCATATACACATCCAGCATGCCCCACTCCTGCAAGTGATGATACCAGCGCAATGCGCGCGCCACCGGCTTCGCCATCCTGCTCCAGCCACTGCCCCAGCTGATAAACGCAAGCAACAGAAACTTACCCAGCGGCGCCAGCACACTGCAGAACAGCACCAGCGAGGCGAGCCAGATGTAACCCGCCGCAAACAGAGACTCCACCCCGTTCATCAGGGTGCTCTCCGCACCAAAAGAAAACAGGGAAAATTCCAACAGCGGCAGGCTGGCACTCGGGATAAACAGCAGCAGTCCGGTCAGACTCAGGGCCGCCGTGTGCACGACACTGCGATCCATATTGCGGTGTAGGGTGGCGCCGCAGCGGGGACACAGCAATCGCTGCCCGACGGGCGCATGGGAGCGGGTAAGCAATAGGTCGCACTGGTGGCAGGCTCGCCGCCAGGGTCTATACTCGCCAGCGGGTGACTGTTCTTCTCCCGCCTGCGTTTGGTAATGCCGGGATTCTCGCCCCATGCTTTGCTTCTGCCCAATTTCCGAAGCCGTTGACCCGTATTTGCAAAAGCGCGTTGCGCAGGCTGCATCCGGATGGCCCAGCACTGCGTCTTACTCGCAGGGCCAGTATTTCCGGCCCGGGGGAACTAGGATCAGCGGTGTTATTGTTACTGGACGCGCAATCGCGTCGATTTAACGAAGATATACCAAATTGCGCCGATCGTCGCCTCGACGCTCCTGCAGCCGGAGGGTACACTCTCGCGACCGCAGGCCCGAACTCCGTCTTGGATATGCTTCGGGCCAAGCCAGCGCCGCCTTCAGAGCACATTACAGACTGGCTTCAGATCTTCAATAAATAGAAGGGAAGCGGGGGTTTACAGGCACGCAGGGGCAAAGATCCCCGAAAACTTGAAGACCACAGCTGTCACAGGAAATCAATACTAATGATTAGAAGTGCAAAAGGGGGCCTTGCGCGCCAATTTGGCCGCCCGCTCAAATCCATGCTCGCCGCCGCGGTAGTGGGCATTGCCAGTGGCCTGGGCGCGATCCACGCACAGGCGGATACCCTGTGGGAAATTTACCTGCAGGCTCTGGATAACGATCCGCAGCTGGCCGCCGACCGCGCGGCCTACCGCGCCGGCCTGGAAGCCAAAAACCTCGGTCGCTCCGCGCTGCTGCCGCAAATCAATGCCTCCGCCGAAATCAGCAAGACCGAAACCAATTTTGAGTCCAGGGGCGTACAGTTCGACAACAGCTTAGGGTTGCTGCAGTCCATCCAGTCCGGTGACAGCGATGTAGACACCACCAGTTACGGCGCTCGCCTCGATCAGGCTCTGTTCGACCTACCAGCCTGGTTTGGCTACAAGCAAGGCAAGACCGTCAGCGAGCAGGCTGCGGCCGAGTTCAGCTTCAACCAGCAGGACATGATGCTGCGCGTCGCCAGCGCCTATTTCGACGTATTGCGCGCTCACGACGTATTGGAAGCGGCGCTCGCCGAGGAAGAGGCCCTGGCCAAGCAGCTCGAGCAGACCCAACAGCGTTTCGAAGTGGGCCTGACCGCGATCACCGACGTCTATGACTCCCGCTCCGCCTACGACAGTGCCGTTGCCCGCCGCCTCACCGCGCAGGACGACCTGCTGAGCAACTTCGATGCACTGTCGGTGCTCACCGGCACCCACCACGACGTGGTCGCGCCGCTGCAGCAGGGCTTTAGCGTGGCTGCGCCGGACCCCGCGGACCGCGCCGCCTGGGTAGACTTTGCCCTGACCAACAACTTCAACCTCAAGGCTGCGCGCCTGAGCGCGGACGCCGCACGCCTGGGCGCACGTGCATCCGCCGCCGAGCACCTGCCTACCCTGAGTGGCTCGATCACTTATCAGGATGCAGAGGACGATGGCAAGCGCAACACCACCACACGGGTCCCCTCGCTGAACAGACAGATTAGCTCAACGATCCCAGCGGACGGCAGTACTGAAGTTACCATCGCGGCTATCAGCTTCAACATGCCGCTGTACACCGGCGGTCGCCTGAGTGCCAGCCGCCGCGAGGCGCGCAACCTGGCGTTCCAGGCCGAGGATCTGCGCAACCTCACCGAGCGCAACACCATCCAGAGCACCCGCACCCTGCACCGCGCGGTGACCACCGACACAGCTCGTGTGGAGGCCCGGGAACAGGCAGTAGTCTCCGCCAGGAGCGCACTGGATGCGACCCAGGCCGGATACGAAGTGGGTACCCGCAATATCGTTGACGTACTGCTCGCGCAGCGCACCCTGGCCCAGTCCCAGACCGACTACGCCAATGCACTGTACGACTACATTCTCAACACCCTGAACCTCAAGCTGGTCGCCGGCCTGCTGGCCCCCAAGGATCTGCAGGAACTGGATACGCGCCTGAACCCGGCATCGCCGGTTTCCCGCGCCAATATCCTCGATAGCGGCGCTGCCCCCTTCAGCAAATAACAACGAGTCAAATTCAAGAACTCTGGCGCAGAAAAACGAGGCCGGTACTGCTATAGTGCCGGCCTTTTTTATGCGCTGACTACAATTGCGGGACTTCCGCGGATTTCTGTCTTATCTACCGAACTGGCTAACGGCGGTCTGAACCTATCCATGAAGTATCTGATTACTGGCAACGCGGGCTTTATCGGCTTCCACGTGGCAAACACTCTGATGGCTCGGGGCGACTCGGTGGTAGGCATTGATAACGTTAACGACTACTACGAAACCAGCCTCAAGGAAGCCCGCCTGCGGGAACTGGAAAAGACCGCACAAGCTCAGGGCGGCGCGGTGGAATATGAATTTCTGCGTGCCAATATTGCCGACAAAGCGGCCGTCGACGCCTGCTTTGAAAAACACCAATTCGACCGGGTGATCCACCTCGCCGCACAGGCTGGTGTGCGCCACTCCATCGAGCATCCGGAAGCCTATGTAGAAAGCAACCTGATCGGCTTTTCCAACCTGCTGGAGGCCTGCCGCAACGCTGCCAGCCCGCATCTGACCTACGCCAGCACCAGCAGCGTGTATGGTGGCAACACCACCATGCCATTCAGTGAAGACCACGGCGCCGACCACCCGCTGCAGTTTTACGCTGCCACCAAGCGCGCCAACGAACTGATGGCCCACAGCTACAGCCACCTGTTCAAACTGCCCACCACCGGACTGCGCTTTTTTACCGTCTATGGCCCCTGGGGGCGTCCGGATATGGCACTGTTCAAATTCACCCGCCTGATACTCGAAGGCAAACCCATACCGGTATTCAACCGCGGCCACCACAGCCGCGACTTCACCTATATCGACGACATCGTCGCGGGGGTGATCAAATCCAGTGACCAGATCGCCACTGCCGACCCGAACTGGTCCGCGGCAGCTCCCAGCCCGGCCAGCAGCGATGCGCCTTACCGCATTTTCAATATCGGCAACGGTGACCCGGCGCAACTGTCGGACTATATCGATGCGCTGGAAGGAGCCCTGGGGCAGAAAGCACAGCGAGAGCTGCTGCCGATGCAGCAGGGAGACATCCCCGATACCCACGCCGATACCCGCAAACTGCAACAGGCCACCGGTTACAAGCCGGACACCAGCGTGCGCGAAGGGGTACAGCGATTCGTAGATTGGTATCGAGAATACTATTCGGTATGAAGCCAATCAGCCGCTGGCCTGGCTCCGAAGAATACTTTTACTACCTTCATTTTCGCCACCATCCTGACCGTCACCCTCATAGCCACGTTGCAGGGCGCGCCAGTTTTCATCAGTGAAATGGAAAACGGGGTTACGCCCCTGCAGCTTGTCCAGTGAACGGCGCAGCCGCGTGACATTGGCCTCCGCATCCTGTCGGGACAGAGGGCTGCGTATGGCGCCCTTGTCAAAATCGATCAGATAAAACTCGTCGCTACCGGTAAGCAGAATATTGTTGGCGTTCAGATCCGCGTGATAGACGTTGCGCCTGTGGAACCGTGCGATCAGGCTACCCAGCTGCCACCACAGGCTGTTTGCCAGCGGCTTGTCACACAGGGCATCGGTCAATGTTCTGGAATCCGGCACTCGCTCGGTAATCAGCGCACCGCGATAGCCCAGGGGCGGCACGCTGACACAACGGGCGGCCACCGGGCGTGGCACCGGCAGCCCCATTGCGCGCATTGCCCGCAGCATATTGAATTCACGCCACACCCGGGTATTGGGCAGACGGCTGTACAGGTAGGATTTTTCCACCAGGCGCCCGGCAAGACCGCCACGGTGATACTGCTTGAACACCAGGTCCGTCCCGCGGTACTCGAACATCACCGCCTTGCCCCGCTCTACCAGGGCACAGTGGCTGTTGGCCTGCAGCCAGTCGCGGTGAAACAGCTTCTCGCAATTACGACCGACGATTTCATCGTCGTACATGATCGTAGCCAGGCTGCTTTTGAATTGTTGATACCCCACCGGGCTCCCCCTCAGTACGCCAACGAGACATATAACAACACATACCGTTTAAGGTGTGTTGTCGCGCGATTCGACAGATAAAAACCTGGACATTGTAACGCCAACTGCACCGACTCCCCAGCACCAGCACTTGGCGGCCCGCCCCACTTACGCAAACGCGCTGCGCACCTTCCGTTCCATACGGTCCAGCAACTTGAGCCAGCCGGCACCCTGCATCGGGTCATATACCCAGGGGGTGGGTACCTTGCCGTGGACTAACCGCAGAAAATCCTCCGCCACCGGCAGTCGTGCGGGCTCGCAATTTGCCAGCTCCTCAACCTCAGCCGTGGACATCAATTGCAAGGGGTAAAGGCCGCAGTGACGCGACCACTCGCCAAAGCGCAGAGCCAGGGATTTCTGCTTGCCACGATAGGCGCGCCCGTTGGGCAGCCACATGGCGA
Organism: Microbulbifer bruguierae; assembly: GCF_029869925.1. Lineage (NCBI taxonomy): Bacteria > Pseudomonadati > Pseudomonadota > Gammaproteobacteria > Cellvibrionales > Microbulbiferaceae > Microbulbifer > Microbulbifer bruguierae. The sequence continues at coordinate 3,527,686 of NZ_CP118605.1, read as the reverse complement.
AAGGCACACGCATTCGCGCCATGCGACAGAACATCTGCGACGCCTTGCGGTTATTCACCGATTCACCCACCTCAAACTGCCAGTTCAACTGGCGCAAGCGCCGGGGATCAGCGATCAACAGTGCGGAGAACCAGGTGCCGGTAGAGCGCTTGCGCGGGTACCAGAACCAGAAATCGCGCTCGCGATCAAAACGGAAATCCCGATTCGCTTTTTTCCTCAATGAGAAGCCGCGCACAAACGCGGGCGAAACAAACCCCAGATCCGGCTGCCGGTCAAAATTCTGGCGCAAAGACTGCAGATCCCCCTCCGTCAGCGGGCGTACCATCTGGGTGTCATCCTGTAGAAAACACATCAGCTCATCATTGGCGACCATTTCGTAGGCGGCTTGCATGTTGGCGTAGAGCCCACCCAGCTTGTGGGCGCTATGCGCCGTTTTATCAATCACCTGATGTCGCTCGGCAATTCCGGCCAACACCTGCCGGGTTTCCGGATCGTCGCTGCCATCATCGATAACGGTAAGCCGGCATTGCGGCGCACAGGCTTCTATGGAGGCAATACAGTTTTCCAGAAAAGGGCCGCGGTTATAGGAAAAAACGAAAATGTGCATATTCCCTCGCACTTGCAATGTATGTCCTTGGAACCGGTGCTGCGTCACTCTGTCTCAGTGCCGCGGTTGTTATCCTGCTGCCGCCATCGGCACGAAGTGGAATCTCACCGGTGAGCGCTTAAGCGTATTTCTTCTTTGGCCACGGACTCGGCTGTGCTTCAAGATGTATTGCTGAGACCGATATGACCAAACGTTTTGTAATCACCGGCTGCGGCCGCTCCGGAACCACCTATATCGCGAAACTTCTCAGTCAACTTGGCTGTGAGTGTACTCACGAGCAGTACTTCACCGGCAGTACCCCGTCAACCGCGCGCGGGGCCCTGGCTCGGTTGGGCCTGCACAAACTGGCCTGGCCCACGCCGGCGATTGGCGAGGCAGCATGGGAGGCGGCACCCTGGCTGCCTCTGCTCGCCGACGACACCCTGGTGTTTCACCAGTTCCGCCACCCTCTGGAATTCATCCGTTCACGCCAGAAGAAGGGCTGGGTCCACGGCCGCTTTCGCAGCCACCACCTGCGCCAGTTTCCGCGTATGAACAAACAGCGCTTTGCCGAACTGCCCCTTGCAGAACAGACTGACTGGCTGGCGCGCTTCTGGATCGACTGGAACGCGCTGGTCGAAAAGCACTCCCGAGGCAAGGAATACCTGAGCTACCGGGTTGAGGATTTCGACCTGCCACGCCTGCTCGACATGTTGCAGCGGGTCAACTTCCCCCACGATCCAGAGCAGATCGCGCGCACCTTTGAAGCCCTGCCACGCAATGTGAATACCCGCGGTGAAAAGCGTCAGGACATCACTCTGGACCTGCTGTCGAAGCCTCGCAGAGCACAGCTTGCGGAGGCCGCAGCCCGCTACGGCTACAGTCTCTGAACATCGTTAGCGGACATGGTACCCACTGTAGGCGGCGTTCGCATTACCCCGACCAATGGTTTAAGCTCGCCGACCTCGCAACCCCGCCCCGTTTTGTATATAGGTAAACCGCGGAAACTTACATGAATCTGTCCGTCATCATGACCACCTACAACGCCACCGAGTGGCTGGAAAAAGTGCTCTGGGGCTACAGTTGCCAGACAGAGCAGCCACTGGAAGTGATCGTCGCCGATGACGGCTCCCGCCCGGAAACGGCTGAGCTGGTGGCGCGACTGCGGGAGGAAACCGGCCTCGATATCCGCCATATCTGGCAGAGGGACGACGGCTTCCGCAAATGCCGCATCCTCAACAAGGCCATTCTCAGTGCCCGCGGCGACTACATCGTATTTACCGACGGCGACTGCATTCCGCGGGCGGACTTTCTCGCCGTGCACAAGCGCCGCGCCGAGCCCGGTTACTTCCTGTCCGGCAGCTACTTCAAGTTACCCATGAGCACCAGCAAAGCAATCAACCGGGAGGACATTCTCAGCGGCCGCTGCTTTGACTATCAATGGCTCAGAGACAATGGCCTCAGTGCGCGCCGCAAAACCATGAAGCTGCGCGCCACACCGCGCTGGGCACCGCTGCTCAACCGCCTCACCCCCACCGCCTGCAACCTCAAGGGGTCCAACGCTTCGGCCTGGAAAAGCGACATCCTCAAAGTTAACGGCTTTGACGAGCGTATGGCCTGGGGCGGACTGGATCGGGAATTCGGGGTACGACTGGAAAACGCAGGCATCAAGCCCCGCCACGTGCGCTTCGATGCGATCTGTGTGCATCTCGACCACCCCCGGGGTTATGCAGATCCCGAGATCGTGGCCCGCAACAAGGCGCTGCGATTACGCGTGGCCAAAGAGCGCATTGTCGAAACCCCGCAGGGTATCAGCCAGCTGCTGGAAAGCGGCTACCAGCCCGAATAAGCGATTCCCCACAGCGCACGTCAATAACCTCCGGAAGTTAATCGATCCATGAACGAAACCGCACCAAACAAGCACTGGTCCGACCCGATTATGAGCCGTTTTCTGCGCCTTGCCGCCAGTGGCTGGGTGCCGGCCTCCCTGTTCCAGAAACCGCTGCCTACAGAAGCTGAGCGCGCGGCGCGCACCGGGCTACTGGATATCGAGATTGTCAGCCACTGCTGGCAGTATTCCCACTTCCTGGTTTACCAGCTGAGCTCGCTGGCGCTCTATCCGCCGACCAAGGCGACGGTAACCATGACGGTTTATTACAACCGCGAAGACACCCGCACTGCCGCAGTGCTGGACTTCTTCGGCAAGCAGCAGGTGCCCGGAGTGACCTGGAACTGGTGCGAACTGCCGCGGGAATCCCTGTTCCGCCGCGCCATCGGCCGCAACCAGGCGGCGCTTGCCACCAAGGCCGACTGGATCTGGTTCACCGACTGCGACCTGATGTTCCGGGAAAACTGTATCGACCAGCTCGCGGAACGGCTGCAGGGGCGCAGGGACAGCCTGGTATTCCCGCGCACCGAGCGCATCACCTCGCTGCTGGCGGACGACGATCCGATGCTGAATTTCGACCCCGCGGAGCTGCGGGTCATCGACATCGAAGACTCGCGCTTCGTGGAACAGGTCCGCGACCGCGCTACCGGGCCACTGCAAATTGCCCACGGGGATATCGCCCGCGCTGGCGGCTATTGCGACAGCCTGCGCTATTACCAGAAACCCGCTGACAGCTGGTGCAAGGCCCACGAGGACCGCGCTTTCCGCTGGCTGCTGGGCACCCAGGGCGAGCCTCTGGATATTCCCGGGGTTTACCGTATTCGTCACGTCAGCAAGGGCCGTTACACCGGCAGTAAGCTGAACACCCAGATCCGCAGCAGCGTGCGTAAAGCTACTGACAAACACTGAACAACAAATACTGATTGTTGAACCGCGTAAAAAAGGCCGGGCGCTCTACAGGCGTCCGGCCTTTTTTATAACTGTCAGTGCAATAACTGTCTGTGACCTGCGTTCAGGGCTGCATCAGTTTTTCAATTTCTGCGGCTGAGCGCGCCAGTGCACCGCTGTTCTGTTCCGCCACTTCCCGGCCGCGGGCACCAGCTGAGGCTCGGGCATCGGTGTCACGCAACCAGCTGGCGACCTGCGCAGCCAGTTGCTCCGCATTCTCGACCACCGCCAGCGCGCCCACTTCCCGCAACAGGTTCGACACCATCGCAAAATTGCGCAGGTGAGGCCCGGTAACCACCGGCACGCCCCAGGCCGCGGGTTCAATCATGTTGTGGCCACCAATTGGCACCAGACTACCGCCCATAAAAGCCACATCGCAGGCACCAAAAAATCTCAGCAACTCGCCCATGGTGTCTCCCAATAGGACCTGGTCGGACGCGGCGGGAGCAACGCCGTCGCTGCGGCGCACCAGGCTGAGATTCTGCTCGCGACACATCCGCGCCACACTGTCGAAGCGCACCGGGTGCCGCGGCACAAGCACCAACAGCAATTCAGGGAATTCAGTACGCAGCGTGCGGTAGGCTTCCAGCACCACCTCGTCTTCCCCGCCGTGGGTACTCGCCGCCAGCCAGACCGGTCGCCGCGTTTTTCCACGCCACTGGTGAGAAAGGGCCTGGGCCTCGCTGATCAACCCCGTACCGATGTGCAGATCGAATTTGATATTACCTACCGCCACCACTTTTTCCTCGGGCATACCCAGGCCGATAAATCGCTCGGCATCCGCAGGATACTGCGCCACCACTCGCGACAGATGACTCAGCATCTCTTCGCTTAGGCGGTGAAAACGGGCGTAGCCCCGCGCGGATTTTTCACTCAGGCGCCCATTTACCAGAATCGTGAGGATCTTGCGCTGATCGCAGGCAGACAACAGATTCGGCCACAGCTCGGTTTCCATCGTCACCAGAATATTGGGCCGCAAGGCATCGAGAAACGGCGTCAGACACTCGGGCAAATCGAACGGCATGTAGTAGTGCAGCAGGCGGCCGTTGAGAACGGGTTCCAGGGCATCATGCACCCGCTGAGAGCCTGTGGGGGTCGTGGTGGTCACCAGCCACTGCCATTGACCGTGACGAGCCGCCAGTTCTGCGATCAGCGGAATCGCAGCCAGCGTTTCCCCTACCGAAACCGAGTGAATCCAGATCAGCGGTGCACGGCTGGCGCGGTTGGGCACCACACCGAAACGCTCGCGCAAGCGACGCCGTGCGCGGGTACGAGTACGGGGGCGAGAAGGAACCAGTCCAAAGCGCTCACTCCAGCGCTTGCGGTAGGCGGGATCGGCGCGACCGCGCCACCACAGGTGCAGCAGCATTAGTGGCAGAGACAGCCGGAACAACCAGGTGTAAAAGAAACGCATCAAATCAGAAACGGGTAACGGTTGGATTTGCGAATGACGAACAGCGCCGGTTTGCCGCAATTGCGATGGCAAAGCACCCGCCGTTTGCTAGCATTCTAACTCATCCTCTCGCGATGCAGGTGCGACCATTTTTAAGCATTGTCGAATTCTGCCGTATTTGAGTTTACAGCCATGAGCCATAGCTCCGAAGCGCGTAATTCAACTGTAACTGCCGCCAGTGCCAGAGCCGAAAACCTGGTGCAATTGGCAGCATTTTTCTGGCAACCGAACCGCTTCATAGCAACGCACCGCTGGCTGCAGATCACCGGCGCACTCGCGCTGCTGGTGTATGGGTTTTTCGGTATCAGTGTAGATTCTCTGCCGGACAAGGCGGCGCAACTTGCAAATCTGTGCGGCCTCATCTTGCTCGCATTTTGCGCCAGGCCTGTCGACGGCGTATCCCTGCGCCACTCGGGTATCCTGTGGCTGGCCGTTGCCGCGATTGGAGTGTCGCTGATTTCCTGGATAGGTTCCTGGGTGATGCACCCGCAGTGGGCCGAATCCTCCTTCAAGGTACATCGCCTGACAAACTGGTTCGCAATGATTCCGCTGGCGGTACTGCTCGGCGGCCAGGTGCGCAATGTGTATCTGCTGTGGGGACTGGCGCTGCTTGGGCTGCTGATTTCGCCCTGGGTTTCCGGTGGCGGCTGGCGTGAATGGCAGCAGGGATTTGCCGGCGTGCGGGTGGACTTCGGACTGCACAACGCCCAGCACACCGCAATGTTGTTCGGTACCGCCACCCTCGGGCTACTGGCCTTCGCCCCGGCCATTCTGCGCCGGCGACGCTGGGCCTGGCCACTGCGACTCGGCTGGCTGCTGGCGCTGGCGACCAGTGTCTGCGCGGTGATTCTGACCCAGACGCGCGGTGTGTGGGTGGGAATGTTGCCGGCACTACTGATATCCGCGTGCGCGGCAACCGTGGCCCTGCACAGACATTTCCGCAGTCATCGCCGTTACGTTATTGCCGCCAGTGCCGCTACTTGTGGTGCTGCAGCGCTGGTGGGCTATCTGTCCCTCGGCGACGTTGTCAGTCACCGCCTGGCGTACGAGCAGAACACCATCGCGCTGGCACAACAGGGTGAACTTGCACAGCTGCCGTACACCAGTACTGGCATCCGCCTGCATACCTGGGCTGAGGCCATGCACTGGATTGGCAAGCACCCGCTGGTTGGCTGGGGAGGCAACGGTCGCAGCCTGATCTTCGATCACTCAAGCAATCTGCCGGATGACATCAAACAGCACTTCGGGCATCTGCATAACAGCTATCTGGACCTGATGGTGAATTTCGGCCTGCTGGGTCTGCTGTTGCTGGCTGCCCTGGTTTACTGGCTGATGAATCGCTGCCTGCGCTATTACCGGGCGGGATTGTTGTCGGGCAATAACCTGGTGTTCTGCCTGTCTTTCACGGTATTTTTCGGTGTTATCAATTTCTTTGAGTCCTACCTGTTTTACGACAGTGGCAGGCTGTTGATGGCCCTGATCGGCGGCGGCCTGTTGACCCAGTTCTGGGCGGCGAAGCGCCAGCTGGCCGCAAAAAGTCACCCTACGGATATTGCGTCGTGAAAGTCATCCAGCTTGTGCCTTCGCTAAACGCCGGCGGTGTCGAACGGGGTACCCTGGACCTGGCCCGTGCACTGGTAAAGGCGGGCCACGAGTCCATAGTGGTATCCAGCGGCGGGCATATGGTGGCGCAACTGGAAATGGAAGGCAGTTGCCATATTGCACTGCCGGTACACAAAAAATCCCTCGCCAGCCTGTGGCAGGTGCGCCCCCTTCGCCGGTTGATCCGGGAACTGCAGCCGGACATTCTGCACGTGCGTTCCCGGGTACCGGCCTGGCTCACTTATCTGGCATGGAAAAAACTCGATCCCCGCACACGTCCGCGGCTGGTGAGTACCGCTCATGGCCTCTATTCCGTCAATCGCTACAGCGCGATCATGGCCAGCGCCGAACAGGTAATCGCGATTTCGGAGTGCGTCAAAGCCTATCTGGAAGGGAATTACGCCAAGCATTTGCGGGCAGAACCCGAGGTGATTTACCGCGGTGTGGATACCACAGAGTTTTCTTCCGCGGTACCGCCGAAGGCAGACTGGCTGGAAACCACTACGCGGAAATTCCCCGCGCTGTGCGGGCGCCGCTGGCTCCTGCTGCCGGGGCGCCTGACCCGCTGGAAAGGGCAGGAAGACTTTATCCACATGGTGGCCGCACTGCTGCGGGAACGCGACGATGTGCAGGGCGTGATTGTCGGTGGCGTGGAAAAAAATAAGGCCCATTACGAGGCGGAGTTGCGCATGCTCGCCAGTGCACTGGGCGTCGCCGATCGCATCACTTTTACCGGTCATCGCAGCGATATCCGCGAGTGGTACCGGCACGCGGCACTGGTCTACAACCTCTCCAAAAAACCGGAGCCATTCGGGCGCACGGTCATCGAAGCCGCCGCCATGGGCGTACCGATTATCGGCTACGATATCGGCGGCCCGGCAGAATCCCTGCGCGCCTGCTTCCCCCAGGGTCTGGTAGAAAACGGCAACCGTGCACAATTACTGGCAAAAACCCGCGAGTTACTGGACAACCGGCAGGGCTCTCGCCTGGGTGGGGAATTTACCCTCCAGGAACTGGCACAGCGCACGCTGTCGCTGTATCAACGCTTACTGTCGCCCCACTGAAAAATAAACAAACACAGGGAACGTGGAAATTGATTGACCTCAGACATGCAAAACCCTTCGCCGCTGGAGGCAATCGAAACTGCTACCGCCACCCCCAATATCCACAGCGCTGTATCAAGGTCATGCTGCCCGGCCGTATTGCCGAACTGCGCCGCCGCGCGCCCTGGTACAAGGTGCTGACACCGGACAGCCACTTCGACGATAACGCGCGGGAACAGGCCGGCTACCGACAGAAGGCCCTGAAAAAAGCCTCCGCGAACAGCCCGGTGTGGGCGCATTTACCCAAGTGGTACGGCCTGGTGGAAACCAGCGAGGGAACCGGTGCGGTATCCGAGCTGCTGACCGATGGCAACGACATACCGGCCATGACCCTGGAAACCTATCTGCAGAACCACGGTCTCGATCAGCAGCTCTGTGATTCACTGGAACGCTTCTCCAACTGGCTGCGTTCTACCGGCGTGCTGACCAAAAACCTGCTGCCGCACAATCTGGTGCTCTGCCAGCGCAATGGCAAAGCAGAGCTCTATCTGGTGGACGGACTTGGCAACGCCAACTTTCTGCCCATTTCGGAATATTTTGCCGCGGCGCGCCGACGCTACATTGAGCGCCGAATTGAAAAAATGTGGAAGCGCATTCGCTGGGAAATATCCGACCGAGACCTTTCCTGGAAAGCCGCAGAGCGTTTGTGAGCCGACGTCCCTGCCACAACGCCACTGAACAGTACGGGTCAGCGCAGGCAATCCACAAAAACGGCAACCGCCTCGCGCCACTGCGCCGGACCACGGGCCAGGGAGGAGGCACGCTCGCCCATTTTTTGCCGGTTTTCGCCATCATCCAGCATTCGCAATAACTGCGTGGTAACGTCATCGGGGTCTGCGCCATCGCACAGTAAACCGGTTTCCCCTGCTACCGCATCCACCGCCCCACCATCACGCCCCGCCAGTACCGGCACGCCGTACCAGCCTGCTTCCCGGTAGACAATGCCAAACCCCTCTACCGAATTTCCTTCCCGCCTGGCAGGCATGACAAACACATCGCTGAGCGAGAAAAGCGCAGCCTTCTGCTGATCGTCTATACCGCCGAGAAAGTGCACCCTCGGCGCAACCCCCAGCTGCTCCGCCAACCGCTGTAACCGCGCGCGATCTTTCCCCTGCCCCGCCACCAGATATGTCGCCTCCGGATAGCGTGCGCGGATGTCCGACAGTGCGCGAATCACCCTGTCCACCCCCTTGCGCGGCTCCAGTCGCGCGAGGGTCGCCAGCACGGGGCCCGCGCCACCGAGCAGGCGCTGCAAACGAGTAACACTCTGCGCTTGCGCCTCGGGCTGGGGACTTATCGGGGGGTTGATCACCACCACACGAGTGTTGCCCTGCACATAAGGTTCGACCAGGCGTGCGGTATAGGAGGAATTGGCAATGACGGTGGTGGCACTGGCCAGGGCACGGCGGATGCGTGCGGCCTTGCGCGCGGACGGCTGTGAGGGGAACTCCATGCCGTGGGCCAGTACCGCCAGGGGCACACCGATACCGGCAATATGCTCCGCACTTTTCCAGGAGTCGGCGAATATCCCGTGCACCGTTTCCGAGTCCGCTCCCGAACGCCCACCAGAATTCACCAGTGCCCGCACCACAGCCGCCTTGCGCCATCGCCGCCACGGCCTCAGGCCGCCGATCCGGCGCAGGCGATACCGTGTGTTCAATAGTGGCTGGTCGCTGCTGGCGGCATCTGCCAACACCAGGGTGTCGTGGCCCGCCGCCGCCAGCGCTTCCGCCAACCCTCCCATCAAACCTTCAATACCCCCGCGGTCAGGAGGGAAGTTTTGTGTCGTAATCAGAATCAATGGCGCCCCCACATTGTTCAGATACCGGAATCCGGCAGGGTTACGCCATCCAACGCGGTTGTCTTACCCGGCTCGGATTCGCCAGAACCGCGGTCAGCCGCACCCGCGACGCCGGTTAGCGGCCCCGGCAACCAGCCGCAGCGGCGCAGCAGAGCGCGGGCGCAGGCTACGGGTTGTCCCAGTGCCCGCGGTAACGGCCCTCGTGAGGCTGTGGATAAAGCTGTGGGCAACGCAATATCTGGATCTGAGATCTCGCCCACCAGGCCCTGATCCAGCAGGCGCTGGACCGCGCTGCGAATCTTGTTGCGGGATTTGCGGCTGGGCAGGGTGATGACCCCGACCCGGGCGCGGCTTTGCAGTGCCTCAAACAACATCGACACACTGTCTCCTGTAACCCAGATCTGCCCGGCGCGCGCCATCTGTTCCGCCAGCCAGCCCGGCGGGCACCGCTGCCAGGGGTGGAGTTCGCCGCGCCCCGCATACTGGACCAGGGTGTCCCGGGGCGTGCGGCGACTATCGGACAACACCCACTGCAACGGCTGCTTTAACAACTGTTCCGCGGCCGCCGCCACTTTGACCCCGTCCCAGTAAAAGTGCCTGCTGGGACCGCCGAACAACAGCAAGGCGCGATTTTCATCCAAAGGGAAGTCCGGCAGAGGTTCCGCGAGGGCACCCTGGGTAAGAATGACGTTGTCCAGCGGCGGTGGACAGTCGTGCTCCGGCGCGATCACGAAATCAAACCAGGACAGTGGCAGGCTGGGCTGCATGATCACCACGCTGCGACCACCGAAAGCATTACGCGCCCGCAATATCGCCCAGTGGCTGCGATGGCCGGCGCCGAGAATCAGGTCTGGTCGCGGCAGCCCCGCGAGATCGGCTGGCAACCTGCGCCAGGGGACAATCCGCAGTGCGCGGCAGTCGAGATCACGACAATCCACGCCGTCCGACCCCAGGCAACAGCACAGCCCGCTGACCAGCGCCGCACTCTGTTTCTCGTGAGCCCGGTTACCGTCCAGAAAACGCCAGATTGTCAGCAATGCCAACCTCCTTGTTGGTCACGCCAGTCCTATTCTCGCCCTTGGGTATCCTGCCCTCGCCATTTGCGGGGATAAACGCGCCACACCGTCGCACGATTGATCCCGTGGGGTCTGGAAGTATAATGCCCGACTACCTTTATTTTGCCGTCACTATTGTTATTCACACTTGTCGCTGAAACTATAGTCACGGATTCGAGTCGCGGGTTTGCTTTTGCTCCATGGACGGGCACAGGCGTTATCGCTGGTATTGTTCACACTATGCGCATTCTCCATGTCGACAATCACCAGCACCGCAAATATGGCAATATCCGCGTCAGCTGGGCACTCAAGCTTTACACCGGGCTGGTCCGCGCGGGCCACAACGTACTCGCGTTTAGCGACCGCGACATAGCCAGGTTCGAGGCCCCCCTCGGTATCCGCGAACTGGGCCGGAAAAAAACCAACCAGCGGCTGTTGCAAACGGTGGCAGCCTTCGAGCCTGAACTGATCATCTTCGGCCACTGCGACCTGATCGAAAATGCCACCTTCTCGGAAATCCGCCGCCGGCATGGAGATGTTGTTCTCGCCGCCTGTAATAACGACCCGCTGTTCGTGCCGCGCAACGCCGCGAATATTCACAAGCGCTGTGAAATCGCCGATGCCATGTTCGTATCCACCGGGCCACAGGAACTGAGCATTTTCGCGGGCGGACGCGCGCGACTCTGGCATATGCCGAACCCGGTCGACCCCAGTGTGGAAAACGCCGATGCCAGCGCCCTTGCCGCCGGTGATCCAGCGCTGGAGGCAGACCTGTTGTTCTGTAGCAACGCCCAGGAACACTCGGAACGCAGCCAGCTGGTGTCGGCGCTGCGGCGCACACTGCCGCCGGATTTCCGCTTCCATACACCCGGACTGTTCGGCCAGCCACCCCTGTGGGGGCGGGATTACGAGCGCAAACTGGCCAGCAGTAAGATGGGCCTGAACCTTAACCGCCAGGAGGGATACCAGTGGTATTCCTCCGCACGTATCGCGCAAATGGCCGGCAACGGCCTGCTGGTATTTACCCACGCTTCCGCGGGCTTCGACGATTTCATGCCCGCAGAAACCCTGGTGTACTTCGACAGTCAGAGCAACCTGCAGAAACAACTCCTGGCATTTCACAGCGATGACGCCATGCGCCAACATTGGGCAAAAAATTGCAGGGAGTTTTTCCACCGCGAGATCAACAACACCCGATACGCCCAGTACATTGTGGAAGCCGCCACAGGATCCACGTTCAGCCACGACTATGTATGGCTGAGTTGAAGCAACCTATTATTGATAACCAATGTCCGTCATCAAGCCAGTAGCAAGGCCGCGGCAAAAAAATGAATTAGGGAGAACCTTGTATGAACGTCACCGTATTTGGTACCGGTTACGTCGGCCTGGTGCAGGCTGCCGTACTGGCAGAAGCGGGTCACCGCGTGAGCTGCATCGACATTGATGAAAACAAGATCGAGAGGCTGCAACAGGGACATATCCCGATTTTTGAGCCGGGTCTGGAGCCACTGGTCAAGCGCAACAATGAATCCGGCAACCTCACATTCAGTACCGATGCCGCCGCTGGCGTCGCCCACGGTGAGTTGATTTTCATCGCCGTTGGCACACCACCAGATGAAGACGGCTCCGCCGATCTGCGCTACGTACTTACCGTTGCGCGCACTATCGCCGAACACATGAACGGCAAAAAATACATCATCAACAAATCTACCGTCCCGGTGGGCACCGCCGACAAAGTGCGCGAAGAAGTCACTCGCACACTACATAAGCGCGATGCGCTGAATCTGGAATTCGATGTTATTTCCAACCCGGAGTTTCTGAAGGAAGGCTCGGCGGTAAGCGACTGCATGAGACCTGACCGCATCATTATCGGCACCAGTGAACACGCATCGGAGCAGAAGATGCGCCAGCTTTACGCGCCCTTCAATCGCAACCACGACAAGGTCATCGTGATGGATGTGCGCAGTGCCGAGCTGGCCAAATACGCCGCCAATTGCATGCTGGCCACCAAGATCAGTTTTATGAACGAGATGGCGGTGATTGCCGACCGCGTGGGTGCGGACATCGAATCCGTACGCCAGGGAATCGGCTCCGATCCGCGCATCGGCTACCACTTCATTTACCCGGGCATCGGTTACGGCGGTTCCTGTTTTCCAAAAGACGTGCAGGCCCTGAAAATTACCGCCGCGCAACTGGGTCTCGACCCGAAAGTACTGAACGCGGTGGAAGAGCGTAACCACGCACAGAAACATTATCTGCTGGACAAGATCGTGCAGCGTTACGGCACCGACCTATCCGGCAAGACCTTTGCCCTGTGGGGACTCGCGTTCAAGCCGAATACCGACGATATGCGCGAGGCCCCAAGTCGGGTGCTGATGGAGAAACTGTGGGAAATGGGCGCGAGGGTGCGCGCCTTTGACCCGGAGGCCATGCACGAGTGTGAACGCATTTACGGCAATCGCGAGAACCTGCAACTGTGCGGCACCCGCGACAGCGCGCTGGCCGGCGCCGATGCGCTGATCATTGCCACCGAATGGCAGCAGTTCAAATCACTGGATCACAACACGGTGCGCAACAGCCTGAAAGCACCGGTGGTGTTCGATGGCCGCAACCTCTACCAGCCGCTGGATATGGCAGAGGCCGGATTTGAGTATTTCTGCGTGGGTCGCCCGCAGGTAGCGAAGGCGTAAACCTCACGCCACCCGTGCCGCCGGGCATAGCCCGCGGCACGGGTCAGCGCAGCAGTCGGTACAAATCGTAATGCTCGAACACGTCGCGAATTTTGCAGTCGTTGCCGCCGCGCTTGCGCCAGTTTTCTTTCCTCAGCGCTGATCCCTGACTTCCCGCCACCGGCAGGAACCGCTCGGTCCAATCCCGGGAATCCACTACCCGCGCACAGGGTGTCCCCTGTTTCAGGCTCATCGCTTTCAGCCACACATCATCGGCATTGGGGCACAACCGCATGAATTTTTCGTGGTCGAAGGCATCCGGGTGCAGAGCGCCCGGAAAATACAGCACCCCCCCCACCCCCGTGGGAAACACCAGTGGCGAGGGCTCAGCCCCGTCCTCGCACCCGCGCCAATTCGAACTCCAGTTATCGTACGACAACAACTTGCCCTGCCGGTCGAGAGACATCTGATGTGCGCGGTGGCAGTGTATCCAGCCGGGATTGCGCAGCCAGGCCCGGTAAAGCTGATCGATCATATCCGGCGGGTACAGTGTGTCGTCATCCGCGGTAATGATCAGGCTTTGCGGAAATTGCTCGAAGGTATAGCAATATTTTTTGTAGGGCCCGAAGTCTTCGTCGACAAAGCGGATGTCTAACCCGCGCTGTTTCTGGCGCTCAAGGCTGGCGGGAATCTTCCGGTCCGGAAAATTTTTTGTCGAAAGCCACAACACCACCACATCGGCCCTGAGCCATTGCTGGAACAGGCTTTCAATGGTGTACACCACATTGTCGATGCGCTTGTCGTACGAGGTCAGGGAGACAACGATACTGTGTTCTTTGTCATTGCCGACGCCGGGTGCAGCGCTGTGCAGCGCCTGCTGCTCCAGCATTTGCACCCGCAGGATGGCTTCCAGCTTGCGGTTGTTTATGGCGTCGTGTTTGCGCAGGCGTTTTTTCAGGAAGTAGTGGAGCATCGGCGAATCACAATTTAGCAGCCCGGGACCTATCAAAGATTCTAAGAGATAGCGCACTATTGCTCCACGCGCGACCGGAACAAAAACTCCACAATACAAAACCAGCAACAAAAAAGGGTGGACACCTTGCGGTGCCCACCCTTTTGCCCGCGCTTTACGCCAGCCGGATGATCAGGCCGACGCGGCCTGAACCTGCTGATCGTCCTCATAGCAGTCACTGAGCCAGCCCATGTGCGCCTGGCTTTTGCCCTGTACCGCATCAAAGTACATTTGCTGCAGACGCTTGGTGATGGGGCCGCGACGGCCCGCGCCTATAGTGCGACCGTCGAGCATACGGATCGGCAGCACTTCGGCGGCAGTACCGGTGAAGAAGGCTTCGTCGGCGATATAAACCTCGTCGCGGGTGATGCGTTTTTCCACCACCTTGTAACCGCACTCTTCCGCCAGCTGGATTACCGATTTACGGGTAATACCGTCGAGGCAGGAGGTGAGTTCCGGCGTGTAGATAACGCCGTCGCTAACCAGGAAGAAGTTCTCACCACTGCCTTCTGCAACATAACCTTCCGGATCCAGCAACAGGGCTTCCTCGCATCCGTTGCGGATGGCTTCCTGCAACGCCAGCATCGAATTGATGTAGTTGCCGTTGGCCTTGGCCTTGCACATGGCGATGTTCACGTGATGACGGGTGTAGGACGAGGTGTTCACCTTGATGCCCAGTTCGCGGGCTTCCGGGGTCATGTAGCTGGGCCACTCCCAGGCGGCGATGATCACGTGCGTCTGCAGCTTGTCCGCACGCAGGCCCATGCCCTCGGAGCCATAAAATGCCATCGGGCGCAGATAGGCTTCCTTGAGACCGTTTTCACGCACCACCAGACGCTGGGCTTCATTCAGCTGCTCGGCGTCGTAGGGCATCGGCATATTCATAATTTTCGCGGAGCGGAACAAGCGGCGAGTGTGTTCCTGCAGGCGGAAAATACTGGTGCCGCCATCGGCGGTTTCATAGGCGCGCACGCCCTCGAATACGCCCATTCCGTAGTGCAGTGTGTGGGTGAGTACATGCACCCGGGCATCGCGCCAGGGAACCAGTTCACCGTCAAACCAGATAACGCCGTCTCTATCGGCAAATGACATGGGAAACTCCTACAAGAATTCTAATTCGCAACTGTAGGAGTGGCCTGGGGAGAGGGAGAGCGTCGAGCTTACGCCGGATCGAACCTGATCGCCTGCAGGCAGGCTCCTACAGCACAGAGCCTGATGAAAAACAGTTTAAGCGGGCAGCGTTTACCACCGGAGAAGAGCCCATCGTTACAGATTGCTCAACCCAGCATCTGCTGCCAAGTTGTTTCAACGGTCTTTCTTTCCGCTTCGAATTGGTCACCGGATACAACCCCTGGCAGCTGTTGTAATGCCAGGCGATGACCTTCAGATCGGTAGGCTTTGTAGGCGTCGATCAGATGCCCGGCTTGGTGGGCCGGCATCAGGCCTGCCTCGGTGAGGCTTTCAAGAATGCGAATGTTATCGGTATATCGCACAATAGACGGCGCGCGCTGCGCCCAGGCCAATGCCGCATATTGAACCATAAATTCGATATCAACAATACCGCCTGGCCCGTGTTTCAGGTCGAATTGCTGATCATTGCTCTTATCCAGGTGGGCGCGCATTTTATTGCGCATTTCCACCACCTCGTCGCGTAATTTCTGCTCGTCCCGCCGCTCACAAAGCAACGTCAAACGCAGTGCCTCGAAGGCTTCGCCGAGGCGCTCGCTGCCGGCCACCCTGCGCGCGCGCACCAGCGCCTGATGTTCCCAGGTCCAGGCGCTCTCGCGCTGGTACTTTTCAAACGCGGTCAGCGAGGTCACCAACAGGCCAGAGTTACCGGACGGGCGCAGGCGGGTATCCACTTCGTAGAGCGGCCCGCTCAAAGTCCGGGTTTGCAGGATGTGGATCAGACGCTGGGCCAGACGGGTGTAGAAACTGAGGTTATCGATGGAACGCGCGCCGTCGGTGTACTGCTGGGGCTCGGCGTCATGCACGAACACGATATCCAGATCCGACCCATGTCCCAACTCCAGGCCGCCGAGCTTGCCGTACGCGGCGATGGCAAAGCGCATATCATCTGCGCTCGCGCCCGCCGGCGCACCGTGTTTTTCCGTCACCTGCTGCCAGGCCAGGGCCAGAGACTGCTGCAAAATGGCTTCCGCCAGCCAGGTCAGGGAATCACTCACTTTCATCAGTGGCAGCGCACCGGTGACCTCCTGAGCGGCGATGCGCAGGCTCTGTCCCTGCTTGAAGTGACGGAGCGCTTCCATCTGTGCTTCCAGATCGTCACTGTCCACCCGTAACATTTCCTGGCGCAGGTCGTCAGCGATTTGTGCAGCGGAAGACGGCTGCAACAGGCGACGCTGATCAAGCATTTCATCCAGGAGAATCGGATGGCGCGCCAGTTGTTCCGCAATCCAGGGCGAGGCGGAGCAGAGCCTCAGCAGTTGCGTCAGCACTGGCGGATTTTCGTTGATCAACACCAGATAGGCGCTGCGCCGTAAAATCGAACGCAGCAGCGGCATCACCCGCTCAAGCGCGAGCAAAGGCTCGCTCACTTCCGCCGCTGCCGCCAGCAACAGCGGCATGGCCTGGTCCAGCCGCAGGCGACTGGATGCGGGCAAGGCACTGACGATGCGATCGGAATGCAGGTTGACGATCGCTTCCAGTGCCTTGGCCGCCGGCTGGTAGCCGGCGTTGTGTAACTGCTCCAGCCAGAGGTCGCGATCGTCAACGCGGGCGCAGCCGCTCCACAGCATTTCCCAGTGATCACTGGCACTGATTTCAGCGCTTTCCTCCGGCGGCGCGATCACCTCGTCGAATTCGCGCTCGATTACCCCGCGGGCACTTACAAGTGCATTTTCCAGGGACTGCCAGTGTTGGTAGCCGAGGGCAAACGCCAGCTGTTCGCGGCGCTCCGGTTCCGGTGGCAGTGTCTGGGTCTGCTGGTCGCGCTCCGCCTGCACTCCGTGCTCGACCCGGCGCAGCAGCAGATACGCCTCGCGCAGCTGTGCCGCAGCCCCTTCCGGCAAATGCCCACCCGCCTCGAGTTGCGGCAGTACTTTCAAAAGATTGCGCACCCGCAGGGCGGGTTCGCGGCCGCCGCGAATCAGCTGAAACGCCTGCGCAATAAATTCCACTTCGCGGATGCCACCGCGCCCCAGCTTGATATTGTCGATGAGTCCGCGAGCGCGCACCTGGCGCTGGATCAGGGTCTTCATTTCCCGCAGCGCTTCGATCACGCTGAAATCGATATAGCGACGGTAGGTAAATGGACGCAACAACTCCATCAATTCTTCGGCGGATTCCGCCGCACCTTCACCACTCATGGCGACCGGGCGCGCCTTGATCATGGCGTAGCGCTCCCACTCCCTGCCCTGGGTCTGGTAATAGTCTTCCAGCGCCGCGTAATGGCTAACCAGCGGCCCGCTGTCACCGTAAGGACGCAGGCGCATATCCACCCGGAATACAAAACCGTCAGCGGTTACCGCATCCAGCGATTTGATCAGGCGTTGCCCCAGGCGCTGGAAATAGGTCTGGTTTTCCAGGGATTTCTTCCCTTCATACTGGTCCCCATCCGACTGGCCCGGTTCCGGGTAGGCAAAAATCAGATCGATATCAGAGGACAGATTCAGCTCCCTCGCCCCCAACTTGCCCATCCCGAGCACGATCATCGGCTGGATTTCTCCCGCTCGGCTGCGGGGTTCACCATGGCGCTCGACCATTTTTTCCCGGTGCCAATCCAGTGCGGCCTGAATAGTAACTTCGGCGAGTTCGCTCAACCGCGCGCATACCGCAGGAATATCCCACTGGCCGGCAAAATCGCGCCAGATGGCTTCGGCGTTGACCCGATTGCGCAGCTGGCGAAGGGACTTCTCCAGTGCCTGTTCGGATTCCAGTTGTGCGAGATCCGGTACTGGAATACCGAGGTCATCCTCGCCCACCAGGCGATACAACAAATCCGGACTGCGGCTGCACTGCTGTACAAAAAAATCCGAGCCCACAAAGCTCCGCGCCAGTGCACGTTGGCGATCGTCCGAGTCCAGCGCATTTTCAACCTGCGTCACCTGCGCTTCGCCCACTGCACTGCACCAGGCCTTCCAGCGCTGTCTCAACAGCTCGCGGTGTTGTTCGGGACAGAGATCGGTCAACGGCATAGTAATCCCCTTGTGTCATTCACTGCGGTTCTGCGCGGGCCTGTGCGCTAAGAGTCTGTAGTAAGTGCCCAGAGTATACATTGGCGACAGGCGCTTTCCTCGCCGACGCCGAAGCACTTTGAGCGCCATCTGGCAGGTAAAAAAAACGCGCAGTTGCCGCTGTTCAAGCAGCCTCGTCTGCGCGTTTTTTAATAATTGCGACCTGGGTCAGGCGTGAAGCAGTCTCCCTTCACCCATCTTGATCACATTGCCACCAATGCGACAGCGCACTTCCTTGCCCGGCTTTTTGTCGAACTCGGCGTGCAGCACACTTTTGCGGCTGTCGAGACTGCCGCGGTCGATGGAAAAGGTGTGTGTACCGGCGACCGTTTCCTGCTGCTCTGCCAGGTAGGCGATAAACTCCGGCATCACATTGCCGATCGGCGGGAATACGTCGCGGGCCAGCCCCGGATTCAGCAGGCGGCCGTGAAACTCGGTAGCGCCGGTAATCGAGCCGGGGGCAAACAGGAACACTTCAGAAGTGTACATGTCCCCCAGCAGTTCCACCCAGCGCTCGTGATCCAGGCTCGCGGCCAGAACGTGTTGCGGGCGGGTAAAAGGAACAATCAGCGTGGGGCTGTCGACACTCACCACCATGGGTTTGTATTTACTGAAGGAGATGTGCTTTTCCTCGGTGTTCAACGCCGCCGCAAGGCGAGCCACTTCCGGGGTATAGCGATCCACGGTGGGAGACAGGACGCGGGCAAACTGGATGGCACCCGGGGTGCCCCCATTGTCGTCGATAAAACTTTCAATCAGGCCGCGGTCCTGTTTCAGCAGGAAAGAGGCAAACTGCCCTTCCTTTTTGCAGAGTCCCAGCTCAAACGCCATATAGGCAGCGGCGAGAATGGTATGCGCGCCAAAGCGCTGTGGCCCCCGGGCGTTATATACGCTGGCGGGCACCGGCTTTTCCGGCTCGATAAACACCGTTTCGGTCTGTTGAAACTCGCTGGCAATGGCTTTCTTGGTCGCCTCATCCAGGCTGCGCCCGGCCAGGTTGAGCACCGGGATCTGGGTACCCTGAAACGGCGCGTTGGCAAATACATCCAGTAAAGCGTATTCAAGCGTCATCGTTATCGTCCTTGTTATCTATTACCCGTCAATGGGATCGGTGCCGGCTGTGGAATCGCTGCCGACTATGAAGTAGTGGCGAGAATATGCAATCACCCGCCCCGTGCCGTCAGAACGCAATATCCGGCGGCGGCGCCACGCGCAGTACTTCCTGCACCGTGGTAATCCCGGCCGCCACCTTGCGTGCCCCGGACAGTCGCAGGCTGTTCATACCTTCGCGCATGCCCTGCCGGCGCACCTGCTGCAAATCGCAGTCTGGCGTCACCAGGGCCTGGATGGCCTCCGTAAACGGCAGAATCTCATAGATACCCTGGCGGCCGCGATAGCCGGTATTGCGACAATCGAGACAGCCCTCCGGCTGATACACCACGTCCGGCTTGGTGGCCTTCCAGGGCTTTACCAGCGCCTGCCAGTCTTCGTCACTGACCTCCGCCTTGGCTTTGCAGCTGGGACACAGGGTGCGCACCAGGCGCTGCGCCATCACCCCGAGTACGGTGGATTTCAGGAGATAGTGGGGCAGGCCGAGATCCAGCAGGCGGGTGACCGCAGTGGGCGCGTCATTGGTGTGCAGGGTGGAGATGACCAGATGGCCGGTAAGCGCCGCCTGCACCGCCATCTGCGCGGTTTCCAGGTCGCGGATTTCCCCCACCATGATGATGTCCGGGTCCTGACGCATCAGGGTGCGGATTCCTGCGGCGAAGTCGAGGCCGATGCTGTGGTGCACCTGGGTCTGGTTGAAACTCTCTTCCACCATCTCGATGGGGTCTTCAATGGTGGAAACGTTGACCTCGCTGGAGGCCAGCTGTTTCAGCGCGGTATAGAGGGTGGTGGTTTTGCCCGAACCGGTGGGACCGGTGACCAGCACAATGCCGTTGGGGCGTGACAGCATGGTCTGCCAGCGGGCGAGATCGTCGCCAGCGAGGCCGAGGTCGTGATACGAGCGCGCCAGCACTTCCGGATCGAAGATCCGCATCACCAGCTTTTCCCCAAATGCGGTGGGCAGGGTGGAGAGGCGCAACTCGACCTCACTGCCGTCCGGGCGCTTGGTCTTGATGCGGCCGTCCTGGGGTTTGCGCTTTTCCGCCACGTTCATGCGCCCGAGGATTTTCAGGCGGCTGGTAACCGCGGCATTGACCTGATCCGGCAGCTCGTGAATCGGGTGCAGAACACCGTCGATGCGAAAGCGGATACGCCCGACATCCCGGCGCGGCTCAATGTGGATATCACTGGCGCGCTGATCGAAGGCGTGCTGCAATAGCCAGTCGACGATGTTGACGATATGCTGGTCGTTGGCCTCCGGGTCCTTGAGATTCCCGAGTTCCAGCAGCTGTTCAAAATTGTTGGCACCGGAAGTTCCCTTGAGCCCGCTGGCACCGGATATGGAATTGGCCAGGGAATAGAATTCGGTGCAGTAGCGTTTGATATCCGCCGGATCCGCCACCACCCGCTGCACGCTGCGCCCGCTGGTGTGCGCCAGCTGTTCCTCCCAGCCACTGGCGTATGGCTGGGCGGTGGCGACCAGCAGCGTATCTTTACTGGCCTCAACGCAAAGAATCTGGTGGCGCTTGGCGAACTGGAAGCTCATCACCTCGGTCACCGCCGCCACATTCACCTTCAGTGGGTCGATATGGTAAATATCGTGCGAGGCGGTCTCCGCCAGCCACTGGGTGAGCACGACTGCGCTCAGTGCCTTGCCTGGCCTCTTCTGGTTCTCCAGTTCACAGCTGGCGATATACGAAAGGGGATGCATCTGCGCCTGTTCAGCGGTGCGCGGGGTGCCGATCAGGCGGTTCGCATCGCTGCGACTGACATACCCCTGGCCCACCAGATCTTCCAGTAAACCGGGCAGATCGAGAATCCGGTCCGCTAGTCTGCTCCCCATACACGTCCCCATTTATTCTTCTGTGCCCAATCGCCGACTAGGCTTAGTGTGAAGGCGCATTGTAGCTCTTATCCCCGAGGACTACAGCGCGAGTGGTCCGCAGAATTCCCGCGAAACCCAATGGTCACTGTGACCTTTGCACGTGTTGGGGTACCATGCCGCCACCCGGCCGCCCCAGCGGTCAAAAATCAATCTGTCAGGACCGGAAAAAGGAACCGACCATGCCCCTGTCCAACATCGCCAACCTGTTCGGCCGCTCGCCGATAAAGCCTATCAAGGAGCACATGGCGACCGCCCACAAGGCGTCAGCGGATCTGGTGCCCTTCTTTGAAGCCCTCATGCAAGGCGACTTCAACACCGCCAAAACCGTACAGCAGCGTATCTCCGCCAACGAGAACCGCGCTGACGACATCAAAAAAGACCTGCGCCTGCATCTCCCGGACAGTCTGTTTATGCCGGTTTCCCGCACCGACCTGCTGGAACTGCTGCACGTTCAGGACAAAGTGGCCAACACCGCCCAGGACATCGCCGGCCTCGCCATTGGCCGTCAAATGCAAATCCCGGCGTCCATGCACGCCATGATGAACACCTTTGTGGAGAGTGCCGTGGCCACCTCCGCGCAGGCGCTGACTGCCATCAACGAACTCGACGAGCTGCTGGAATCCGGTTTTGCCGGGCGCGAAGTGGATATTGCCCAGCGCATGACCGAAGAACTCGACGAGCTGGAGCGCAAGTCCGACAAACTTGAAGTGGAAGTGCGCGCCGCGCTGTTCAAACTAGAAAAAGATCTACCGCCTGTAGACGTGATTTTCCTCTACCGAGTAATCGAGTGGGTCGGCGACCTGGCGGATGAGGCCCATGGCGTAGGCAACCGACTACAACTGTTGCTGGCGCGTTAAGGGAGAGAAAACGTGGATATCATTGCTCAGTACGGCCATATCTTTTTGATACTGGCCTGCGTCTTCGGTTTCTTTATGGCCTGGGGTGTCGGTGCCAACGACGTGGCCAATGCCATGGGTACCTCAGTGGGCTCCCGCGCACTGACCATCAAACAGGCGATCATCATCGCCATGATCTTCGAGTTTGCCGGTGCCTATCTCGCCGGAGGTGAAGTGACCGCCACCATCCGCAAGGGCATCATTTCCCCGGACCTGTTCGCGGACAAGCCGGAGCTGCTGGTGTACGGCATGCTGTCGGCCCTGCTGGCAGCGGGCACCTGGCTGGCGATTGCCAGTGTGCTGGGTTGGCCCGTGTCTACTACCCACTCCATCGTCGGCGCCATTGTCGGCTTCTCTGCCGTAGGTATTTCCGCGGATGCGGTAGCCTGGGGCAAAGTGGGCAGTATTGTCGCCAGCTGGGTAGTGTCGCCAGTGCTGGCGGGGACTATGTCTTTCCTGTTGTTCCGCAGTGTGCAGAAACTGATCCTCAACACCGAGGACCCCTTCGCCAACGCCAAGCGCTACATCCCGATTTACATGTTTGCGGTGGGCTGGATGATCTCCATGGTCACCCTCACCAAAGGCCTCAAACATGTGCTGAAAGATGCGAACATCAGCCTGAGCTTCTGGCAGGATGCGCTGATTGCCGGTATCGCTGGCCTGATCG
The DNA here is from genome assembly GCF_029869925.1 of Microbulbifer bruguierae. Classification (NCBI taxonomy): domain Bacteria; kingdom Pseudomonadati; phylum Pseudomonadota; class Gammaproteobacteria; order Cellvibrionales; family Microbulbiferaceae; genus Microbulbifer; species Microbulbifer bruguierae. The sequence continues at coordinate 3,504,815 of NZ_CP118605.1, read as the reverse complement.
TCATGGGTGTCGGCATCATGCTGCTGAAGCGCATCAAGCGCGACCCGGAGCGCGAGCGTCACAACCGCTTCGCCAACGTTGAACGGGTATTCGCGATCCTGATGGTGTTCACCGCCTGCGCCATGGCCTTTGCCCACGGTTCCAACGATGTTGCCAACGCCGTAGGCCCGCTGGCTGCCATCGTCAATACCGTGCAGATGGGCGCGGTAACCGCCAAGGCCAGCATGCCCTCGTGGATTCTGCTACTCGGGGGTGCTGGTATCGTGGTCGGCCTCGCCACCTACGGCTTCAAGGTGATGGCCACCATCGGCCGCAAGATCACCGAGCTGACTCCGAGCCGCGGCTTCGCCGCCGAGCTGGGCGCCGCCTCCACGGTGGTACTCGCCTCCGGCACCGGCCTGCCGATTTCCACGACCCACACCCTGGTGGGTGCGGTACTGGGCGTGGGCCTGGCACGCGGTATCGGTGCACTCAACCTGCGTATGATCACCACCATCGTCGCGTCCTGGATCGTCACTCTGCCCGCGGGCGCGGGTCTCGCGATCCTGTTCTTCTTCTTCTTCAAGGGGGTGTTTGGCTGGTAACCAGAAACTGGTTATCGCCCGCTGGCAGTAGCCACTGCCAACTTCGCCTGTTAAAAAGGGAGCCAGTGGCTCCCTTTTTTATTGGTTTTATTTCCGGCATTTGAGAGAAGGTTTCCCCATGCAACTGCCCATGCAACTGCCCATCTACCAGGCCGATGCCTTTACCTCAGAGTTGTTCAAAGGCAACCCCGCCGCCTACGTCCCCCTGTCCAGCTGGCTCGATGATAAGCTGCTGCAGCAGATCGCCGCGGAAAACAATCTCGCGGAAACCGCGTTCACGGTGCCCGCCGGCAGCGGTTTCGAACTGCGCTGGTTCACCCCCGGTGAAGAGGTGCCGCTGTGCGGCCACGCCACCCTGGTCACCGCACATCTGCTGTGGACAGAGCTCGGCTTCAGCGAGTCTGAAATCCATTTTTACACCCGCAGCGGCGAGCTGATCGTACGCAGGGAAGATGAGCTGCTGGCGCTGGATTTTCCGGCTCAGCAAAACAGCGAAATTCCGCTCAGTGAAAACTACGCACACGCGCTGGGCGCGGAGCCATTGCGGGCGCTGGAAGTGGCCGGCTCCAACGACCAGCTGCTACTGGAATTCGCCTTCGCCGATGTGGTCGCCAACCTGTCACCGGATATGCGCGCACTGTTGAAACTGCCCTACAAGGGCCTGATCTGCACCGCCCCCGGCGAAGGATTCGACTGCGACTTCGTCAGCCGTTTCTTCGCCCCCGCCATCGGTATCGACGAAGATCCCGTGACCGGGTCCGCGCATACCCGGCTGGTGCCGTTCTGGGCGCAAAAACTGGATAAAACCTGTCTCAAGGCAAAACAGATCTCACCCCGCGGCGGTGAACTGGACTGTGTGCTGGCAGGCGAGCGTGTGCTGATGCGCGGGCGCGCGGTCACTTACCTGCGCGGCCAGATCAGCCTTTAATCGCGGCGGGGAAGGGAGATCAGCAACAGGGGATCGGGCAAACGTCTGTCGCCCCTCCCCTAGCGGTCACTACAAAAATGGTTACCCCAGACGTCCCAGAGGATTTGAGAGACTTTCAGGAGGCAGGGTAAACCAGGCGGGGCCGTCTGCGGTCATGTACAGACAATCCTCGAGGCGCACGCCGAACTCACCGGGAAGATAAAGGCCCGGCTCATTGGAAAAACACATACCGGGCGCCAGCTCGGTTTTCTCGCCGCGCACAAAATTCACCGGCTCATGCCCCTCCATACCGATACCGTGTCCGGTGCGGTGAGAAAGCCCGGGCAGACGGTAGTCGGGTCCGAATCCATGCTTCAGGTAAAACGCCCGCACCGCATCGTCGATACTGCCCGCCGGGGCACCGAGTTTGGCCGCTTCGAACGCCACGTTCTGCCCCTCCCGCACCAGCTGCCAGATTTGCTGCTGTTTCTTGCTGGGTTCACCGTAGACAAACGTCCGCGAAATATCTGACTGGTAACCTTCGACACTGCAACCGCAATCCATCAGCACAATCTGACCCTCGCGGATCTGTTGCGGCTGATCGGTACCGTGGGGATAGGCACTGGCCTCACCGAACAGCGCCATGGTCCAGACACCCTGCCCGCCCAGCGCGCTCTGGGCATCGCGCATCTTCTGGTTCACGTCGGCCGGTGTCATGCCCGGGCGCAGCTGATCCCACACCATACCGTAGGCGGCGAGGGTAATCTCATTGGCCTTTTTCATCAGCGCCAGCTCTGCCGGGCTCTTCTGCATGCGGCAACCGCGGGTGACTGGGTCCGCGCTCACCAGCTTGAAGGATGGCAGCGCGTCGCGAATGCCATCGGCGACAAACCAGCGCACCGTGGCCTCAAGACCGATGACACCGGATTTGATCCCCCGGTCTTTCAATACCCCGGCGATGCGCGCAAACGGGCTTTCGTGTTCATTCCAGGTGCGCACATCCTCACCGAAAGTCATCGACTCACGCACGGAGGGCTCTTCGAAGAAGGGAGTCACCACAGCAAACTCACCGTGTTTGGGGATGACGACACAGGTCAGGCGCTCGGAGCGCCACCAGCGGATGCCGGTGAAATACAGCATCGCCGCCCCCGGCTCGAGCACAATGGCGTCGACACCATGCTTTTGCATCAGCTGCTGGGCCCGCGCCACCCGCGCCTGTCGCTCGGCGACGCTAATGGGCTGTATTCCCTCGAGCAGGGACTCGGGCTTGATATCTTTTGTCGGCGACTCTGCCGCACGCAGCGGCAGCCCCGGAGTCACCGCCAGCAGCGCAGCCGCTTTGAGTAATTGGCGTTTGGTCGGCATGAAATTCTCTCCCCATATCTGCCAGCAGCGTCATTTAGCCCTGGCTATGGCGTCAGTTTATACGTCCGAGAGAGTATCCCGATTTGGCAGGAAAAACAGCGGCGCTTATCGCACCTGAGCTGCATTGTGGCTTGTATCGGGCAGAGGGCGACAATGGAAATACAACCACTACCAGTAGTGGTAATGCAGGCGTTCGTTCTTGCGCGGGCCGCTGATATGCCAAATCAGCTCGATTTCATCATCGTGCAGCAGGAGCTCTGCCGTGTAGATATCCTCTCCACACAGGTGCGGGGACTGGTGGCGGAAGCCATGTACGGTAACGGGAACGAGGTTGAACAACAACACCGGCGCCTCCCGGCGCAAATGTTCCAGGCGCACGGAATCGAGGCAGCGGGTCCAGCGGTAGCGGTTTTGCAGCGCGACAACATGGCCATCGGCATCAGTAAATTTTGCCTGCTCATCGAACACAATATGCGCTCCAAAGCGGGTTACACTCACTTCGCCGCGCCCGTGCCCGCGCCAGTTGGTTTTCGATCCCGGGCCATTGCTGGCGTTGAAACTGAAGGCGCGGATTTTTTTCAACCGTTCACAGAGTTGCGCTAACGCCGCCAGGGATTTGTAATCCGCCTGCATATTCACCAAAGTATTTTTCCGCTCATGTTACTGCTCATACTTATCACCCTGCTCTGGGCCTTTTCCTTCAGTCTGATCGGCGTCTATCTCGCCGGCCAGGTGGACAGCTATTTTTCCGTGCTCACCCGGGTGCTGCTGGCCACCCTGGTATTCCTGCCGTTTCTCAACTGGCGCACTCCCAAGCGCACCGCGCTCACGCTGATGGCTATTGGCGCCGTGCAGCTGGGGCTGATGTACCTGTTTTACTACCAGTCGTTCCTGTTGCTCAGCGTGCCCGAGGTACTACTGTTCACGATTTTCACCCCGGTATACATCACGCTGATCTACGACCTGCTGGCGCGCCGCTTATCATGGTGGAACCTGCTGGTGGCCGCCATTGCCGTTATCGGCGCCGCCATCATCCGCTGGGACAACCTGAGCGGCGACTACTGGAAAGGCTTTTTTGTCGTGCAGGGCGCCAACCTGTGCTTCGCCACCGGACAGGTCGCCTACAGGCAGTTTATGCAATCCTCCCACGCGCGCAGTGAATCCCTGCCGCCGCGGCAGACTTTCGGCTGGTTTTTTATCGGTGCCAGTATTGTGGCCAGCATTGCCTGGCTGATGCTCGGCAGCCCCAAATATCCGGCGAATTTCACCCAGTGGGGGGTGCTGGTGTGGCTCGGCGCGGTGGCCTCCGGGCTCGGCTATTTTCTGTGGAACAAGGGTGCCACCCAGGTTTCCCCGGGCACCCTGGCGGCGATGAACAACGCGCTGATTCCCGCGGGACTGCTGGTGAACCTGCTGATCTGGAATCGCGACGCCGACTTGCCGCGCCTCGCCGTCGGCGGCGCTATTATCGTCGCCGCAGTGTTGCTGAGCGAGCGACACGCGCGCGCACAATCTTCGCCATAAGGTACGCCGCAAATTCACGCCAGGGTCGGCTGCTATAATTTCTGCCGGATCACGCGCCCGCACACGCCGCTCACAAGGAATGTGGTTTATGGACGCAGCGGATAAACCTCGCAGCGATGTTTCGGAATGAGCCGTGCGGCACTGCACCCCGAATTTTCCCGCCCACTAAGCGCGCTGATGTTGGCGAGCGCGGTGGCCTGTGCACCCCTGGGACCCGATTTTCGCGAACCGGATTTGGCCTGGCTGTCGGCCTGGCAGCCGGACCTGTACGGCCAGATCTATCAGGACCCGAATTCATCTGAATTAAGCCGATGGTGGCAACGCCTCGGCGATCCACGGCTGAATACGCTCATCGATCTGGCACGCCGCGAGAACCCCAGTCTGCAGATCGCCGGCCTGCGCATTCTTGAAAGTCGCGCGGCACTCGGTATCGCCGTCGGCCGCAAATATCCGCAGCTGCAGCAGATCGACGGCAGCGGCGCCTATGTCTCCGAGTATCTGCACGGCGGCTCGGACGACGATCACCGGGATTACCGCACCGGCAATCTCGCGTTCAATATCCAGTGGGAAATGGATTTCTGGGGGCGTTTCCGCCGCGGTATTGAATCTGCCGACGCGAGCTTTTTCGCCTCAATCGCCAACCAGCGGGACGGCCAGGTGCTGCTCGCCGCGGAAGTCGCCAGTCTCTACTACGGCTACAAGACCACCCTGCAACGTATCGACATTGCCCAGCACAATATCGCGCTGCAGGAGCGCAATGTGGAGATCACCCGCAAGCTGTTCGAGAGCGGGCAGGAATCCGAGCTGGACCTGCAGCAGGCGCGCACCCAGTACCTGGCGACGCTAGCTACGATACCCACACTGAAACTGACCCTGAGCCTGCAGCGCAATGCCCTGTGTGCACTGCTCGCGCGCGCGCCCGGAGACCTGCCGGAATTGGCCAGCGTCGACGACAGCCTGCCGGAAATCGGACAGGTCCCGCTGCAACAGGCCCCGGTGAATCTGCTGCTCAGGCGCCCGGATGTGCGCACCGCGGCGTGGGAGGCGGCGGCACAGTCCGCCCAGGTCGGTGTGGCGATCACCGATCTCTACCCCGCCATCTCGCTGTTCGGCACCATCGGCTGGGCCGGCACCAGCCTCGACCCGCTGCCGGATATATCCACCCTAGCGGCGGGCCCGGCGCTGCGCTGGAATATTTTCAGTTACGGGCGTATCGAGAATAACGTGCGCGTGCAGGACGCGCGCCTGCAGCAGCGCCTGGAAATCTTCCGCGCGACGGTACTACAAGCCGCGCGGGAAATAGATGATGCCGCCAGTCGCATCGTCCAGACCCGCGCCCGTCAGGGCATTCTCGACGAATCCCTGAGCTCGGCGCAGCGCTCGCTGACGATCGCCAACCGCCGCTATCAGGAGGGTTATTCCGACTTCCAGCGGGTGCTCGACGCACAGGGCGCGGTGTTCGCCCAGTCCGATCTCGTGGTGGTCAATCGCGGCGACCATGTTGCTGCCATTATTACACTGTACAAATCCCTCGGCGGCGGCTGGCGCGAAGCCACCGTCGACGACCTGATCCCCGCAGATACCCGCTACCGGATGCTGGAGCGGGTGGACTGGGGAGATTTACTGGACGAACCGATCCCCGCGAGAGCAGTGCCGTAATGCACGGGCGAGAACCGGCCCCAGACAACCAGCAAAGCCTGGACGAAATTGCCGCGGCACAGGCCGCTGGCACCGCCGCGCCTGCATCGCAAAAAAACGAGCCGGAAGATCCGGCCAGGTCCGTTGGGCGCGGCGTGAAAATACTGCTCGCTCTGATCCTCACCTCCCTGTGCCTGTACCTGCTCGCCGACCGCTTCACCCCCTATACCTCGCAGGCGCGGGTGCAGGGCTATGTAGTGGGCGTTGCCCCCAAGGTCGCCGGTGTTGTCACCAATGTGTGGATCGGCAATAACCAGCTGGTAAAACAGGGTGAAAAGCTGTTTGCCATCGACCGCGCCAAATACGAACTGGCATTGCAGAGCGCGCGCGCCAATCTCGACAATACTTGGCAGCAGATCGCCGCCGGGGACGCCGCGGTAGAACAGGCGCGTGCCAATCAGCGCGCGGCGGAGGCCGGCAGACTGGAAGCACAGCAGGACTACACCCGCCTTAAGCGGCTGCGCGACGAAGATCCCGGCACCATTTCCGTGCGCCGCCTGGAAATCTCCCGCGCCCATCTGGAACAGGCCCGCGCCCAGGTCGCCTCCGCGGAGGCCGCCATCCAGCAGGCCATAGAACAGAAAGGTGGCGACTCCGAGCGCAACAACTCCCTGCTCAAGGTAGCGCAGGCTGCAGTGGACCAGGCGCAACTGGATCTCACCAACACCACCGTGGTTGCACAGACCGACGGCGTCATCACCGACCTGCGTGCAGAAGTTGGTCGCTATGCCGGCGCAGGCAGTCCGGTACTGACCCTGATTTCCCGCGAGGATTTCTGGATCAGCGCGGATTACACCGAAAATAATCTGGGCCACCTGAAGCAGGGCACGCCGGTAGAAATCCTGCTGGACGCGCTACCGGGGCGGGTATTTGAAGGCCGGGTGCGGGACATAGGTGCCGGCGTCAACGCCGGCAGAACACCGGCGCCCGGGGATTTACCGGATGTGCAGAATAATCGCGACTGGCTGCGCCAGGCGCAGCGGTTTCCGGTGCGGGTGGAGTTTGCCTCACCGCCGCCACCGGAGGTGCTGAGCCAACTGCGTATGGGCGGTCAGGCCTCGGTGATCGCCTATACCGATGACCACCGAATTTTGCAATTGCTGGGCAAGCTGTATATCCGCGGAATGAGTTATCTGTCGTATGCCTACTGAGTTTTCCGGAGCGGAAATTTAATCACCCGCCGAGGGCTGATCGCGGGAGCGCAGCCTCCGGTAAAAACGCACCACCGCCTCCTCCGCCAGCAACATCACCACTACCACCACGATCAGCGTCAGCACCCCGTGCCAGGCGCCGAGAAAACGCACGTCACTGGCAAACACAAAGTTGATCGCTTCGAGGATGGCGAATTTGGAGCCGAACAGCACCAGCCAGGCACAGAAATAACGCAGGAATTTCGCTAACCCACCACGGCGCTGTTTAAAAAAGGCCGCCACCCTGTGCTCCACCGCGATGGTCAGTTTCAGCAGCAGCTGTAACAGCACCGCCGCACACAGGGATACCGCAAATGAACTGATGACCACCTTGCCCGAGTACTCGGCAAACAGATTCAGTACCACCAGATCCACCAGGATGCCGTTGTAGTAGAGCAAAAACAGTCGCTGCGCATTCGTGGGTTTTTGCGCCAGCTCCGCGCGCAGAAACGACAGGCCGGATTCCTTCATGGTGAACCTCACACTGGTCCGCGCTTTTTTTCGCGCTGCTATCGGCGCGCACCAACAACGGGGAAAAACTCTGCGCGGATTTATATCGGCGTTTGTACTTAGCTAATTTGTAATTAGCTAAAGAGTAGCTGTCGGACAAACTGCGCCGGTACAGGAGGCAGACCCAGGTCGTGATACACCACCTTTCCCACACCCAGACACCCATGCCACTGGCCGCGCGCCGCTGCTTTCGCCTCGCGTTCAGCACGGGCCTCGCGCTGGCGGCGAGCTATGGGCTGGGTATCGCTATTCCCTTCGTGGCACCGGTATTTGCGGTGTTGCTGGCGGCGGTACCGGCACCACCGCCGGGGTTGAGGGCGGCCTTCACACTTATGCTGTTTGTGGTGGTGGGACTGGGTATCGGCATGCTGTTGGGGCCGCTGCTGCAGCGGGCCCCCTTAACCTCACTCGCCGTCGTCGCGCTGGGCGTATTCATCAGTAACCGCATGGCCATTGGCGAAGGCAAGGCGCTGCCAGCAACCCTGCTGGCACTCGGCTTTACCGCAATCCCCGCGGCGCACACCGCGAGTGCCGATCTCGCCGCGGCGCTGGTGGAGGCGGTGACACTGGGCGTGGCCGCGGCGCTGGTCAGCCTGTGGCTGGTATACCCGCTGTTTCCGGAAAACGTGCTGTCCTCACAGCGGCCTTCAGGGGCAGCAGTGCCGGTCGCGGCACCATCGGCAACAGAGGTGCACTGGCTTTCTCTGCGCGCCACTCTGATCGTGCTGCCAGCGTTCGCCCTCACCCTCACCAACCCCACCACCAACCTGCCATTTCTGGTAAAGAGCATTCTGCTTGGGCGCGAGGCCAGTATGGCGCAGCTGCGGGGGGCAGGTATGACACTGGTCGGCTCGACCCTGTGCGGTGGCGTGTGTGCGGTGGCGGTTTGGTGGTGTCTCGGGTTCGCGGTGGAATTGTGGTTTTTTACCGGCTGGGTACTGCTGATAAGCCTGATACTGGCGGCCGGTGCCTTCCAGATATTCCGCAACCCGATGACACCTGGCTTCTGGCTCGGGAGCCTGATGAGTATGCTGATATTACTGGGTGCCGCGGTACAGGACAGCGCGCTCGGCAACGATGTATACCGGGCGTTCCTGATTCGCATGACGCTCTTTGTTCTGGTATCGCTTTATGCACTCTGCGCCATGTCCCTGCTGGATAGATTTCGGGAGAAGTTGCTTAAACGGAGGCTGCTGCGACCGGCCTCACGCTGAAGTCTATCCTTGCAGTATCTCCAAGCGAGGACGCAAACGTGTTCAACCTGCTGCTGGCGTTTATTCCGGTTACCATAGCCCTTGAGCATCTCGCTCCCGGCCAGCAACTGCTGGTGTTCGCGACCTCCGCGCTCGCCATCCTGCCGCTGGCGGGCTGGCTGGGGCGCGCCACCGAACATCTGGCCGAGCACGCGGGTGAGGGCGTCGGCGGTCTGTTGAATGCCACCTTCGGCAATGCGGCGGAGCTGATCATTGCCCTGGTGGCACTGAAAGCTGGCCTGCACGATGTGGTCAAGGCCTCCATCGCCGGTTCCATCATCGGCAATATCCTGCTGGTGCTCGGCGCCGCGATGCTCGCCGGAGGACTGCGCCACAGCGAGCAAAAATTCAGTGCCGAGGGCGCGCGCGCGCAGGCCACCATGCTGATGCTGGCGACCATCGCCCTGATCCTGCCCGCCGCCTATTCTGTTTCGATTGCAGAGCAGGTTCCGCGCGGACTCGGGTTTGTCAGTATTTCCATTTCCGTGTTGCTGCTGATTGTGTACGGACTGTTTCTTCTATTTTCGCTGGTGACACACCGGGCGCTGTTTACAGGTTCCGCGGAATTTGTACATGGCGAGGATCATCCCCCACCCTGGTCGGTAGCTAAGGCGCTGGCGGTGCTCGCGGTGGCCACGGTATTTATCGCCTGGATGAGCGAGATACTGGTGGGTGCGGTGGAACCCGCCGCACACGAGCTGGGACTCAGCAATATCTTTGTTGGGGTATTTATTGTCGCCGTGCTGGGAAATGCCGCGGAGCACGCGTCTGCGATCACCGTGGCGATGAAAAATCGCATGGACCTGTCGCTGTCGATTGCCATCGGCTCGGCGGTGCAGGTAGCGCTGTTTGTCGCTCCGCTGCTGGTGTTGCTGAGCCTGTTCATCGGTCCCAAGCCCATGAATCTTGCCTTTTCCGGCGGTCTGGTTCTGAGCATGCTGTTGGCGGTACTGATCACCGGACAGATCGCCGGCAATGGCCGCTCTGACTGGCTCAAAGGTGTGCAGCTGCTTACGGTCTATTTGATTCTGGCAATAACCTATTTCGTGATTCCGGATCAGATGGCCGATTGATGCTGCTGTCACTGTTACTCGGAACAGCCATCACTTCGCTGTGCCTGGTGCTGCAGAGTTTGGCGTTGGTCGCTGCATTGCGTTATTTCATTCGCAGAGCCAATCATCTTCACGCGACATTTTTACATGCGGAAAAGGTAATAATCGGACTGCTTGTTATCCTGATTTTTGGCAGCCTTGGCCAGATTGGCATCTGGGCGCTGCTCTTTTTTATCCTGGGCGAATTCGACAACCTGAAAACCGCCTTCTATCACTCCGCCGTCAACTTCGCTACGCTGGGCTACGGCGATGTGGTGATGTCACAGCAACACCGCCTGCTAGGTCCTCTGGAAGCCATCAATGGTGCACTCATGATTGGCGTTTCGACCGCTGCTCTGGCCAGAGCGTTCACAACCGCAATTCGTGAACAGGTTAATCCGAAAAGCAAACACGATCCGAATCGCTGGAAGTGACGATGTATCGACATCCTTTCCATGGTACAAACACTGACTTTGCCGTACATTTCTCCGCAGCATTTCACACAATAGGTGCACGGAAACACCGCAGTTTTTTAAGGATTTGAATCATGAATGCCCGCACGCTGCCCTCGTTGCAGCAACAGCTGCAGCAGCTGATCGCCAGTCCCAGTGTCAGCGCTACCAATCCAAAACTCGACATGGGCAACCGCGGTGTCATCGACCTGCTGGCAGCGTGGCTGGATACCCTGGGCTTTGAAGTACAGATCATGCCCATCGAGGGTCAGCCCCACAAAGCCAACCTGATTGCCACACTGGGCCGCGGTGACGGCGGGCTGGTGTTTGCCGGCCACACCGATACCGTTCCCTACGATGACAATCGCTGGCAGTCGGATCCGTTCAAGCTCAGCGAGCGCGACAACCGTTTTTACGGTCTCGGCAGCACGGACATGAAGGGATTTTTTCCCATCGCCATCGAAGCCGCAAAAGCCTTTGTCGACAAATCGCTGCGGCAGCCACTGATCATTCTCGCCACCGCCGATGAGGAAACCTCCATGGCCGGCGCCCGCGCACTGGTAAAAGCCGGCATTCCCAAAGCCCGTTACGCGGTCATCGGCGAACCCACCGGACTCAAACCCATCCGCATGCATAAGGGCATGATGATGCATGCGCTGCGTATCACTGGCCAGGCGGGCCACTCGTCGAATCCCGCCTACGGCGCCAGCGCACTGGAAGCCATGCACGGCGCCATGGGGGAAATTCTCAAACTGCGCAGCGAGTGGCAAGAGCGCTACCAGAACCCCGGTTTCGCCGTGCAGGTGCCGACACTCAACCTCGGCTGTATACACGGCGGCGACAACCCCAACCGCATCTGTGGCCACACCGAATTGCAATTCGACCTGCGCCCGCTGCCGGGGATGCCCATGCAAGAACTGCGTGGCGAGCTACACCAGCGGCTGAAAAACTCTATTCATGGCGAAAAGATCTCCTTCGAGCTGGAACCCCTGATCGGCGATGTGGAGGCCTATGAAGAGCCGGCGCAGTCGGAGCTCGTCAAGGTTGCGGAAAAACTGACCGGACACAGCGCGGAAAGTGTGGCCTTTGCCACCGAAGCCCCCTTTCTGCAGAAACTCGGGATGCAGACCATTGTGCTCGGCCCGGGTGATATCGACCAGGCGCACCAACCGGACGAATTTTTGGGGCTGGAGCGGATTGATCCGATGGTGGAAATTCTCAGGGGATTGATTGGACGGTTTTGCCTCTGACGATGGTAGGAGCCTGCACGCGCCCCGATCCACCCCGCAGAAAATGCGGTATATTGTGCCGCTAACGAATTCACCTGCTGAAGCGAAACGATCGTGAATACCGAAAACACCACCCTCAACTGGTTCCGTAACGCCGCGCCCTATATCAATGACCTGCGCGGACGAACCCTGGTGGTTGCCATTCCCGGCGAAGGGTTTGAGCATGAAAATTTCCGCAATCTGGTGCACGACCTCACGCTGTTGATCAGCCTGGGCGTGCGCCTGGTACTCGTGCACGGCGCCCGAGCGCAGGTGAATCGCGCGCTGGAAAGCGCCGGTATCGAAAACCGTTTTCACGGCAATACCCGCATTACTGACCGGGATACGCTCGAAGTGATCAAGGCCACGGTGGGAAAATTGCGCTTCGAAATCGAAGCCGCATTTTCCCAGGGATTGCCGGACTCCCCGATGGCGCGCTCCGCGCTCAAGGTGATTTCCGGGAACTTTGTCACCGCGCGCCCGGTAGGGGTAATCGACGGCACAGATATGCGCTGGACCGGACAGGTACGGCGCATGGAGGTGCAGGCCATAAGCCGCGCGCTGGAGGGGAACTCCCTTGTATTACTGTCACCCTTCGGCACTTCGCTGACCGGCGAACTGTTCAACCTGAATTATCTGGACCTCGCCGCAGAAGCCGCGAAGGCGCTCAACGCAGAAAAGCTGATTCTGTTTCGCGATCTGCCACAGCTGGAGCTGGACGGTGAACCGGTGTACGACCTGAGTATTCATCAGGCCGAGGAAGTGGCGGATACCGTAGACAGTGAAACCCTGCGCTGCGCCATCACTGCGTGTAATTTCGGCACCCAGCGAGTGCACCTGCTGAGCTATGCAGATAACGGCGCAATATTGCAGGAGCTGCTCAGCCGCGAAGGTGTGGGCACCATGATTTATCGCGACAGCTATGAGGTGATCCGGCGTGCACGCATCAATGATGTAGGCGGTATTCTTGGGCTGATCCGTCCACTGGAAAAACAGGGCATCCTGGTGCGCCGCTCGCGGGAAAAACTGGAGGCTGAGATCGACCATTTCACCCTGGTCGAAGTGGACGGTACCCCCGTTGCCTGTGCAGCGCTCTACCCGATCCTCGACGATCAGGGGGACACCATCGCTGCAGAAATCGCCTGCGTTGCCATACACCCGGAGTTTCGCGGCGGCGGCCGTGGAGCCAAGTTGTTGCAGCATCTGGAGCGGCAGGCAAGGGCCCTGGAGTTGGCAGAGATTTATGTGCTCACCACCCAGACCGAACACTGGTTTATCGAGCGAGGCTTCTCCCAGGTGGATGTATCAACGCTTCCCGCCAGTCGTAAATCCCTGTACAACATCCAGCGCAATTCTCGCGTTTTACGCAAGAGCCTGCTTACGCAATAGAGTTGCGAGTAAATGGGTGCAAGACGGACAGTTCTTGCGCCCGTTCAGGCCAGAAATAGGAACCGCGCAAAAATTTTTTCATTTTGCTAACCTGTCGCGCTCTCGGGCATCTCCGTGCCCGGCCTGCTCGTCAGGCCTATCGTCCAATTAACACCACGTTTAAGAACCGCTATGCCTCAGTACCGCTCACGCACTTCCACCGCTGGCCGCAATATGGCCGGCGCCCGCGCCCTGTGGCGCGCCACCGGCATGAAGGACGACGACTTCCACAAACCGATCATCGCCGTGGCCAACTCCTTCACCCAGTTCGTGCCCGGGCACGTGCACCTGAAAGACATGGGCCAGCTGGTGGCGCGGGAGATCGAGAAGGCCGGCGGTGTGGCGAAGGAGTTCAACACCATCGCGGTGGACGACGGCATCGCCATGGGCCATGACGGTATGCTCTATAGCCTGCCCAGCCGCGAAATCATCGCCGATTCAGTGGAATACATGGTGAACGCCCACTGCGCCGACGCGCTGGTATGTATTTCCAACTGCGACAAAATCACCCCCGGAATGCTGATGGCAGCACTGCGCCTGAATATTCCGGTGATCTTTGTTTCCGGCGGCCCCATGGAAGCGGGCAAGACCAAGCTCGCAGACCACAAGCTGGACCTGGTAGATGCCATGGTGATCGCCGCCACTGACGATGCCTCCGACGAACAGGTAGCAGAATACGAGCGCTCCGCCTGTCCCACGTGCGGCTCCTGCTCCGGTATGTTCACCGCCAACTCCATGAACTGCCTGACCGAAGCACTGGGTCTGTCACTGCCGGGCAACGGCACCATGCTCGCCACCCACGCAGATCGCGAGCAGTTATTCCTGCGCGCGGGCCGCGAGATCGTTGCACTCGCCAAGCGCTATTACGACGAAGACGATCTCTCGGCGCTGCCGCGCTCCATTGCCAGCCGCGGCGCCTTCTGCAATGCCATGGCACTGGATATTGCCATGGGGGGGTCCACCAACACCATTCTGCACCTCCTCGCTGCAGCCCAGGAAGGCGAAGTGGACTTTACCCTCGCTGATATCGACCGCCTGTCACGCAAAATCCCGCAGCTGTGCAAGGTGGCGCCGAATACCCAGAAATACCATATCGAGGACGTACACCGTGCCGGTGGCGTGATGTCGATTCTCGGTGAACTGGAAGCCGGTGGCCTGTTCGATGCCAGCCTGCCCACGGTGCACAGCCGCACCTTCCGTGAGGCGCTGGAGGAGTGGGACATCCGTCGCACCGACAATCCCGAAGTGCACAAGTTTTTCCGCGCCGGCCCCGCGGGTATTCCCACCCAGCAGGCGTTCAGCCAGGACTGTCGCTGGAACAATCTCGATGGCGACCGCGAGCAAGGATGTATCCGCTCGGTAGAACACGCCTACTCCGCCGAGGGCGGCCTCGCAGTACTGTTCGGCAATCTCGCGCCGGACGGATGCGTAGTGAAAACTTCAGGAGTGGAAGAGGAACTGTGGAAGTTCGAGGGCCCGGCGCATATCGTCGAGAGTCAGGAAGACGCGGTATCCAATATCCTCGAGGGTAAGGTGAAGGAAGGTGAGGCCGTCATCGTGCGCTACGAGGGCCCCAAGGGCGGCCCCGGCATGCAGGAAATGCTTTACCCCACCAGCTATCTGAAATCCAAGGGACTGGGCAAATCCTGCGCACTGATCACCGATGGCCGTTTCTCCGGCGGCACTTCCGGCCTCTCCATTGGCCACGTGTCTCCGGAAGCAGCGGGCGGTGGCAATATTGGTCTGGTGCAGGATGGCGATCTGGTGCGTATCGACATCCCCAATCGTCTGATCGAAGTGGATATTCCGGAGGCGGAACTGCACCGTCGCCGCGAGGCCATGAACCACAAGGGCGCCGATGGCTGGAAACCGACCAAACCGCGCCCGCGCAAGGTCAGCAAGGCACTCAAGGCATACGCCCTGCTTGCCACCAGCGCCGACAGGGGTGCGGTGCGAGAAATCGACTGACATCCACGTAACACGCGTTCCGGTTGATGTACCGAAAACGATAAAAATAGCGGGCACAACGCCCGCTATTTTTAATTGCTCCTTTCCAATGTTCTTACTTCTTACTTGGCCAGCTTGAAGACAATGCGGTTACGCACGCCGTGTTTCTCCACCGGTTGCCCCTCCGACATTGGTGGCCGGTACTTGAAGCGCTCCACTGCATTCAGCGCCGAGCGGTCGAACAGATCCGTGGGGGCACCAGCGCTATCGAAGCCGCCGACCACCCTTGGGTTTTTCACACTGCCGTTTTTGCTGATCGTAAACTCCACCACCACATAGCCTTCCATACCCTGCGCCAACGCCCTGCGTGGATAACGGGGGGCCGGTTTGTATATGGGAAGGGGATCGGCGTTGATGATGGTCGGGTCGAATTTCTTTTTCGTAACCACGGGAGGATCAAAGCTGGTGGAAATTTTTCCCGGATCTACCACTTGCTCCGTTGTTGTAGGCTGGATCTGCGGCGGAAGTTCCTGGGGTTTAGGTACCTGTTCCGATGTATATACCGTTGGCTTCACATCCGGCATATGAATCGGTGCTATTGCGGGGCTTGGTTCAACCGGTGGCGCACCGTAATCGGTGGCAATCAGTTGGGTCATACCGAGCAGCAACAGCCCGGTGACTCCCAAGGCAAAACTGCCACTGCGCGCCAGCTGACCAAGCCTGATAGATGGGGAAAATGGCGGGTCTGTCAGTTGATAAATACGACTGCTGAGAAAAGCCTGCTCCATAACACCTCTCCTTTTTTATTTTCAGGTGTTGATTGGTCGCACCGGCGCACACTGAGATGGCGGTGCGGTGGAAAAAGCTGATCAGCTACTTTCAGTATTTAGTTGATTCTGGCGAAAATGCAAATAATTCCCGTTTATTTTTATGGCGACACCAAATATTGCCGGCGAAACAGACATATTGCAGGGAAAACATACAAAAAAAGGCCGCACAATGTGCGGCCTTGAATGCTCCGAAGAAAAGTTACGGCTTACATTGCCAGTTGCTTTTCCCGTTCTTGCTCATTTTTTACGAAGGTAATCCACTGTTCAGCAAACTTCTTCGAGCGGTCATCGTCCAGAGCCTTTTTGAAGTACTTCAGTGAATCGTCATACTTCTTCAGGTTGGCGCTGGCCATACCCAAGGTTAGGTAGAGCTGATCTGGACGCTTGATGTCGCCCTTCTTCAGCGCCTTGCTACCCATATCGACGGCTTCTTTGTTCTTGTCCAGGTCCAGGTAAATACCCGACAGACGAGAGTAGAGGTCGCCCTTATCAGACATACTTGCAGCAGCTTCCAGCTCAGGAATCGACTTCTGCAGCTCCTGAGCCATCTGGTAAGCCTGAGCCAGGGTTTCCAGATTCTTGGAGTTGCGCGGGATCTTCTTCTCGCTGATGCCCTTATCGATCACTTTCGCGGCCTTGTACGGCATTTCAGCACCCATAAAGAGATAAGCCATGTTCAACAGCTCTTTCTCTTTTTGCAGGGCGCCTGCGATGTAGGCAGCTTCCATCATGTGAAGCATATCGTCTTCACGCTTCAGCTCGCCGTACATACCTGCCAGCTGCTTGTAGTACTCCCCTTTCGGGTAGTGCTTCACCAGCTTCTCAAGAACATTGGTGACCTTGCTGTAGTCGTTTTTCTCGTAGTAGAGGAAACGCTGCAGGCCGAACCAGTTTTCCTTGGGTACCTTGCCTTCTTTTTCGTACATGGACACGGCCTGATTGATATCGGCCAGTGCCTTGTCGTTGTCACCCAGCTGGTAGTAAGCCTGGGAGCGCAGGGCGTAGGAGTCCGCATTTACCTTGTCGGATACCTTGAACCAGCGATTCAGGTAGTTCACCGCTTCCTTGTAGTCTTCGGTAACGAAGTACAGCTGGGCGATGGTCAACAAGGTGCCTACTTCCAGCGCTACCGGCAGGTTTTCTTCACCCTGCTGCAGTACTTGCTTGTAGTAGGAAATGGCTTGCGGATACTTATCCATGCTGTAGTAAACGAAGCCGTAGAAGTAGTACATCTGTGCGGCTTCGTAGCCGTTCAGTTTGTCCTTGCCAGCTTCCATTTCCCGCAGCGCGGCCAGTGCTTCCTGCCATTTCTGGGCATCCGCAGCTTCCTGCGCTTTGCCGAGATATTTGAAGGCACTTTCACGCATCGCCGGTGTTTTACGGGTCTTCTGCTCGCTCTGGGCTTGTGCCTGGGCGAACGAAGCAGATACACCTGCTGCTTCCAATACGGTAACGCTGACTGCCGGTGCAAGGACCAGGGGCAGCGCTACGGACGTGCGCAGGACGAGTTTGGACAAGCCTTTCGTCACGGTCGTCATAATCATATGCGTCCCCTATTAGTTCTTGGCCAGGTTGAAGCTGATCTTGGTTTTTACACCAGGCACTTCAATCGGCTCGCCGTCAACAACCCGCGGCTTGTACTTGTACTTCAACGCAGACTTGACCGCCGCACTGTTGAAGATGGTGGTGGGGTTACCGTCGAGGGTAAATGCTTCTACCACGCGCGGATCCCGTACCGAACCGTTCTTGGTCACCGTGTATTCCACGATCACCCAGCCTTCGATACCACGCTGCAGAGCGCGACGCGGATACTGCGGCTGAACCTTCACGATGGGCAGGTAGTCACCTTCAGAGGCGAAACCACCAATACCCGTTACGTTCAGGTCGGCGTTGGCAGCAGGGGCAGACATGTTCAGGGCATTGTCTACGTCCGGCTGGTCAAACTCCGGCTCCGGCATATCGGGCGGCGGCTGCTCGGGCTCGTCGGGTTTGTCCGGCTTGCTGGTATCGTATTGTGTTTCGATCTTCGTTTCCGGCATTACGATATCCGCCACCCTGATAGGCTCTTCCTCATCGGGAGCCTTCATGTTGGCTTCAATCAGCGCATGCATGGTGAAGATCAGGGCAATGGTGGTGACTACTGCCAGCGCACCCGCCCCTACTAGTCTTACCGGGTTCATAGCTGTTAACTCTTCTCTGTAGCGACCGACACTTTATCGATTCCGATCTTCCTGGCCGCATCCGCGATCAGGGCAACCTTCTCGATACTCGCCTTTTTATCGGGCTGAATTACCAACCACCCTTTCGGGTTTTCCGCGTAGAGTCGTTCCAGGGTGTTTTTCACCAGGCGGTCATCTACCTTCTCTTTGGCAATCCAGATTTCGTTGTTGTCGTTAATCGCTACCAGAATCGAGGCGGCTTTGAGATCAGCGGTTGTCGCTTCCGGCTTGATTACATCGACACCCGGCTCCTTGATAAAGGTCGCAGTGACGATGAAGAAGATCAGCATGATGAACACCACGTCCAGCATGGGCGTGAGGTCAATCGCTTGTCCTTCTTCTTCCGCCGTATTCTGTTTTCTGCTCATTGCAACTCTCTCTAGCGAAATGCTAATAGCGAGATTCGGCCCTGAGGAACCTCCATCGCACTGTGGAGATGGAAGCTCCCGTGTTGGCTAAACCTTCTCCGTCACCGTCGCGCCCTGTCGGCCACGTCGGCGACGCTGTTGTGGTGCCTTAGTGATCCATCGTCAGATGGTCTTCCAGCAGCTGGGTTTCACGCTCGGCAGTACGGGTGATATAGGTATTAGCAAATACCCCGGACAGTGCAGTCACCATACCGGCCATCGTCGGGATGGTGGCCATGGATACACCGCTGGCCATTTGCTTGGCATCACCACCGCCGGTAATCGCGAGAACTTCAAACACGTTGATCATGCCCCAAACGGTACCCAGCAGGCCGAACAACGGCGCCAGGGCTACACAGGTCTGGATCATGTCCATATTGCTCTGAATCTTCTCGGATACCCGGGAAATCAGCGCGTAGCGGATCTGGTGGGCACCCCAGGATTTGCGCTCGGGGCGCGCCTCCCAGGTGTCCACAGCGCCCTGAACATCACGCTTCAGGCCACCTTTGAAGTAAAAGAACCGCTCGAAAATCAACGTCCACATAAAGAAGGTCAGGCCGGCGATCAGAAGTAGTACTGGCCCGCCCGACGCCATAAAGGCGACAACGGCGGCCCATGCGTCATTCAATGCGTGCATGTTGCCGCCTCCTATTATTTACGCTCGGCGTTTTCTGCAACGATACCGGCACTCTGTTCGTCCAGGATGTGCAGGATACGCTTGGCACGGCCGTTCACGATGGTGTGCAGCAGTACAGTCGGGATAGCCACAACCAGACCCAGAACGGTGGTTACCAGTGCAGAGGAGATACCGCCAGCCATTGCTTTCGGATCACCGGCACCGAAGATGGTGATCGCCTGGAAGGTGATGATCATACCGGTAACGGTACCCAGCAGACCCAGCAGCGGGGCTACCATGGCGATGATCTTCAGCAGGTTCAGGCCGGATTCGATGGCCGGACGCTCTTTCAGCACCGCTTCTTCCATCTTCAGTTCCAGAGTCTCGCCGTCGACACCTTTGTTCTCTTCAGCCACAGCCAGAACACGACCCAGCGGGTTGTTGGTGTTCGGGGTGGTGGAGCGCAGCTGAGCGTTCACTTTGGCACCTACGCCAGAGAGAACAACCAGACGCCACAGAGCCAGCAGCAGAGCAATGGCACCAACAGCACTGATTACGTAACCCACGATGCCACCCTGATGCCAACGCTCGATGATGCTCGGGCTCGCAATCATGGCTTTCAGGTAAGAACCGCCGGTAGGACCAGTGGGGTCAATACCAACAGGGCTGAAACCGCTGGTAGATGCCTGCAGGTCAGCAGCCATGCTCAGGTACTTGCCGTCAGGCTGACGGATCAGTTCGGCCATTTTCTGGTTGTCGTTCATTTCCAGATACTTGCCGTTGGAAACCAGGTTGAAGTTACCAATACGTACCACTTCCTGCTCGGCCTGTTCGCCGTCGGGCAGGATCACGGTGCCGTTGAACTTAACAACTTTGCCGGATTCCACGGTTTCACGCTGCAGTTCGTACCACAGACGCTCGATTTCCTTGATAGTCGGCAGTTTGGTGGCGGAGTTCATTTTGTCGATCAGCTGATCCAGGAACTCGGCACGGCCAGGGTATTGAGCGGAAACCAGAGAGGTATCCAGGTTGGCGCGCAGGTCGCCAGCGGTAGAAGTCAGGTGGCCGAACAGCTCTTTCAGGGAGCCGAGACGGTCATCCAGCTGCTGACGCTTCTGCTGAACCAGCAGTTCCTGTTCTTCGTACTTCTTCTCCAGCGCCGCAGAGCGGGCTTCTTCAGAGGTACGGGTGTTTTCAGCCTGGGTCAGCAGACCAGCCTGATTGGCCTTCTGGCGACGGAAGTCTGCTTCACGCTTTTTGTGCTCGGCAGATTCTGCAACTTTGGAGTCCTGAACCATCTTCAGCAGTTGGTCCAGAGAGCTGGCTTTGTCCTGGGCCACAGCGGAAACGCTGATCAGACCCGCGGCAGCTACTGCCAGTACGCGTTTGGCGATAGAGGTTTTCATTGCGCAGCCTCCGGAGCCGGAATCGGCATAGTCATGATGTCGGTAGTGGCCTGTTTCTTGGCGATTTTCAGACCCTGCATGATGGCGCGACGGTATTCGCCATCGTCAATCTCAACCCAGGCTTTCTGAGCTTTGTCGTAAGCCAGGGAGATTTTGGAATCGGTGGTCTGAGCTACCAGGGCGATACGGCCGATCTGCAGCACGTTTACTTCGCGGTCCTGACCGTTCACGTTCAGGGTGTCGCCGTAGCTGTCGATCTTGCGCGCGTATTCCGCTTCGAAGTTGTACAGTTCCAGCACCTGACGGAATTTCTCCGCTACAGTGATATCGGAACGGTCCATATTGTTCTTAACACCTTCGAGATTGGACTTACGCTCGGCCAACTTGAAGGGGGCGTCCAGTTCGATGAACTGCTCCAGGCCATCCAGCATACGCAGGATCAGCGGCTGGATCTGACGCTCGATCACGGTTACCTGATCGATAGACTCATCGAGGTCCTTCATCACGGAGAGCTGGTTAGCCAGCTGTTTTTCGAGCTGACGGTTGTACACACGCAGACCGTCAATCTCTTTGTTCACAACCTTGAACTGCTGAAGCAGGTCGGAGGTTTCCTGAGCGATCTTGTCGATGCGCTTTTGAGATGCAGTTGCGGCAGCAGTTTTCTGCTCGCCGACCTTGAGCACGGTATCGATGGTATCCGCAGTGGCTACGCTACCGTACAGTGCGCCGGCAGACAGCGCAGTGGTCAGCGCCACAGCCATGAATCGCTTGGTTTTCATTAGACCCCCCAGTGGGTTCAATATTTCACAACATGGTCGCGATGAATTAGCTGCCACAACGCGGTAGTTTTTTGGTTTGAAGACAGCTAAGAGCCGCACATTGTAAACAGCCGAATTGATTATTCAAATGCCGAATGACCGAGTCGCCCTACCTGTGTCACAAGGTAACACCCGGGTAACACATCCCGGACCAATGCACACATTTGCGGCGGCTTACACTGTACAACAATTGACCAAAACTACCGAAAGGTTGCCTTTTGGTCAAATTGTTCTTTATTTATACCTGTCGTACTGAACTAAGCAGTAGCTATATTCGTCTTTGTCTGAGGCCGGGTAACAATCCCTACCGGCTTCCCGCCACTCGTCTCCGAGGGCCGGGAAGAAGGCGTCTCCTTCCACCTCAGCATCCACTTCGGTGATATACAAACGCCGTGCCAAGGGCATTGCCTGCCGGTAGATTTCTGCGCCACCAATGACCATCACCTCTTCCGCGCCATCGTGTTGCGCCAGCTGCTGCGCCAGTGCCAGCGCCTGCCCCAAAGATGACACGACGCGCACCCCATTGGTGCACCAGGCCGGATTTCGCGTAATAACGATGTTCTCCCGCCCCGGCAGCGGGCGTCCAATGGATTCGAAGGTCTTACGCCCCATGAGCACAGGCTTACCCAAAGTGGTGCGTTTGAAGAATTGCAGATCACCGGAAATTTTCCAAGGCAGGGTGTTCTCACGGCCGATGGCATTATTCCGCGCCATCGCCACGATCATCGCCAGGGGTATTTCCTGCGTAGTATCAGCCGCCATTACACCGCCACCGGTGCCGGAATATGCGGGTGGGCTTCATACCCCCTGAGTTCAAAATCTTCGAAGCGGAATCCAAACAGATCCTTCACTTCAGGATTCAGCAGCATCTGAGGCAGTGGCAGCGGCTGCCGCGACAGCTGCTCTTCAACCTGTTCCATGTGGTTGGAGTACAGATGGGCGTCACCGAAGGTGTGGATAAAGTCCCCCGGCTCGAGATCACACACCTGTGCCAGCATCAGGGTCAGCAGGCTGTAGGAGGCAATGTTGAAGGGCACACCGAGAAAGATGTCGGCACTGCGCTGGTACAGCTGGCAGGACAGTTTGCCGTCGGCCACATAGAACTGAAACAGGGCATGGCAGGGCGCCAGCGCCATCTTACCGGCGCGGGCATTGTCACTCGGTGACACCCCTTCATCCGGCAGGTCCGCCGGGTTCCATGCACTGACGATCAGGCGGCGGGAGTCCGGGCGGGTTTTAAGCTGCTGCACCAGATCCTTGATCTGGTCGATATGACGACCATCACTGGTAGGCCAAGAGCGCCACTGGTAACCGTAAACCGGCCCCAGGTCGCCCTCTTCCGTCGCCCACTCGTCCCAGATGCGCACGCCGTTTTCCTGCAGATAGGCGATGTTGGTATCGCCCTTCAGGAACCACAGCAACTCATGGATGATCGAGCGCAGGTGGCATTTTTTGGTGGTGATCAGCGGGAACCCCTCGGCCAGGTCAAACCGCATCTGATAACCAAACACGCTGCGGGTGCCGGTTCCTGTGCGATCGCTCTTGAGGGTGCCCTCATCGCGCACATGGCGCATAAGGTCCAGATACTGCTTCATTTATATAACCTGGCTATTTTCAATTTGGCTTCGCGTTTCAATTGGCTTCGCGCTTGGTGGTACCGTTTTTGGACTTGGCGGTGCTTTTAGCAGTAGGTGTTTCCTCACCCTGGCCACGCCCCTCCGGCAACGGCTGCGTGCGGTAGCTCCACACCAGCAGCGCAATACCGGCAACGATCATCGGCAGGCTCAGCAATTGTCCTCGAGTCAGCCATCCGAACATGACCTCGATACCGACGTCCGGCTGGCGCACGAATTCCACCACAAAGCGGAAGATGCCATACATCAGAACAAACATTCCGCCGACGGCCAGGCGCGGGCGCGGCTTGCTGGAAAAGATCCATAGCACCACAAACAGCACCAGCCCCTCAAGGAAGGCCTGATACAGCTGGGACGGGTGGCGTACCAACAGCTCTGGATCTTTCGGGAACACCATACCCCAGGGCACATCGGTTTCCCTACCCCACAGTTCCTGCCCGATAAAATTACCGATGCGACCAAGGCCTAGGCCGATGGGCACCAGCGGTGCGACGAAGTCGATCAACGCCGGGAAGGTGGTGCCGATCTTGCGTGCATACAGGGTTGCCGCCAGCATCACACCGATCAGTCCGCCATGGAAGCTCATACCCCCTTCCCACACCTTAAACAGGCTGAGTGGGTGCGCCACCAGTTCGCTGAAGTTGTAGAAGAACATGTAACCGAGACGGCCGCCGACGACGACACCGATGGCGCAGAACAGGATCAGGTCTTCTACTTCGGACTTGATCACCGGTGACCAGGGCTTCTGTGCCCGGCGCATGGCCAGCCACCAGGCGGCGGCAAAACCCGCCAGATACATCAATCCGTACCAGTGGACCTTCAACGGCCCTATGGCCACGGCAACAGGGTCAATCTCGGGGTAAGTCAGCATGCTCAAACCGCGGTTAGTGAAAGTGGGCGTTATTATGGTTGGAAACGCATTGCAATTTAAGCCCGGGATGGGAACCGAGAAAAAATTCCATGTGCCTGCTTTTGATCGCCTACCGCCAGCATCCCCGCTATCCGCTGATCCTGCTGGCAAACCGGGACGAATTCTACCAACGCCCCACGGCCCCCGCCGCGGTCTGGGACACACCGCCACTGCTGGCTGGGCGAGACCTGGCGGCGGGGGGCACCTGGCTGGGTGCCACCAACGGTGGCCGGATAGCGGCAGTCACCAATGTGCGCGAGCCCGGTGCCGCAGAGCCTCCAAATATGTTGTCGCGGGGTGAGATTCCGGTGGAGTTCCTTGCCTCCGGGTCCTCACCCCGGGCATTTTCCGCACAACTGCAGCTGAGCGGGGAGCGTTACCGGGGTTTCAATGCCCTGCTGTACGACCCGCAGGCAGAAGTCCCGCTGATCTGCGCCGGCAACCGCCACGCCCCCTTCCCCTTCACTTCCGGGATACACGGCATATCCAACGGTGCCGCAGATGCGCCCTGGCCCAAGGTCCGAAGCGGAAAGCTCAGACTGGCTAGTCTTATCCAGTCACTACCTGCAGCAGCACCTGCGGAGACGTTGCTGGCCCCCTCAATGGCACTGCTGCAGGACGCAACAACCCCTGCCGATTCCCAGTTGCCGGATACTGGTGTCGGGCGGCAACTGGAGCGCGCGCTGGCGCCGATATTTATCCACATCCCGCCCAATCAGGGATTCGCGCCTGAAACCGGCGGTTACGGTACCCGCGCCAGCACACTGGTCATGGTCGACGCCACAGGTGCGGTCAATTTCTGGGAGCAGCGCTATAACGATGGCCGGATTGACCGCGAAGCTGCGTATTTTTACCTCGCGCCACCACCGTACCCGCAGTAGCCCCCCTAACGACGCGATAATGTGAAATGTATTTGGCGCCAAGCAAATTTCGCATTTGTTGCCATACTTAATTTCACAGGCAGGCGGATGTTGAGAAACGCGCAACGCGTACTCGGGATACGCCTTTATAAAAGGAAGGTCGCGCGGGATGCTCGGCTTAGGTACACCGTCGACGGGCTTGTTGCCGTTGATCGTTGCAGGATTGGTGTGCCGAAGGTTGGGAAGGTATGAACGATCGGGCCCCGGCTTCCGCACTGTATACCGGCGCCCTGCAGTATCGCTGAGGTACCATGTCATATTTCATTCCAGAGCGTCGCAAACGCAAATCTCCGCTGCCGGCCCTATTTCTCGGCAGCCTGTGCGCATTTGCCCTCTATTATGCGTTCACCGCCAACCAGGAAACGGTGCCGGTACTCCCGGAGAATGCCGTGCGTCCGCACCTGGTGAACTGGCTGGAGGACAACCCCGACGCCTGGCCCGCCCAGGACCCGATCTTCAACCCGGTGGCCGTACGCCGCATCTATCGCCGCACCGACTACCGTCTGCTGTGGTTCGACAACTACAGCCTGAGCGATACCGCCAATGACCTGCTCAAACAGCTCACGGCCTCGAGCTCTGGCAATCCCAGCAGCATGGTCGACTACCGCTATCACCTGGGCTATTTCGACCGCACCCTGCGGGACACCCCCCAGCGACTGCAGATGGCTGCGGTACTGGATGTGTTGCTGACCGACGCCTTCATCTCCTACGCCCAGGATACGCAGCTGGACAAACTCACGCCCCAGAGTCCCAAGCAGCACCCGCGCCTGCGTCGCAAAGACATCACCCCGGTAAACCTGACCGAGGGCGGTTTCCAGATGGCCAGCGCCCGTGGTTATACCGCGGATGTGAGGAGCTACCTTGCCGACGCCCGCAGCTATGTCGCCAACGACAGTGGGCGCCAGTATTTCCGCGGCTATAACCGCAGCAGTCCCAACACCCAGTCCGTGGACCGCTCCCGCTACAGTACCCAGAGCCGCGGCCAGGTTTACAGCAGTGGCTCGCGCTATGGCACCAGCCACTCATCCCGCTACTCAAGCCGCAGTTATCCGCAGGCCTATCCCCGAGTAATGCCGCGTTTTCGCAGCCTCGCCGATGAGGGCTCGGGCCTGGCGCCCTCCCATGGCGAGGGCATGTACGTCGAGGAAAACAGCCCCTTCGGCAACGACGCCCAGGCCCTGCGCGAACAACTGGCCCGCTACCGGGATATGGCCAACTCCGGGCGCTGGCGCCCCCTGCCCGCAGGTCCAGCCATGACCCTCGGTGCCAAACATCCCAACGTTGTGCACCTGCGCAATATGCTGGCGCTGTACGGCGACTACTACAGCTACAGTACTGACAACAGCAACAAGTTCGATCAGCGCCTGCACGAAGCGGTACTGCGTTTCCAGGCCCGCCACGGGCTAAAATCCGACGGGATCGTTGGCAAGCAAACCCGTGAACGGCTGAATATTTCCCCCACCGCACGGGCGCATATCATCGAAAACAATATCCGCCGGCGCGAGCAACTGCCCGCCAACCTGGGTGAGCGCTTTGTCCAGGTCAATATCCCGGGATACACCCTCAACTACGTGGAAAGTGACCGTATTAAACTGTCCATGAACGTTGTGGTGGGCAAAAAGATTCACCAGACGCCGGAAATCAATACCCGGGTCGCTCGTGTCGTCTTCAATCCTACCTGGACAGTACCCCGCAGTATTCTGGTCAAAGAGATACTGCCCAAGGCCCGCGCCAACCCCCACGGTATGGAGAACATGGGCTATCGGGTGGTGAATGGCAGCGGTGACTACCTGCCACTGACCGACCAGAACCTGCGCAGCGCGGCCAGCGGCGGCTTCCTCATGCGCCAGAAAGGCGGTGAGCAGAATATTCTCGGTCGGATAAAGTTCGAAATCCCCAACGTGGACGATATCTACCTTCACGACACCCGCGCCAAAAGCCTGTTTGGTCTCACCGACCGCGACTACAGCCACGGTTGCGTGCGCCTCGCCAAACCCCGGCAGCTGGCCGAAGCACTGCTGCGGGACGAACCCGGCGACTGGACCCGCTACCGCATCGAGCAGTTGACCACCGGAGATGAAACCACCGAGGTGAAAATGACCAGTAACGTGAAGGTTTACCTCACCTACTGGACCGCCTGGGTCGACGGCCAGGGCCGCATGCACTTCCGCCCCGACATCTACGGTAAAGACGGCCTCGCGGCCAACCAGTTCAACTGATTGCGGTTCGACTGACCGCCCTTAAATTAACCCCTACTCACTGCCCGCCAACTGCCGGGCGGGCCAACCGCCCGGCAGTTATTCCGAAAGCGTCACAAAGCCCTCCTCCGCATACCCCA